>DATIKK010000065.1:0-1635 GCA_035477635.1 Bacteroidales bacterium | reverse complement strand
TGGTTCATGAGAAAATCGATAATCCACAATAGGATTATTGAGACCCTGAGATTGAGAAAGGCGAAATTCCGGCAGATGTTTTCTCATTTTCAAATTCCAAACGAAAAATTATTGACAATTTGTGCAATTAAATATTAGACCTTATATAACCAAATTTTAGCTCCCCTCCCTGAGGGAGGGGCTGGGGGTGGGATTGAATTTACCTATTTCAACCTTCAGGACTACTACATAACCCACGGTTTAAACCGTGGGCAATGGGCTAAAGACGATAATTCGCTGATTGCTTTATTCAAACTCCTTTCGCCAGAGCATCTTTTAAAACTTCCATTTACCAACGACAGCAACAGCCTTGACAAACGATTTTACAGCGAGCTGTTGCACATTATCGGACTTACCGAAACCAAAGAAGGAAGCAAAAAACTGATTGGACGAAATAAAGCTGGTGAACGCCACACAGGAACAATCCTTGAAAGTGCAATTATTCAGCTTGACAGCTTAGATAAGATAAGCCGACTTGAAAAGCCAAACCAATTTGGCAACACACAACAGGAAAGACTTTTTAACGTTGCTCTTGAACTTTCCATTACCTGGATAAACCGCATTTTGTTTTTGAAGCTGTTGGAAGCCCAACTCATCACCTACCACAAAACTCCCCTCTTGAGAGGGGCCGGGGGTGCGTCCGAATACAAATTTCTCAATATTGAAAAAATCCGGAACTATGACGACCTGAACAGCTTGTTTTTTCAGGTGTTGGCACGAAAGCAAGACGAGCGAAGCGAAGATGTAAAGCAGATTTTTGAGAAAGTTCCTTATCTCAATTCATCGCTTTTTGAGCCGACCGACATTGAGCAGGTTACTTTGTTTATCAGCAACCTGAAAGACGACAAAACCATTCCGATTTTTTCGCACACTGTACTCAAAGACCAGCAGGGCAAAAAAAGGACAGGCAATATTTTCGCGCTTCAATACCTGCTTGAGTTTTTAGATGCTTACGACTTTGGAGCAGAAGGCGGAGAAGAAATTCAGGAAGACAACAAAACGCTGATTAACGCTTCGGTTCTTGGATTGATTTTCGAGAAAATAAACGGCTACAAAGACGGCTCGTTTTTCACTCCCGGTTTCATCACAATGTATATGTGCCGTGAAACCATTCGCAAAGCCGTTGTGCAGAAATTCAATGAAACCAAAAAATGGAATTGCACAAGCATTGAAGAACTCTACGACAAAATTGAAGACCGAAAAGAAGCCAACGAAATTGTAAACAGCATCAAAATATGCGACCCCGCCGTTGGTTCAGGACACTTTCTCGTTTCGGCACTCAATGAAATGATTGCCGTTAAAAACGACTTGAAAATTCTGCAAGACCGTGACGGCAAACGCCTGAAAGAATATCAGGTGGAAGTGGTAAATGATGAACTGATTGTAACAGACGAAGAAGGTGCCCTTTTTGAATACACACCCCCGTCCCCTCTCAAGAGGGGAGAAAGGGGTGTGTCAAAACACCTCCCTTACCCTCCTCAAGGAGGGAATGCCAGGGGTGTGTCAGAAAGCCAGCGAGTACAAGAAACGCTATTCCACGAAAAGCAAACCATCATCGAAAACTGCCTTTTTGGTGTGGACATCAATTCCAACTCG
>DATIKK010000064.1:0-5578 GCA_035477635.1 Bacteroidales bacterium | reverse complement strand
GAGGGCCGGTACCGAAAATGTTGCCGGAATAGCAGGTATGGCAAAAGCGCTTGACCTTGTAACCTGCAATATGGATACGGCCTTTAATAAAATCACAGAACTTCGGTCATTTCTGATTGAAGAACTGCCTAAAGAGATACCCGGCCTTAAATTTTTAGGCGATGCAACAGGCAACAGCCTTTACACTATCATCAACTTTGCTCTGCCTGGAAGAATGGAATCAGGCCAGATTATGAGTTTGCTCGATTTATCGGGCATCTGCGCATCTGCCGGAAGCGCATGTTCCTCCGGAAGCAACAAACCCTCTCCGGTTCTTTTGGCAATGGGGGTTGACCCGCTTACCCCCAACCTGCGTATTTCGTTTAACATGTTCAACACCATTGAGGAAGGAAAAAAGTTGATAGTGGCGCTGAAAAAGATTCCATTTTGCGGTTAATCGAACTTTTTTAAGCGGGCTGTATGGAAAAAATACCTTCTTGATCTGAAATTTGATGTATGATGATTATTTTTGGCATTTCAAATCAGGTAGGTACAAAAACTGCTTCAGAATATCTGGGTTTATAATTTCATTGCAATAAATACCTGGCAGGAAATTTTAATTGAAATATTGTCTTCCGGAACAGGAACTACTCATTGTTGAATTTTTTCATTTATTAGGTATGCCAAAAACCAACCTGCTTAAATCCCTTTCGAATCTTCCGAACTGTAAGAGCCCTATCCGAAAAAAGATTCAATTTAAGAAAATGACTTTAAAGCTATCAGATTCACAATACAAAGCCCTTGAAAAATATTGCCGAAAAAACAAAACAACACCTGTAAGGCACGTCAAGGCAGTGATTGGTAAACAGGTGGCACGTTACCGGGAAGAGTTTCCGACTCCCATTTATGTTACAAGCAACCAGCTGGAATTGTTTTAAAACATATTCAATTTCAATAAGGGTGGCCCCACCAACAGCCAACTGTTAAGGGCATAAACCCGACAGGATTTTGACCTTATTCGAGTTCTATAATGGTAGCCCCGGTTCCGCCCCTTTCAACATGCTCATCGCGGAAGTTGCGAACCTCAGGAATGGTTTGTAAAACTGACCGGACGGCTTCACGCAAAATACCCTCACCTTTCCCGTGGGTTACTTTAAGTTCCTTTATGCCCAATAACAGGGCATCATCTATGACGCGTCTTAATTTTGTAATTGCTTCCTCGGCACGCAATCCTATAATGTCGATAACCGGATTGAATGATGTGGCTTTTTCGTTGATATCAAAGGCCATTTTTACCTTCACCCCGGTTCGCTCGCTACCAGTAAGAAGACTTTTTTTTACCTTCATTAGGTTAGCAGCACCTGTTTTTAATCGAATGTTTCCGAACCTTACTACTGCCTGAGTGCCGGTAATTTCAAGCACCTCGCCAATGCTGCTCTGACCTTCAACCCGCACAGCATCACCTATGCTAAGAGGCCCGGTTTCTATGTCGATAATTGAATCCTGTTCAATCAAGTTTTTTGATTTATCGGAGGCTTGAGGAGTCGGGGACTCCAGACTTTCTGCAAAGACTTCCAATTCGTGCCGGGCGTCTTTTGTTGCAATTTTTTCTGCCCTGGCCTCCTTTATTTTTCTTATTGTGTTTTCGATAGTTCGGTTAGCTTCGGCAACTATTTTTTTTGCCTCTGTTCTGGCTTGTGTTAGTATTGCCCCTTTACGTCCCTCAATTTCGCCATACAACTTTTGGTATTTATCAAGCACCTCTGTTAGGAATTGTTCGGTAATTAGTAACTGTTTCTCCTTTTCCTCAAGTTCAGTTTTTTTCAGATCGAGGTCGTGCAGTTGACGATCAAAATCCAGATCATAAACGCCTGCATATTCTCCTGCTCTTCCAAGTACCTCATCGGGCAAACCTATTGATCTGGCAATATCGAAGGCAAAGCTGCTTCCGGGGTTGCCAGTTTTGAGTTTGAATAGCGGTCGCATATTTCGGGTATCGAACAGCATTGATCCGTTGGATATACCTGCATGCTTCCCCGCCATAAGTTTAAGGTTGGCATAGTGGGTGGTTACCACACCTAATGCTCCTGATTTATTCAGGTTTTCGAGAATGGCTTCAGCAATTGCGCCTCCTATGCGAGGCTCGGTACCTGCCCCAAATTCGTCGATAAGGAAAAGCGTAGAATGGTTACAATTTTTCAGAAAGAAAGCCATATTATGCAGGTGGCTGCTGTATGTGCTTAGGTCGTTCTCGAGCGATTGCTGATCGCCAATGTCGATATATAACCTTTCGAAAATCCCCGCCTCTGAATAATCCTCCATCGGAACCAAAAGCCCGCATTGAACCATGTATTGCAGGAGGCCGCACGTTTTC
The DNA here is from genome assembly GCA_035477635.1 of Bacteroidales bacterium. Lineage (GTDB taxonomy): Bacteria > Bacteroidota > Bacteroidia > Bacteroidales > UBA7960 > UBA7960. The sequence goes on along the minus strand of DATIKK010000064.1, from coordinate 3,225 downwards.
AGGCATACAGATTTTCCACCGGCATTCGGGCCCGAAATAACCAGGATACGGTTATCCTCTCCAAGTGAAATGGACATGGGCTCCACATGTTTGTTCTGTGTTTGGTGAGCAAAGTAAAGCAATGGATGTATGGCTTTTATCCATTTGATCGAGGGTTTATCAACCAGCTTAGGTTTTTGTGCATTCATGGCCAATGCGAGAAGGGCTTTGGCGCGTGTGGAATCAATAATTCCCATCAATTCATACCCTTCAAGCATGCATGGAACAAAAGGGCGGATTTTTTCGCAAAAGGCTTTCAATACACGAATGATTTCCCGGCGCTCTTCAAGCTCAAGCTCCCGGATTTCGTTGTTGAGTTCAAAAACCTCTTCAGGTTCAAGGTAAACAGTTTGACCACTTGCCGACTGGTCATGGATAATTCCTTTAATCCGGCGTTTGTGAGCAACAGGCATTGGAATTACCTGCCGGCCATTTCTTAAAGTTAACTCCACGTCGTTTTCAACCAGTCCCTGGTTTTTTGCCTGTTGAAACAATTGAACTATTTTGCGTGCAGATTCTGATTCGAGGCGATGCTGTTTTTGTCGAATGGATGCGAGGTTAGGGGAAGCGCTGGTTCTGACCGTTCCCTTATCATCAATTAGCCGGTCAATGTCTTTAATTACATTTGGATATACTTCAAGCATTGTTGTAATGGATGCCAATGCAGGAAATTTTAACTCACCATTGCTATGCCGTTGCTCCAAAAAAGCCTTGATTGCTATAATCGTTTCATAGGAAACCTTCAGGTCGAGTAATTCGTCAGGTTCAAGGAAGGTTTCAAGAGGCTTGATTCGCTGCAATGCCTCCGTCATATCCAGGTAATTCGACTGCGGAAAGGGTAAATTTTGCAAGATTATCTGCCGGATTTCCTCAGTTTGACCTAACAATAACTCAATTATTTCGAAACGGGTATGCATCGAGACCTGCTCAATCTTCTGCAGACCAAGAGGGCTTATACACCTTGATGAAAGCATACTCCGTATGCGGTCAAAACCTATTTTTATCTCAAAGTCAGCCGGGTAAATCAAACTTGTTCTTTTTTACAAAGGTAATATTGCCTATATATGAATTGTTATCCGCGCTATTTAAAACAAAACCCCTGCGGCCAACACCGCAAGGGTTTTTGTAGCGGGAACGAGAGTTGAACTCGTGACCTTCGGGTTATGAATCCGACGCTCTAACCGCCTGAGCTACCCCGCCAAAATTGTGGTGCAAAATTATACAAACTATTTAAAAAACCGAAGACAATGCTCTAAATTTTGGTTTAAGCCTTGCGGAAATTTTTTTGGGTAATCTGTGTTAACAAAAGTCCGGAAATTACTACACCCATGCCTAGAAGCTTGTCGGCAGTCAGGTTTTCGCCAAGAATGATGACCGAAAAAACTGCAGTAACCACTGGTATCAGATTCGTAAATATTGAGGTGCGGGCAATTCCAAGTACCCGAACACCAGAGGTGTAAAACATGAAAGCCAGCGTTGAACCAAAAACTGCCAGCGACAACAACGCACCAATGGCTTCTGCCGAAGGAACAATGGTTAATGCCATTTTCATGTCAAATATCAGAAACAGTGGCAGAAAAAATATTGCTCCCAGAAAATTCTGGGTTGAAATGATAGTAAATGAGGAGTAGCTGTTTGTAAGTTTTTTCAAAAATACAATATTGACAAGCGCCGACAAAACCGCTAACAACAGCAAACCAAGCCCAAGAGGTGAGGCTGCGAATCTGAATCCTGAATCAAAAACCATAATCAATACTCCTGAAAACGAAACCAGGAACCCCAGAATGTTTGCCAAAGAAATTTTTTCCCGGAATGCCAGAATCCCCAGCAATGGAGAAAAAAGTGGAATAGTAGCAATCATTACCGCCGCTACTATCGGTGAAACATGCAGTAACCCGAAACTTTCGCCCAGGAAATAGCAGAATGGCGAAAAGAACGATAGCAGCAAAAATGATAGATAATCTTTGGGATTTACTTTTTGCATTTTTTTCCTGAAAAGGCCAAAAACAAGAACGGAGGATATGCCAAGACGGAAAAACATTATTGTTAACGGCCCATAATACTCGAATAATGCTTTGGTCCAGACATACGACCCACCCCAGAATACAACCGCCAGAAATACCTGCAGATAAATAATAGTTCGGAAATCTTTCAAAATTTTTTTTGGCAAAATTAACCAAAGGCTATGCAGTTTTAACTTAAACCATCAACATAATAAACTATCAGGGCAAAACAAGTAAAATGCGTTAAAAATTATTTCCATTGCATAATTTTTTCGTAAATTGCGCAAATGGAATTTGCACCCGAAATGAATCAACTTGAGAAATTTACACTGGAGTTTCACATTGAAGCCAGTCCGAAACTTCTATTTAAAATGATTTCGACACCCGAAGGATTAACCCGATGGTTTGCCAATACCACTTTAAAGGGTGAAAATCTGTTTTCTTTTAAATGGCATGATAATATACAGTTGGCCCGGCTGGTACAGTCGAAAGAAAACGATTTTGTGGTTTTTCAATGGCAGGAAGATTATCATAAAGGGATGTTCCTCGAAATGCGTATCACAACAGAATTTGACTCAACAGGTGCAACTCTTGTTGTAACAGATGTTGCCGAACCGGGCGAAATTGATTTATCCAAAAGACTTTGGAGTTCACAGGTTGGCCAACTTAAGCGGCTTTTCAAATCGTAAATTACCCTGTTGAATAAAAAGTTTCTGAAAACTCCCTTGCCGCTAGCTTAGCGATTAATCTTCATCAATTTGGTCCTATTTTTGCATGGCATAGTTTGTTAAATGCTTTTACGTTATGTTTTTTATGATTAATTATGATAGCATTTTCAACAGAATAAACCTCAAAATTGATTATTTTTGAAAGAAAAATTAATTTGATCATCCCAATAATACAATTGGTTTAAATCGAGCATGATTCGGTAATCATGGTAAAGGATTATTCCTCATCATGCGATTGCCATCCTAACATTAAAATATCAAACGAATGAAAACTTCAAATTATAAATTCGTTGCCATATCTGGGTTATTAATATTTTTCTCGCTACTGATAATTGCCCCTGGGTTGCAAGCCCAGTATTTTGGTCGAAACAAGCCAGCCTACCGCCGGTTTGATTTTAAGGTTTATGAATCGCCGAATTTTGAAATTTTTCATTATTTCGAAAATGACTCGGTTG
>DATIKK010000063.1:0-14093 GCA_035477635.1 Bacteroidales bacterium | reverse complement strand
AAACAGCAGAAGCAATGTTGGCATATTCCTCGCCGCTGCTGCAAAAAACAACTAGCTCTGCACCAGAATCTACAGCCTCTGTTACACCGTCTTCCAGTGTGTCGAATCCTTCTTTATCGATGAGCCGGTAGCCCGAAACCCCAAAAAAATTGGTTGTAAATCCCGCCCTTGCTTTGCGCATATTAAGATTTCCGAAAGCCAGCAAAAACACTTTTGGTATTTCAAAGCCCCTTTTCTGGTGATTTTCAACAGCAAGACGCAGCGCTTCAAAAGCCTGGGCGCCTCTAACCGGCTTAAGAACTGCCGTCTGGCAAAGGCCTCCAACCGGTTCGAGTTTATCTATCATCCCCTCTTCAAGGTTTGGATATTGGTTCACTCCAACAATAATCTGTTTTCGGCGGGCAATATCCGATTCCCTTCTCGTACGGGTTTCTTCAATTTTTTGCCTTATCAGGCCTTTCTCAACACTTGATACAAAACCTCCCTCTTCCTCCAACTCCCTGAAAAGGTTCCAGGCAGCCTCACCAATAGTTTGCGAAAGCGTTTCAATGTAGTACGATCCTCCGGCCGGATCCGCAACTTCATGGAAGTATGATTCGTGTTTTAAAATGAGTTGCTGATTGCGGGCTATACGCTCAGAAAACTCATCAGGCTTTTTGTATGCCATGTCAAAAGGATGAACTGTAATACTGTCGGCACCGCCCAGAGCGGCGGCCATGGACTCGGTGGTGGTGCGCAGTATGTTCACATATGGGTCATAAATGGTTTTGTTCCATTGTGATGTTTCTGCATGAATGTGCATTTTCATGCTTGTTTTCACTTTCGGGTTGTATTGTTCAACAATCTTTGCCCATAAAACACGGGCTGCCCGAAGGCGTGCTATTTCAGGAAAATAATCAGAGCCCACAGCCAGAATGAATTGAATGCGGGGAGCAATATCGTCAATGGAAAAGCCTTTTTGAGTCAAATCAACCAGATACTCATTCGCCTGACCAAGGGCAAATGCCAGTTCCTGCACCATACTGCCTCCGGCATTGTGAAAATGCTGGCCGTTGACAGTAATGACCCGGAACTCGGGCAACTTACTCAGACCCGCTGAAAGCAATAAGGCTGCTTGATCCAGGTCGGAATGACGATCATTGTAAAACTGGCTGTACAGGGCATAATAACCAAGAGGGTCGAAGTTTAACGAACCACGGGATCCGGATGGGGAAATGCCCGACAGCCATTCAAAAATTTTGGGGTAATTTTTACAATTACTGAAATGAACCGGAGTGTTGGCCAGATTAATTCCTTCGAGCAGAGTTCCAAGGTCTTGGGAATTATTTACATTAGAAGTGTTCAGCCTCACTCCATCAGCGCCTTTTAACAGGGCTTTTCGAGCCTTGGCATTGGCTTCCTGAAGGTCTTCAAGGTAAATGTATTGCCTTATTTCCCAATTGTTGTCAAGTTTTTTACTCCCTCTTCGATATGGGGGATAACCTGGGCTGGCGTCTTCATAAGTAAGCCTTTCAATGTCCTCGGCGCGGTAATATGGTCTAAACGCAAGACCATCAACGGTAGTCCAGATAAGTTTTTGGTAGTCCGCACCTTTTAAGTCTGCCAGGATCTTTTCCTCCCATTGCTTTGTAGAAACCGGGGGGAATTCGCTAAACAAGCCGGATTTGCTTTCGCTGTTCATATTAGGTAAATCTTTATAATATGCTGGTTAAATTGTAAGCCCTGCAAAAATAAAGTAAAATCATCAGGTGCAATAATTTTCAATGGGTCGTACAACCGATGTTTTTGCCTCTCGCTACCTTACAACCGGCCGTATTGCAATTGGCTTACATTTAGTAATTTCGCAGTTTGAAAAGCTAATACCCACATTTTGATATGGAATACAATTTCAGGGAAGTAGAAAAGAAGTGGCAGAAATTCTGGAGCGAAAACAAAACTTACAAAACCGAAATAGACAATAGCCGGCCAAAGTATTATGTGCTCGATATGTTTCCTTATCCTTCGGGGGCGGGATTGCATGTTGGCCATCCACTTGGATATATAGCATCAGATATATTTTCGCGCTACAAGCGCCAGAAGGGGTTTAATGTGTTGCATCCGATGGGATTTGATGCTTACGGTTTGCCGGCAGAGCAATATGCCATTCAAACCGGGCAGCATCCGGCTATTACCACCGGGCAGAATATAATCCGTTACAGGGAGCAGCTTGATAAGATTGGCTTTTCATATGATTGGGATAGAGAGGTTCGCACTTGCGATCCGGCTTACTATCATTGGACTCAGTGGACTTTCATACAGCTTTTCAATCATTATTTCGACCAAAAATCCAACAAAGCAGAGCATATAAGCAAACTCATCGGGGCATTTGAACAAAATGGAAACAAAAATATAAGCGCGGCAGGAGATCAGGTACGGCAGTTTAGCGCCAGCGATTGGAAAAAAATGGGCGAGCCCGATCAGCAGCTAATTCTTATGAATTATAGGCTGGCCTATGTGGCCGAAACAATGGTCAACTGGTGTCCGGCGCTGGGTACAGTTTTGGCCAATGATGAAGTGAAGGAAGGATTTTCGGTAAGAGGTGGACATCCGGTCGAAAAAAAAGAAATGCGCCAGTGGTTTTTGAGAATTACAGCCTATGCTGAACGTCTGCTTGAAGGACTTGAAAAAATTGAATGGAGCGAGTCGATAAAGGAAATTCAACGGAACTGGATTGGCCGCTCTGAGGGTGCCACAATCTTTTTTTCGCTGAAAGACTGCGAAGGGAGCATAGAGGTATTTACAACCAGGCCCGACACCGTATTCGGCGCTACATTTATGGTTCTGGCGCCGGAGCACGACCTGGCTGACAGGGTTACCACACCAGCCCATGCCGAAGCAATAGCCCTATATAAGGCAATGGCCTTACGACGCTCTGACAGGGAGCGGATGGCCGAAGTTAAAACTATTTCGGGCCAGTTTACCGGAGGATTTGCCGTGCACCCGTTCACTGGAAAACCCATTCCTGTTTATATTGCCGATTATGTGCTGGCCGGGTATGGAACAGGAGCCATCATGGCTGTGCCGGCACACGACAGCCGCGATTACGCTTTTGCAAGACATTTCGGACTCGAAATTACCGAAGTGGTAGCAGGTGGTGATTTAAGCGCAGGTTCCTATGATGCAGCCGAAGGGATTTTGGTTAACAGCGATTTTATAAACGGGTTGCAGGTCAGTGATGCAATTACCAGGGTAAACAACCGTCTGGAACAAATGGGTATTGGTCACAGGCAGGTAAATTTTCGTCTGCGCGATGCCATTTTCAGCAGACAGCGCTATTGGGGGGAGCCATTCCCTGTTTACTATAAAAACAACATTCCTTACATGCTCGATGAATCTGAGCTGCCCCTTCAACTTCCTGCTGTTGATAAATACCTGCCCACCGAAACCGGAGAGCCGCCACTTGCCAGGGCCAAAAACTGGCAAACAAAAGAAGGTTATCCTCTTGAGGTGAACACCATGCCCGGATTTGCTGGTTCAAGCGCCTATTACATCCGGTATATGGATCCTGATAACCGTAACGCCCTGGTGTCGAAAAAAGCTGTGGAATACTGGCAAAATGTGGATTTGTATGTAGGCGGAGCCGAACATGCAACCGGACACCTTATCTATGCAAGGTTCTGGAATAAGTTTTTGTTTGATATCGGACTTGTGGTAAAAGATGAACCGTTTCAGAAACTGATTAATCAGGGCATGATACAAGGCAGGTCAAATTTTGTGTACAGGATAAAGGGGAGTAATACCTTTGTTTCTTACAATCTCCGGAAAGATTATGAAGTTACCGCCATCCATGTGGATATCAGTATGGTAAACCTCGACATTCTCGACATAGCATCGTTTCGTAAATGGAACAACGAGTTCAGAAATGCTGAGTTTATCCTCGAAGACGGCAAATATGTTTGCGGATGGGAGGTTGAAAAAATGTCGAAATCCTTTCACAATGTTCAAAACCCCGACGACCTTATCGAGCGGTATGGAGCTGATACGCTGCGTCTATATGAAATGTTCCTGGGACCCATTGAGCAGTCGAAGCCTTGGGACACCAATGGTATTGAAGGTGTTTTCCGTTTTATAAGGAAGCTTTGGAGGCTTTACCACGACAAAAACAACCAGTGGAATGTTTCGACCGAACCGGCAAACGAACAGGAAAGGAAGATACTTAACAAGACCATCAAGAAAGTTAGCGAAGACATTGAAAGGTTCTCTTTCAACACGGCAGTGAGCACATTTATGATTTGTGTGAATGAACTGGGAGATTTAGGTTGTAACAAACGAGATATTCTTGAACCACTCTCAATTATCATATCGTCATTTGCGCCACATTTGGGTGAGGAGCTATGGCGCTTGCTGGGTCATAACGAAAGTATAACATCTGCAACCTATCCCGGATGGGAACAAAAGTACGTTGCCGATGATACTGTAATGTATCCCGTTTCGTTTAATGGTAAAACCCGGTTCAAACTTGAGTTGCCAGCCGGTAATGATATCGAAAAAGTGAAGGAAGCAGTTTTGGCCTCTCCTGAAGCAACAAGATGGCTTGATGGGAAAACTCCAAAACGCATAATAGTTGTGCATGGAAAAATTGTGAATGTAGTCGTTTAGAATTTTTAAACAACACATTAGAAGCAATATTTGCGGGTTAAAAATTTTTTGGAATGCTTTTTGGATGCACAAGGGTTAAATAAATACTATTTTGTTTTGTAAACCACATTCCACTAAAACCTGCCCATCATGAAAACTCACGGTAAAATTTTTGGGAAATACTGTCTGATCGCATTTATCATGATTATGACAGGGTTTGCAGTCGCAGTAAAGGGCCAGGACATGCGAACAATAAACAATACAGCATTTAACCCGGGCGAAAAACTGGTTTTTAGGGCTTACTACAACAGCACTATTACCGGCAATGTTTTGGCCGGCGATGCTGTTATGGAAATATATCCCGAAACTGAAGTAATAAACGGACGGACCGCCATGCGCGTCGTATGCCTTATGCGTACCCGCGGTGTTTTCAGCCTATTTTTCAGGGTTAACAATCGGTTTGAGTCATACATAGACCAAGAAGCCATTGCGCCACTGGTTTTTAAAAGAAACCTTCAGGAGGGAAATTACACAAGAAACCAGGATGTCAGGTTCAATCATATTGAGGGTGTTGCATCAACCAACGATACGGTGGTGCCCATTCCGGCCTATGTGCAGGATGTTTTATCGGCATTTTATTTTGCTCGCACTCTCGCCCTCCAAAACCCTCGGGAAGGTCAGGAATTTGCAATGGATTTTTTCCATGGCGACTCGGTTTATGTAACCCGCATTGTTTTTGATGGTTATGACCGTATCCGAACCCGCCTGGGTACTTTTAACACCCTTCGTTTCAAACCAATGATGGTTACAGGAAATGTTTTCTCACAACCTTTCCCCATGACTTTATGGGTGACGAACGATGCAAACCGGGTTCCTATAAGAATTGAAACAGGGCTTAAAGTAGGTAACCTAAGGCTGGAACTTTCAGAATTCCACGGATTGCGAAACCAGCTTACTTCCAAAGCAAAATAGATACTTCTTTAATTCAAACCATTTAAATTTATGCTAACAGCTGAAATAAAAACGATTAAAGGATCAATGAAGGTTGAGTTTTTTGAAAAAGATGCACCTAATACGGTAAAAAACTTTGTTGATTTGGCACGAAAGGGGTTTTACGACGGGCTAACCTTTCACCGGGTAATTCCAAACTTTGTTATTCAGGGAGGATGTCCCAAGGGAACCGGAGCGGGAGGCCCCGGGTACAGTATTAATTGCGAATTAAATGGCAATAATCAATACCACGACCGTGGTGTGCTTTCAATGGCTCATGCAGGCCGCAACACCGGAGGTTCTCAGTTTTTTGTCTGCCATAGTCGGCAAAACACCGCGCATCTTGACCGAAATCATACTTGCTTCGGTAAGGTTGTTGAGGGACTTGATGTTATAGACCTTATCAGGGCAGGCGACCGAATAGAAAAAATCAACGTAATCGAATCCATTGAATAAGACTCTGAGGTTTACCCTGAAAGGCGATTATATTGAACTGATCCAACTCCTTAAAGCAACAGGGATAGCCGAAACAGGAGGCTCGGCCAAAATAATGGTTGAAAATGGGCTGGTTAAGCTTAACGGCATTGTTGAGAATCGTAAAAGAGCAAAATTGCGCAAGGGCGACCAAATAGCAACCGGGAATAATTTGATTGTCATTGAATAACTTCCATTTAAGGTTGGGATTAGTTACTTTTGTGGGATATACTCAAGGTGGCATCCAGCAATTTTGTTAATATGGAAATAAAAGTTGTTAATGCATCAGGCAATCCCCTGCCTGGCTATGAAAGTGCCAATGCAGCCGGGATGGACCTGCGTGCTTCGATTGACGCACCTTTGTTGCTTAAGCCCTTAGGGAGGGCAATGGTAGGCACCGGTCTTTTTATAGAATTGCCCGCTGGATATGAAGCACAGGTACGACCACGTAGCGGTCTGGCTGCCAGACACGGAATTACGGTTCTGAACACTCCCGGAACCATCGATGCCGATTACCGGGGCGAAATAAAGGTGATCCTGGTAAACCTTTCTGACACCGATTTTACAATTAATCCCGGAGATAGAATAGCACAGATGATTATTTCGAGGCACGAAAGAGGTTATTTTACCCCTGTTGAAAAACTTGCCGAAACCAGGCGGGGGAGCGGTGGGTTCGGTCACACAGGTCTCCAATGAACAAGCGAATTGAATTGTTAATTTTAAGAATTTTCTAAACCTAAAGCACCCATAAAGTGTTTTAAAACTGGAACATAGCCCAATGATGAAATACCAGGTAAAAAAATTTTTCCTTTTCGGCGTACTTGCCATTTTTTTTATTGTGTCAGGGTGCAGAGCCTCCCGCGAAGCCCAAACACAAGAAAGAAGTTTAAGAAATCGCAGGGTTGCAGGAGAAACTGAGAGACTTGCAAGTACTGTATTGCTTATTGAGGCAACCCGGCACCGAATGGCAGGCGATTTTGACCAGGCGGTGGTGCTTTATTATGAAGCAACAAAACGAGATCCCAGCAATGATGCAGCGCATTTTGAACTTGCACGGATACACGCCATGAAGGGCAATCTGACCGAGGCTATTGCGTTTGCGAGGCAGGCTGTTGTTTTAGATCCGGCCAATATTTTTTACCAAACTACCCTTGCCGAACTCTTTTTATCAAATAACGCCACCCAGGAGGCAGTTGAAATTTACCTGAGACTTGTAAAAAACCACCCACATCGAATCGACCTTCTCTTCCATCTTGCAAATACCCACCTTATTTCCGGCCAATATTCCGAAGCAATGGGGGTGTTTGCTCAAATTGAACAGATTATTGGTATAAATGAAGATATATCCCTGCAAAAGCAACGGATTTTAATCGAAACCGGAAGAATTGATGAGGCAATAGCAGAAGCCGAAAAACTTGTTAATGCCTATCCTGAAGAGCCCTTGTTTTTAGAATTGCTTGGCGACCTCTACTTAGAAACTGGTCAGAAAGAAAAGGCTAAAGTTCTTTTCGAAAATTTGCTTCTTCGCGACCCCGGCAACCCTTATGCTTACCTTATGCTGGCCGATTACTACGAAAAAACCGGACAACATACCCAGGCCGTTGAGGCCATTACCAATGCCTTTAACAGCGCCCGCCTGGATATGGAAAGCAGGAACAGGATTCTGTACATGCTATTCAACCTGTCGGACGGTAATGATGCTTATCTGGAGCCAGCCTTGGAGCTCTGCCGCAGGCTTATTGAACTTCAACCTGGTGAGGCAGAACCGTATCTTATTTATGGAGATTTTTTGTTCCGTGAAGAGCGCCTGGAAGAAGCAAGGGAAAGGTTTTTGCGGGGTGTTCAGATCGATCCCAAAAATCTGGGCGCATGGCATCAAATAATGGTTATCAACAACCGCCTTGAAGACCACCATAGCCTGTTGAAACATTCAAATCAGGCGCTTGAATATTTTCTTGACCAACCCTTCTTGTTTCTGTTTAACGGGTTGGCTAATTTCCACCTCGAAAAATACCAGGATGCAGCCTCATCTCTTGAATTCGGGCTTTCGATAATGCAAAATGAGCATGAACTCCGGGGGTATTTCTATGGACTCCTGGGAGACACATATCATTATTTAGGAAAATTTGAGAAAAGTGACAGCGCTTATGAAAGTGCACTTAAGATTGATTCACTGAACTCAACCGTGCTTAACAACTATGCCTACCATCTGGCTTTAAGGCGTGAACGGCTTGAAAAGGCCGAAGCGATGGCCCTGGAAGCCAACAGGATAAGACCTGGCATGGCTGCATTTCAGGACACATTGGGCTGGGTTTATTTTAAGCAGGGACGATATACCGAAGCTAAGAAATGGATCGGAAAAGCTTTGCTGAGCAGCGAGGAACCCAATGGTGTTATTTTAGAACATTTTGGGGATGTCCTGTTTAGGTTAAATAATGTTGATGAAGCGGTAGAATACTGGATAAAAGCCAAAGAGGCAGGTGATGCCTCCGACCTTCTTCCTCAAAAAATCATTGACCGGATACTTCATGAGTAAAAGCCAATTTTCATTATTGTTTTTGTTGTTAGCATTATCGCTAAGTATTTTTTCATGCAGGCCGCGCCGCGATTTGATTCCTACTGTGGATCAGATGCTGAAGTCGCCCGATCGGGCAATCAGGGCGGTACATGCACACCATTCAGATTTTAACACCTTTTCGGCCAGGTTTAGCGGAACTGCCGCCTGGAAAGGAAATAATCATCATGTTAGCGGAACAATAAGAATTCATAAGGACAAAGCAATATGGGTTTCGGTTGCCCCTTTCCTTGGCATTGAGATTTCGCGAATTTTAATTACACCTGACTCAGTAAAATTTCTTAACCGCCTTGAAGCTTCTTATTTTGTGGGCGATATAAATTACCTTCAAACAATTTTGGGACAAAGTCTCGATTATTTTATGTTGCAGGACCTCTTCATGGGCAATGATTTTAAGAATTTTAGCAGCGATAATTTTAGCATATTTAATGATCGTGAATTAATTCTCCTTCGGTCGAATAACCGGCAAAAGAATAACCACCAATCTGATTTTCGAATAGAACAGAACATTTGGATCGATCCGGCTGATTTTCGTATTCGCCAAACTGAAGTAATTTCCCCTGAGGAGCAACGAAAAATTATTGTTAGGTACAATCAAATGCAGAGTATTGAGAATCAGTTATTGCCCTCCGAAATAGATTTAACCTTTAGCGAACCCGGCAACTTTGCAGCATTTAAGTTGAAATTCACCAGAATGACCCTTAATGCTCCTCAGGAATTTTCCTTTTCAATTCCCGCAAGATACAATCAAATCGAAATGTAGCGCTCATGAGGTGTGTGGGTTTTTCCATAAAGAAACAAATCATTTGGGCATTCCTTAGCCTTTATTGTGTATTTGGAAGCAGCAATTTTCTCGCAGCCCAAACCCAAAATCGCGAAACCCTTGAGCGAAACAGGCGCGAAATCGAACGCGAAATACGTCTTATAAACCAAATGCTCCAGGAAACAAGAAAAACGGCAGAGGTAAGCCTGAATCATTTGGTAATACTCAACACTCAAATTAATCGCCGTGAAAGACTGGTAGAGGCCATTAGTTTGGAGATGAAAGAATTGGAGAAACAAATTGCGGAACAAACCAGAACTGTTGAACAGCTTGGTGAAACGTTGAAAAACATTCGTGATTCGTATGCCAGAATGATACAATATGCCTACCTTAACAGAAGCAGCTACCAAAGACTTGTATTTTTGTTTTCGTCAGAAAGTTTTAACCAGGCATACTTAAGGCTAAGGCACTTGCGCGAATACGCAAGACACAGGAAAATGCAGGCTCAAAGAATTGTAAACACGCGGCAAAAACTTGAAGCCGAGATTGCGTTGCTTGATCAACAAAGAAGCGAAAAGGAAGTACTTCTGGCTGAGCATCAACAGGTAGTTGCTGAGCTTAACAGGGAAAGGACAGAGCAGGATCGCACAGTGAGAAATCTAAGGCGCAGGGAACAAGATCTTTCACAAAGGTTGCGCAGGCAAGAGAGAGCACGCCAGGAGCTGCAACGAAGCATTGAGAGGATAATCGCCGAGGAGCGCCGGCGCTCACAGGAACAGGCAAGGGCCGAAGGAAGAAGGGTTGTTCCTGGCACGTTTGCCCTTTCGCCCGAAGAACAAATCATTTCCGACAACTTTGCCGGAAACAGGGGAAGACTGCCTTGGCCTGTTGAGAGGGGCGTAATATCAGGCACTTTTGGAGTACATCCGCATCCGGTACTCAGAAATATACAAATTGTAAACAACGGTATAGATATTTCAACAGTGCCCGGTGCTAAAGCCAGAGCGGTGTTTGATGGAGTCGTGTCGCGGGTGATTCTGGTTCCGGGGTCTTTTTATGCAATAATAATTCGGCACGGTGATTTTCTTACAGTTTATTCGCACATCAGCCAGGTTGCAGTAAAAAATGGCGATAAAGTAAACATTAGGCAGGAAATAGGCACCGTGGCAACCGATCCGGGAGAAGGAAAAACCATGCTTCATTTCGAAATATGGAGAGGAAACGAGAAAATGGACCCCGCTGTCTGGCTGGCAGCGCAGAGATAATTCCTGTCAAAGGTTTTTTACTGGTGCCTTTTTTATAAATTTGCAAATTAATGAAAAATTAATACCTATGGAAAGTTTGTTTTTTGTTGCAATGATAGGGGTTACGGAAATTATTATCATAGCTCTTATTGCTCTTTTGTTTTTTGGAGGTCGGAAAATTCCTGAACTTATGCGCGGTCTGGGAAAAGGCCTTAAGGAATTTAAAGATGCGCAAAAGGACGAACCAGATAAAAAAGAAGAAAAACCCGTAGAATAATGCCCTCCCAAAACACCTTGGGCTCATTGTTTTTTTTGTGGAAATGTAATTGCAATAAATCTGGTTTGTTGCAAAAATGAAGATGGTTTTCTGAGAGTCTCCTAAGCGCCTGCGTATTTTCCTCTATAATTTAATTAAGACCTGGAGGATTAACATGCAGGGGAACTTCCATGTTTTTTTTACAAATATAACCGCTACATAATTTTGTTAATCTCTGGTATGAATAAGTTGTTTTTTTTCATTGCTGTTGTTATGGTACCCCTTTCATTAAGCAGCGCCGGATATCAGGGCATCCAATCGGTAAACCAACCTGACACAAATACAGTTTTTATAATTGCTCCCGATGACCCTATAACTGCCATGCTTGACAGCCTGGCTACACTAAAAATATTCCAAAACATTTCACTGCGCCAGAGTGGACAGGAAATCCACCGTCAATTTCCGGCCGATTTTGTGCCGGTGTTTTCCGATTCTGTAACGGCAGCCCGCATTCAAAAAATGAATGACCGTTCTCCTATTGAATTCACCTTCAATGCTGCTGTCAGGGCATTTATTGATCTCTATGCCTCTCGCCGGCGCGCCCAGACAGAGCGCATGCTTGGGCTTGCTCAACTTTATTTCCCATTGTTTGAGGAGCAACTTGACCGCCACAATCTACCTCTGGAGCTTAAATACCTGGCGGTTGTTGAGTCGGCGCTGAACCCTACGGCCCGCTCGAGGGTCGGAGCAACCGGTTTATGGCAGTTTATGTATCATACCGGGCGTATGTATGGTTTAAGGGTAACCAGCTTTGTGGATGATCGAAAGGACGTAAGGCTTTCCACGGTTGCAGCAGCCGAATACCTTAGAGACCTTTATATAATTTACAACGATTGGTTTCTGGCGCTTGCTGCTTATAATGCCGGGCCTGGTAATGTAAACAGGGCAATAAGGAGAGCAGGTGGTGTAAAGGATTTCTGGAAAATCAGTCCGTTTTTACCACGCGAAACCCGGAATTATGTTCCTGCATTTATTGCTGTAGCATATGTAATGGAGCATGCCCGCGAACACAACCTTTTTGCTGTTCCACCGGTTTATTCTTTTTTAGATGTTGATACCTTCCATGTTCATCGGGAACTGAGCCTAAGGACTGTCAGTAACAAACTCGATATCCCTATTGATAATCTGAGGCACCTGAACCCTGCATTCCGCCTCAACATTATACCTCGAAACCAGATAAGGCCATATGTTTTGAACCTTCCCAGGGAGTATTCCTCTCTCTTTATGGCAAACGAAGAGATTATTTACAATTTCAGATCTCCGGAAGAGATACGCCAGGCCGAACTTGCAGCTCAAATGGAGGAAACTACTGTGCACGTTGTACGTTCGGGAGAGGTTCTTGGAACCATTGCCCGCCGCTACGGCACAACGGTTGGAGAAATACAGCGAATGAACAATTTGCGCGGAACCTTAATAAGACCCGGGCAACGATTGATTGTCAGAGCACCGGCAAACAGGCCTGTAAATATTGCCGCCCGGCCCAATGTACATGTAGTTCGTAGTGGCGAAACCCTTGGCGCCATTGCCAACAGATACCAAATCTCTTTAGAGAATATTATGGCATGGAACAACCTGGAATCAAGCCTGATAAGGGTAGGTCAGCAACTGATTGTTCGGCCTCCAGCTCAACCAGGCACAAGTAATTGAAACGCAGTTAAAAAAAGAGTCAACCAATTGTACCGGATACCCCTTTTTTCCCTTTTTTTTCTTAATTTTAAGCTCGCTGATTGTATTCTTCACGAATACCAATAAACCTGAAGCCATGAAACGAGAATGATTCGTCAAGCACAAACGCGGATAAAACGAAGTTCAGCGAAGCTAAAATTTATCATGCCAGTTTGCTTTCAGCGAGCCCTTTGGGGTTCATCCGACATTAATCTTAAAATTATTTACGAATGAAAACTCTAATTCTTCTGATAATAATTGCTTTGCTTGGTTCATGCAGGGTTGAGCGACCTGCAAAGCCATCGGCTACCGGTGGTGCCGGCGAGCTGCTTGTGGTAATGAGTCAATTACATTATGATGGGCTTGCAGGCTTAACGACCCACGAAACTTTCTCGGCTAATGTTCCAATGTTGCTGGCTCCGGAACCAATGTTCGATTTGATCCACATTGCTGAAGATAATTTCGTTGAACTTTTTCAAACCCACCGTCATATTTTTATTGCAGATATAGGGGAACAGGACCAGCGGGCCTCGGTAAGTATAACCGAAAACGTATGGTCACAACCTCAAATGGTAATTCGTGTTTCAGCGCCCAATGATTCTGTTTTTCGGGAGGTGCTTTTGGCCAATACTGAGTCTTTTTCAGATTACTTTATTTCAGCAGAGCGTAAAAGAGTAATAAATGCCAATAACACAATCCCAAATCGCGAAGCACGCCAGTTGGTAAGAGAAATGTTCGGGTTCGATATGGCCATCCCAGAGGGCTTTTTTGTAGCAGTAAGAGGGGATAATTTTATGTGGGTACGTCGCACAGGCGTGCGCGAAGACCTTGAATTGGGTGTACTCATTGCCTCGTTGCCTTATCGCGATCCTAATGTGGATTTTGCACATAACACAATTTGGGCAAGGCGCGACTCCCTGACACGAATCTATATTCCCGGTGATTTACCAGGTTCGTTCATGACCACATATGCCGAACTACCCCCGCAATTCAGAGAGGTGAGTTTCAACGGACACTATGCAGTGGAGGCAAGAAGCATATGGCGGGTGGAAAATGATTTTATGGGAGGACCATTTGTCAACTATACACTGGTACAACCACACAACAACCGTTTGCTTATCCTCGACGGATTTGTCTATGCCCCCAGCGCGCCCAAAAGGGATCATATGCGCCAGGTTGAAGCCCTTATTTACAGCATACGATTCCCTGAAACGCAGGAAGCACAACAAGCCGCACAATAGCAAAACATCACTGTTAAGCGCAACTCATATTCGCGGCTTTAATTAGAAAAACCTCCTGAAGGCATATTTTCAGGAGGTTTTTTTGTGACTCCGGAGGGACTCGAACCCCCAACCAACAGAACCGGAATCTGTCATTCTATCCATTGAACTACGGAGCCTGTTTTTGCACTGCAAAGATAATCATATCCCAAAAGATAATTTAGTTTTT
>DATIKK010000062.1:0-25407 GCA_035477635.1 Bacteroidales bacterium | reverse complement strand
ATTTTTTTCGTTGTTGTTTTTGATTTTAAAAGTGTTATTTTTACACTTATAAATTTTTCGGCTATATTCTGGTACGATAAACTGAGGTCAGGAGGTAAATTTTGTTGATTTTTTAAAGGTTTTGACAACCGGAATAACCATAAAATTTTTTTAACTCTAATCCAAAGAATTACTATTAGGTCCCAACATCACTAATACATTTTTTATATCTGCGAACAATCAATTAAACTAATATCAACCTCTAAGGTAAAACAGGTAATGAAACTTAAAAGTCATTTAAAAGCATCAAGCGCACCTGAATCAAGAAGGTTTTCAGAAAAAATAACCGAACCCGGAATTGAACAACATGGAGGTTTCAGCCAATCAGTTAAATTTCTTACGGGAGAAATGTTATTACTGAAGCGGACTCGCTGGTATCTTATTCGATCATGTTTGCTTTCTCTATTCTTGTCCATATTATTTTTCTCTTGTAAAAGGCCTCAGGATGTAATTGGGCTATCAAGCTTAGCTGAGACGGATACAATACTCCCCGGTTGGCAAAGGGAGCAATGGGGAGGCAGGGAGGATTACTACTCTTTCGTTCCATCTGACAGGTCTGAATATATTGCTCTGGTAATTGAAACTGATACCACATCATTTGGAAGGTGGTATTTTGGTCAATTAGTTGAACCCTACTCAACATATAGGTTTAGCGGATGGATAAAAACAGAAAATGTTGAATCAGACTACGGAGGTGGAGCCGGGTTTAGATTCGGACGGTTAGAACCCGATACTGATACAATTTTCAGAGGAAACACCCCTTGGACCTATGTGGAAAAAGTGATTAACACAGAGGGTGACGACAGCATATTAATTGAGTTGCTGCTTGGCAAAGGAGCAAGGGCAAGAGGAAAGGTTTTCTTTGATCAAATTCAGCTTGAGTGGCTTTCATCTACAAGGCTTGCGCCCGAAGCAACAATAGAAATGGCAACAACTCTTTATCCCATGAGCGAAAATATTTTTTCGCAGTTCACTGAACTTATGGGTCGTGGCTTTTATGGCGGTAAGTGGGCAGAAATAATTGAAGACCGAAAGTTTTTGTATGCGCCTGGTCACCGCAGGTCTCCCTGGAAAATAATTGGCGATAGCGCTATGATATCTATGGATACCAGGCAGCCCTTTGTTGGAGAGCACAGCCCTGTAATTATCAACTCCCAGGCCAGCAGCGGAAACGGTCTTTTGCAGGAAGAAATAGGACTGCATGACCAAATGTATTATGAAGGAAGAATAATTATTCAGGTTTCAGAAAAAGATGCATTGCCAGTGTTGGTTGAATTGGTCTATGGCGAAAACCCTGAACAGAGCGACAGATTATATATTAATTATATTGAGCCGGGAACATTTCACACCATACAATTGAGATTGCGCTCACAAGCCCTGACTGACAGCGGAAAGCTAAGAATACTACCATTAGGAAAGGGCGAGGTAACAATTGGTACCCTTTCGTTAATGCCCGAAAATAACATTGATGGGTTTAGGCCTGATGTTCTTGAGCTGCTGAGAAAACTTGATGCTCCGGTTTACCGTTGGCCTGGGGGTAATTTTGTGAGCGGCTATGACTGGCGTGATGGCATTGGTGACCCTGATAAGCGGCCGCCAAGATTTGAGAGGGCTTGGGGTGGAGTTGAATCCAACGATGTTGGTATTCATGAATTTATGCGACTAACGGAGTTACTCGGAGCAGAGGCCAACATTGTGGTAAATACCGGGCTTGGTTCTCCCGAATTAGCCGCCAAAAAGGTACAATATGTTAATGGCAGGCCTGAAAGCCCAATGGGTGCATTGCGGGTAGCCAACGGCAGAAGGGAGCCCTGGGGAGTCAGGCTTTGGGGTGTGGGAAACGAAATGTTTGGCGACTGGCAGCTTGGGCACATGCCGATTGAAGATTATGTGATAAAACATAACAGGACGAGCGATCTGATGTGGAAAGAAGATCCCGATATCAAGCTCATGGCCGTGGGCTTCCCCGGTAGATGGAATGATATGATGTACACCCACTCCTTAGACCATATGACAATAATTAAGGAACATTTTTACCGCCAGGATTGGCACGCCGGTGGGCTTATGACTCATGTGAGGCAAATGCCTGATGCTATCAGGTCAGTTGCCGAGGAGCATAGGCGCGCCCGCAGGGAATTGCCAGGAGTAGCCGATAGGAATATAAAGGTAGCTATGACGGAGTGGAACTACTGGTATGGACCCCATATTTTTGGCTTGCTGGGAACAAGATACTTCCTGCAGGATGCATTGGGTATAGCTGCGGGAATAAATGAATATCTAAGGCAGTCAGATATTTTTTATATGGCAAATTATGCTCAAACCGTAAATGTTATCGGAGCAATAAAAGCTACCGAAACAGCAGCATTTATGGAAGGAACTGGATTAGTCTTACAACTTTACAGAAGGGAGTTTGGTTTGGTTCCAGTAAAATTAACAGGCGATACCGCTCCTCTTGATGTTGCCTCTTCAATTACCTGCAACGGCAAGTACCTTACAATTTCTGTCATAAATCCAACAAATACAAGGCAACGGCTCAGGTTAAACTTCGACAGGGATATTCCCCGCAGTGGCGTCAGGTTCACAATAACTGGCCGTGACCGCTATGTTTACAACGATGTGGGTCAGCTGGAAATACAGGAAACAGCAACTGATTTTGTAATTAGAAGAAATTCTCTGGAGGTTCCGCCAATGAGCGCTAATATTTACAGGATACAACTTCTGCGGTAACTTCTTAAATAACCTTTTAATAGAATTTGAGTAATGAAAACTATATTGATTGTTCTGGTTATCATATTCGCAACCTTTGCAGGTAAGGTAAGCAACGCGCAAATTACAATTACCACAGATGATTATCAAAGGGCCGACTTATCCCGGCGTTTCAACGATTTAGTCTTTAATGGTTTTATTTCCCCAACCTGGATTGGCAATACACACAATTTCTGGTATGAAGTCAGAACCCGGCGTGGTAGGGAATATTTTTTGGTAAATGTTCCTACCCGAAACAAAAAGCCTGCTTTCGACCAGGAAAGACTGGCAGAAACATTGGGTTCAAAAACAGGTCAAAGCCTTAATGCATTTGAACTTCCCATTTCGGAAGTTGCATTTAACGAAGAGATGACCGAAATGATGTTTGTTGCAGATTCCATCAGGTGGAAGCTGTTGCTTCAAAGCAATGATTTGGAAAAAATAGAACGGATACAACCTGAAAGGCGCGAAAGGAGGCATTGGGCAACAGTAAACGAAGAATTAGATGGGCCGCCGGTAATTTCGCCCGACAGTGTTTGGGTTGGCTTTATTCAGGACTTCAATGTCCATATCCGGAGGCGGGAGACCGGGGAGGAATTTCAACTCTCATTTGACGGGTCGAAAGGAGAATACTACTCCAGCTATTTACATTGGTCACCTGATTCCAGGTTTTTGGCAGTAAATAAAATCCGCCCGCACACCCCCCGTTATTTGTACTTTGTGGAGTCAACTCCAGATAACCAGTTGCGGCCAAAACCTCAAAAACTTGAATATCTCAGACCTGGTGACGCTGTTCAAATAAGAAAACCATCACTTTTCAATATTTCTGAAAAGAAACAGATTCACCTAAATACCCAACCATTTGAGCATCAGTTTTCGTTAACCAATCTTCAGTGGCGTATAAACAGCAGCGCTTTTACCTTTGAATTTAACCAAAGGGGTCATCAGGTTTACCAGGTGGTTGAGGTTAATACCGAGGGCAGAGTAAGGGTTATAATTGATGAACGGAGTCCAACCTTTATTGACTACAGCAGCAAACGTTTTCGGCACGATGTAAACGATGGGCGTGAATTAATTTGGGCATCCGAACGGGATGGATGGAATCATTTATATCTGATTGACGGACAGACTGGTAGAATAAAAAACCAAATTACAAGAGGTGAGTGGGTTGTTCGAAGCGTTGTTCATGTAAACGAAAACCAAAGATTTATCATCTTCAGGGGAGCAGGCAGGCATAAGGATGAAGACCCATATCTGGTTCGCTACTACAGAGTGAATTTTGATGGAAGAGGATTAAAGGAGCTAACGCCTGAACAAGCAAACCACAGAGCATTTTTTTCTTCTGATTATCGGTATTTTGTAAATTCTTATTCCCGAATTGATTTGGCACCGGTTACAGTTCTGCGCCAAGCCGACAATATCGAAATTTTAATGACGCTTGAGCAGGCCGATATTTCGGAGCTTCTTGCTCAGGGTTGGCGGCAACCTGAGGTTTTTTCGGCTTTGGGCCGCGATGGTAAAACGCGTATTTGGGGCAATATTTACCGACCCGTAAATTTCGATCCCAATATAAAATATCCAATTATCGAGGCTATTTATGCCGGGCCACATTCTGCCTTTGTTCCAAAATCATTCAGACCATTCATCCCAAGAGTTACCTGTCTGGCTGAATTAGGTTTTATAGTAGTTCAGATTGATGGTATGGGCACCTCACAACGGTCAAAAGCTTTTCATGATGTTGCATGGCAAAACCTTCATGATGCAGGATTCCCTGACAGGATACTCTGGATGAAGGCAGCAGCGGAAAAGTATCCCTACATGGATATCGAAAGGGTTGGCATTTTCGGCACCTCGGCAGGAGGGCAAAGCGCAATGGGAGCCCTTCTCTTCCACCCTGATTTTTATAAGGCTGCCGTTGCCCTTAATGGGTGCCATGATAACAGGCTGGATAAGATATGGTGGAACGAGCAATGGATGGGGTATCCAATCGGCCCCCATTACAAAGAATCATCAAATGTTGTTAACGCTCACAAACTCCAGGGAAGACTGCTCCTGATGGTTGGAGAACTGGACGATAATGTTGATCCAGCTTCCACACTTCAGGTTGTTGATGCATTGATAAATGCAAACAAAGATTTTGAATTTATAATGTTTCCCGGGCTAAGACATGGGTTGAGAAGCCCATATATCGAAAGACGAATCAGAGATTTTTTTGTAAGACACCTGCACAATTTACAGACTCCCGATTGGAACAGGAAGTAAAATAATTCATAACCTAAGTTTGATTGAACCCTTAATTTTTTAAAACCAAAAATTCGAATGAAACGAGCATGATTCGTTAAACACAAATACGGATGCAAATTCATCATGCGAGTTCCATCCGACCTAAATTTAAACATTATTTACTGATGAAAGCGAAAAAACCCTTGTTATTGATTTTAACAATCTTGTTCCTGGCAATTGTCCATGCTTGTGAGCCAAGACCCAGAAAGGTTGAATTTGCGTTATATCCTTTTGACATCAAGGATGTTACATTACTCGATGGTCCTTTTAAGAACTCTAAGCACCTTAATGAAGAGATTTTGTTAAGTTTTGAACCAGATCGTTTTTTGGCAGGTTTTCGCACTGAAGCAGGTTTAGAGCCTAAAGCCGAACAATATGGAGGATGGGAAACTTCGTCAATTGCGGGTCATAGTTTAGGTCACTATCTTTCAGGAATTGCCATGATGTACCAGGCAACAGGCAATGAAGAATTTCTCAATAGACTGAATTACATAGTTGATGAGCTGTATATAGTTCAGCAAGCCAACGGTGGAGGGTATTTGGGGGCTTTCCCTGATGGACAACGAGTTTTTGAAGAGGAGATTGCTAAAGGCGAAATAAGGGCATCAGGCTTTGACCTTAATGGTATTTGGGCTCCCTGGTACAACCATCACAAAATATTTGCAGGCCTGCGTGATGCATACATTCTTGCTGGAAACCAAAAAGCGCTTGAGATAGCACAAAATTTTGCAAATTGGGTGGATACTATCGTAGGTCATCTACCAAGTGAAACGGTTAGCGAAATGCTTGTATGCGAATGGGGCGGAATGAACGAAGTTCTCGCCGACCTTTATGGGCTGACGGGAAACAGAGAGTATCTGAGACTGGCGAGGGTTTTTCACGATTATATTCTTGATTCTCTTGCCGTGGGAATTGATATTCTTGACGGAAAACATGCCAATACCCAAATACCCAAAGTAATTGGCCTGGCACGGCAATATGAATTGACAAGCAAGGGCGCTGATAGAGAGACTGCTATATTTTTCTGGGATCGTGTAGTAAATTACCACAGCTATGTAACAGGCAGTAACGCTCTCAACGAATTCTTCGGCCCTCCTGGCGAGCTTCGCAACCGTCTTGGGCCTCATACAGGAGAAACCTGTAATGTGTATAATATGCTGAAGCTAACCAGTCATTTGTTCAGATGGGCACCCGATGCCAAATTTGCCGACTACAGCGAAAGAGCAATCTTC
Source organism: Bacteroidales bacterium (assembly GCA_035477635.1). Taxonomy (GTDB): domain Bacteria; phylum Bacteroidota; class Bacteroidia; order Bacteroidales; family UBA7960; genus UBA7960. Next base: position 19,108 of record DATIKK010000062.1, on the reverse strand, counting down.
AATCATATTCTGGCGTCGCAGCACCCTGAGACCGGAGGTGTTACTTACCATATAAACATTAATAAAGCCGGGTTTAAGTTCTTTCAGGATCCCTTAGTATTTACCTGCTGCGTCGGAACTGGTATGGAAAATCATGCAAAGCACGGCAGATATATTTATTATCATAACCAGGGCAATCTGTTTGTAAGTCAGTATATCGCTTCTGAACTCAATTGGAGAGAAAGGGGCGTAAGACTTAGACAAGAAACACGATACCCCCAGGAGCAGGGTTCGCAGTTTGAGTTTTTTACTGATCAGCCACAGGAATTCACTTTCAATATTCGCTATCCTTCTTGGGCAGAAGCCGGCATGGAGATTTTGGTAAACGGCGAACCATTTCCCTTTGAGCAAAGTCCAGGTAACTTTATTCCAATCAGCAGAACCTGGACAACTGGCGACATTGTGGAGGTGAACATACCCTTTACACTGCGGATTGAGACCATGCCGGATGACACCAACAGGATTGCCCTCGTTTATGGTCCTCTTGTTTTGGCGGGCGATCTTGGCCCAGTGAGGGATCCCAGAATTTATGATCTGGTTTATGTGCCTCTTTTTGTAACTAATGACAGGAATCCGAACAATTGGACTGTGCCTGTGTCTGGTCAGTACAACACATTTGAAACTTCGGATATTGGTAAGCCCAGAAATGTTACTCTGAGACCTTTTTATACCATTTACGACAGGCGCTATTCAGTCTATTGGGACTTGTCTGCCGAGCAAACATGGATGGATCGTGAAGCCAGTCACCTTGCAATTCTGGAGGAACAAAGAATTCTTGATGAAAGGACCATTGACTTTTTCCAGCCGGGCGATATTGATGAAGAACGGAGTCATTTATTCGAAGGACCCCAATCAACCTCACATGAACATAGAAACAGAGACCATAGGATAACACTGGCAAACGGTTGGTTTAGATTCAATCTTAGAACACTTCCAAATCAACCGGTAGCATTAAATCTTGAATACTGGGGAGGCGGCTATCGTCGCGAAAAATCATTTGACATCCTTGTAGAGGGACAAAAAATAGCATCCGAAGATATTACCAAAGCAAGAGGCGACCATTTTTTTACGGTTGAATATGAAATTCCTGCCGAGCTTACACGAGGAAAAAACCAAATTACTGTCGAGCTCAGGGCACAAGCACGCAGAATTGCAGGTCCACTCTATGGCGCCAGAACTGTAAGAAGGTAGATACTTTGGATTCTTTTTGACCGCTTTCAATTTCATTGCCGGCGGGTCGGGTAGTTATAAAAATCAAGGGGAGGCTGTCTGAAAAGTGAAACGATTGTTATGCTGAGACTGGATGGGAAAGAGAAAAAATCTGAACAACAACGAAATTAGATTTTTCACTGCGACTTTGCTCAGTGCAGGCGCTTCGTTCAAAATGACAAATAAACAGACTTTTGGGCATCCCCTTATTCAAATTGAACACTAACTTTTAAAAAAATCAAATTGTATGAAAAATTTTCTTTTTGAGAAAAACAACCTGGCAAGTATAGTATTTTTATTCTTGCTGTTAATTATTCCATTTAGGTCATTTTCGCAGGGCCCATGGCAACGAATTCTTGATAGGCCGACAACGCTTGGCCTCGAAAATGGCTTTATAGAATTCAATACTCCACAATTTGACATCAAACTTGTAAAGTCTTCCCAAACGGTTGCCGCCCTTAGGCTTGCTGCCGATGGCTTTGACTTTACCCCTCATAGTCATCTTGAATTAAGAAGCAGGGACAGTTTGTATCATCTGGGCGACATAAGGCTGAGGGTGCGAAAGGGCGATGACAGAAATTGGGTGCATTATTCTTCGGGTTCTGCCAGAAAACCGGTTGATCCTATCGCAGCTAGCGGAAATGTAAAAGCCGCTGCAGATTTGTCAAATACATTTCCTGAACATTTCCCATTAAAAATAGTTCGCAAGTGGGTTGTGGAAAATGGAGATTTAATTTTAAGATTTGATATAAGCAACAAAAGTGATTTCCCTGTGGAGGTAGGCTCTGTTGGCATTCCGCTGATATTCAATAATATTCTGTACCGGCTGGACCTTGAACAGGCTCATGCACAATGCGTTTTTTATGATCCTTATATTGGTCTTGATGCGGGTTATCTTCAGGTAATCAGGTTGCACGGACAAGGGCCTGTGTTGCTGGTTTTACCTCATACCAACGCGGCTTTTGAAGCTTATAATCCACTTCTTGAAGACCGTACACCAAGAAGTATAACCTTTGAAGGGTTTCATGAGTGGATGATTCATAGCAGAGCGCATGCAGAAACCGACTGGAGCCAGGCCGAACCCTGGAACAGGCCTACCTCATACCGGTTGAATCCCGGCGAAGAACGAACTCATGCCATAAGGTTAGTTCTGTCAGAATCTATCAGAGGCATTGAGCACACACTTCAAAAGCATAAAAGGCCTGTAGCAGTTGGTATTCCAGGCTATGTCATACCAAAGGATATAGGCGCAAAATTGTTTTTAAGATATCAATACGAAGTCAGGACGGTCGATGTTGAACCCGCCGGAGCTTTGAAAATAACAAGAAGGGAAGCCACACCCGGAGGTTGGGAACACTTTATGGTACAAGGGCTTGAATGGGGAAGGGCTAGGCTTACTGTAACCTTTAACAACGGTTTAAGGCAAACTATTCATTATAATGTAATCGAGCCCGAAGAAGATGTAGTTGCTTCTCTGGGGCGGTTCCACACCACAGAAAAATGGTACGAAAATCCTGAAGATCTTTTTGGAAGGTCGCCTTCAGTAATAACATTCGATTATGAAACCTGGGAGCATGTTCTTCAGGATGGCAGGGCATGGATTGCAGGCTTAAGCGATGAAGGAGGCGCAGGGGCATGGCTTGCAGCAATTATGAAGCAGTTGATTCAACCTGATAAAACTGAACTGGAAAGGTTAAGGCGGTTTTTCCACGAAACTTTGTGGGGAGGAATTCAAATCAGCGAAGGCGAAAATAAACATGGTGTCAGGAATAGTCTGTTTATGTACGAGCCTGATGAATTTCCTCCAGGCACCTATCGCGAGGATATAAACTGGAATACCTGGGCAGCATGGAACCGGGAGAGGTCTCAGGGTGTTGGCCGCTCATACAATTATGTTCATGTTGCCGCTGCTCATTGGGCCTTTTATCGCATTTCAAGATTTCACAAAGACCTTATTCCGGAAAAAACCTGGGAATGGTATCTCGAACAGGCATATCATACAGTAATAGCAATGGTTGAACAAGCCCCCACCTGGGCCCGTTGGGGTCAAATGGGAGCAACAGTTTATCTGTATATATTACATGATCTGAAAAGGGAAGGCAAGCTTGAGTTAGCCCAGTCGCTTGAAAATGCTATGCGAAAACGCATGGACTTTTGGAACACCCTTCCCTACCCTTTTGGAAGTGAAATGCCTTGGGATTCAACTGGTCAGGAGGAGGTATATGCGTGGTCAAAGTTCTTTGGATATTACGATAAGGCCGATATTACATTAAATGCAATTCTGGCATATATGCCAACAGTACCTCACTGGGGCTACAATGGCAGCGCACGACGTTACTGGGATTTTATTTTTGCAGGTAAGGCAGGTGAGCTTTCACGTATTGAGAGACAATTGCACCACTACGGTTCAGGCCTTAATGCTATTCCGGTACTTTCAGAATTTCGTAAAAACCCTGATGATCTGTATCTCCTGCGTGTTGGACATGCCGGTGTACTAGGCGCTATCTCAAATATTACCCGTGATGGTTTTGCACCTGCAGCTTTCCACTCTTTTCCTTCAACATTAAGAATCAACGGAATTTCGGGGGATTTTGGATCGGGCTTCCTTGCTTACTCAATAATCAACGGTACATATGTTTACCAATGTGATGAATTTGGCTGGCTTTCTTTTAGCGGAGAAATAGAATCCAATGGTAGTTGGAAACGCTTAACCCCAAAATCGGGCGCTAACTCGCGGGTATTTATTGCACCATTAGGTCTCTGGCTTACCCTCGATGCCGGCAGGTTTCAGAAAATAGAATTTAACCCCCGGAATGGCAGAGTAAGAATTTTCCTTGAAGAAAAAAATGAGCACCTGTCAGAAGCAGTCTTACGGATTGAGCAGCCTGCCACAGTAACAGGCATCGGAAGTTATTCTCCACGAAATATGTTCACTGAAAGAGGCGGCGCCTTCATCATCCCTTTAACCAATGTTTTAACTTCAGTAGAGTTAACACATAGGTAATCGGAGTAAGATTTTCAGTTATTACACCTAACTCTGTATGACCTTATTATCTAAATCATAAATAGCAATGAAAGCATTTTTAAGGATATTTGTTTGCCTTGCTGCTGCGGTTTTTATTGTCTCCTGCCAGCGGCCGGTTTCTCCACGAATTACTACCGGAGGCCCCGAAATAGTTGAATTCAGGGCATTGCCTTTTGACCTTACCGACGTCAGATTGCTGGACGGTCGATTCCTTGAAGCCGTTAATTTGAATGAAAAAATACTTTTGAACTACGAGCCCGACAGGTTTCTGTCATGGTTCAGGCGTGAAGCAGGTCTTGAACCTCGCGCCGAAGCATATGGTGGATGGGAAAACTCAACTCTTGCTGGCCACAGCCTGGGCCACTATCTTTCGGCTTGCGCAATGATGTACATTGCTACCGGAAATAAAGCTTTTCTGGAAAGAGCGAAATACATTGTTGATGAGCTCGAAATAGTGCAAAATGCTCACGGGAACGGGTATATTGGAGCCATGGAGAACGGAAGGAGAATTTTGGAGGAAGAAGTAGCTAAAGGGGACATCCGCGCAACGGGTTTTGACCTGAATGGACTTTGGGCCCCATTCTACACCCACCATAAAGTGCTGGCAGGGCTTAGGGACGCATACAAGTTACTTGGAATTGAAAAAGCCAAGGTAATCGCACTTGGGTTCGCCGACTGGATTTATGGCATTGTAGGGCATCTTACCTATGAACAACGCCAAAGCATGCTGCGGTGCGAGTATGGTGGAATAAATGAAGTTTTGGCAGATTTATACGGAATTTCCGGTAATGAAAAATATCTTAATCTGTCTCGTTTATTCCACGATAATTTTGTTCTGGATTCCCTAGCTCTTGGATACGATGTTTTACCCGGAAAACATGCCAACACAAATATTCCAAAAGTAACCGGCCTGGCCAGAAGGTTCGAATTAACCGGAAACACACAAGAACAATCTACTTCAGAATTCTTTTGGAACAGGGTAGTTAATTACCATAGTTATGTTACCGGCGGCAACGGATTAAGAGAGTATTTCGGCCCCCCCGGTCAACTTCGCAATCGTCTTGAGGCAAATACAGCCGAAAGTTGCAATGTTTACAACATGCTCAAACTTTCCGGGCATTTGTTTTCCTGGCATGGTGAAGCGAAATATGCCGATTTTTATGAAAGAGCTTTGTTTAATCACATTTTGGCGGCCCAGCATCCAAAGGATGGAAGGGTTATTTACCACTTATCGCTGGATATGGGAGGCAGAAAGGTTTACCAAAATCCATTCGGATTTACCTGTTGCGTGGGCAGTGGTATGGAATCCTGGGCAAAGCGAAACGGAAGTATTTACTTCCATAATAATGAAGAGTTATTTGTGAGCCAGTTTATAGCTTCTGAGTTAAACTGGAGGGAAAAAAATGTAATGGTACGGCAGGAAACCAAATTTCCTGAAGAACAGGGAACAACCCTTATTTTTAGTTGCGTAGAACCTGTTTCGCTGACCCTGCAAGTCCGTTATCCCCATTGGGCACAAAATGGAATGGAAGTTAGAGTAAACGGCAGGAAACAAAGAGTCAGGGAACAACCCGGCAGTTTCGTTGCCATTAGCCGTACATGGAGTGATGGCGACCGTGTTGAAGTAAACTTCCCATTTTCTCTTCGCCTTGAAGCTATGCCTGACGATGAAAACCGGATTGCCGTATTTTATGGTCCGGTTGTTATGGCAGGAGACCTTGGCCCGGAAGATGATACCGCATTTTTTAACGATTTCCTTTATGTACCGGTGTTTATTGCTACCGACAGAAATCCGGATAATTGGATGGAGCCTGTTGAAGGGGAGCTGAATACCTTTAAAACTAAGGGGTTAGGATATCCAAGAGACATTACTTTGAAGCCTTTTTACCAGACCCACGAAAGAAGATATTCTATATTTTGGGATTTGTTCACCCCCGAAAACTGGCAAATAAGGTATGCGAAGCTAATGAAAGAGCAAGAAGAAAGGAAATTACTGGAACAAAGAACAATTGATTTTTTCCAGCCAGGTGATAGAGAGGATGAAGCTTACCACAATGTTGAGGATGAAAGTTCTAATCCATATCGTTTTCGTGATGGTCCCTCAAGAGTTGCTACAGGAGGATGGTTTGCATTCGACCTGAAGGTAAACCCTGAAAATCAAAATGTAATCGCTGTTGAATATTGGAGGGGTGGCTTTCGAAGGCCGCGAATTTTCGAAATTTTGGTTAATGGGGTAAAAATAGCCGACGAGGATATTACGCCTCCTATTGAGAACCGGTATTTCATTCCACAATACGAAATCCCATTAAACCTCACAAGAGGGCAGGATAAAGTAAGAGTGAAATTTTTGTCTCATGAACGACGAATGATTGGGCCGGTATTTGGTGTAAGGTCAGTTGTGAAGGAATAGGCTCAGGTAATTATCTGTATTTTGAAATAATGAAACGAGCATGATTCGTAAAACACAAACACGGATTAAAATTCATCATGCGAGTTTGCTTTCAGCGAGCCCTTCGGGGTTCATCCGGCATTAACACAAAAATTATTTACTGATGAAAAGAAATTATTTGTATTTGTGTGCCATATGGTTTGCAGCCATTTCATTAATCTCTTGCCGTGCTAATAATATGGTAGAGCCTATTGATTTGCAGGTTGTGCAGGATCAGGATAATATGACATGGGAAGATTATTATCCGGTTCCTGGTATTAATTGGGCTGATAGTACGAAACCTGAACGCGAATTCAGGATTGCGCTCGTTGCAGTGGATTTCTCTGATCAGCCATTTGTATTGACTCTTCCAAAACATTCCGATTTATTCGGGAATCCGCAAATTGAGCCTGTTCCAAGAGAAGATATTGCTCAGTTTTATTCAGACTTTTTCCTGAAACCAAGCCCTGTTAATAACTGGCAAACCATTAATGGATATTGGATGGAACAATCAAGGGGCAGGTTTGGAGTTACTGTTTTGCGACCCTATGGACCTTTTCGCATGCCGAGGGAATTATGGAGGTACGGGTTGAGCGAATGGGGTCAGAACGAGTTCACCCCTGATGGCAGTTTTGCAAACCACCGCATGGAACCAGATGTGGACTCACTCTGGAAAGCCTATGCCGGGGATGTAAAGGGGAATTATGATGCTGTTCTTCGCATCTATGCGGGATATGACGAGACGGGGGTTTGGAAGCAGTTTGGTGAAATGAAGTTTCAAACCAAGGACGACATTCCGGCAGAGTGGGGTAACCCTAATCCCGAAAAGCCAAGGTGGGCCCCTACAAGGTATGTTCCCTGGACAAGCTGGAAAGCTGCCCGGACCCAATGGGGTCTTGCTTCAATGAGGCAGGGAGAGAATTCAGGCACAATTACCCACGAAATAGCGCATTTTGCTTTCAGAATTGGCGACAATAATAACAATCCCTATGTTTTACCTTTCCGGCGCGCCGGTTCCGGACCATGGGATATGATGGATAGAGGTTCATTCAACGGCCCGGGAGGCATGCACATGCGATGGGTTGTCCCTGCTGTTGCTGGGGCTGCAATGCCTGCAGGATTAATGCTGCGCAATCGATTGGTAATTGGGTTTATTGACAATGAGGATGTAATTTCTTTAAGCAGGGATGGATTAGCCAAAACTGGTTTGGCTGTTGCAAATATCACTGCACGTGCAGTGGAGCCTTTGCCTGGGTCTTTCGCAGGACTGATTGTCAGGCTTGATGGAGAAGAACCACATGACCGGACGCCTCCGAGCGACCCGGCGCTCAATCCCTTGTCGCCAGGAATCCCTGCTTATAATTTCTATTCAATGGAAGTAGTGCAAAGAATTGGCAACGATTCATTTTGCCCTGACGATGGAGTGTTGCTGGCGCTGAATAAGGATAAAGAAGGCCATGCCGGGGGGCCAAACTCATTTAATTTGTTTAACTGGGTTATTGACGCAAATCCCGAAGATATCAATATGATTGACTTTATTCGCCCTGATGGGACGCCGGTAATGAGAACAATTGCCGATTACCGGCAGCTAAACGACGCCCTGTTCCATGCTGGCCTGAATTCGGGAAGCGAGTTCGAATACATCGACATTTACAACCGACTGCACTTTTACATCATAGATATTCATCGCAGCAATGAGGGTATCATGTCTTATACAGTGGGTGTCAGGTCTTTGGATGACGCAGGAACAAAGGCAGGAGATGTTATCCTCGAAGCCCCGGCACAAATCAGGGCCAGAGGACAGGTTACAAGGGTTATGCTATCAGTTAAAAATTCCGGCAGCCCTCCCTCCTTTCCGTCTGGCATTCATCCTTCAATCCCCATCGATGAAAATCTCAACTATGATATCTACCGAATCAGGGCATTTTCAAAAGGAAAAGGCATACAGGGACAGTTATTAAACGAACTTGTTGCTTTGAGATTTGGTGAAGAAAAGGAAATCCCGCTCTACATAATAAGGAATAATGAAAACACCGCGGCTCCTTCATCCGTTATTATAACAGTAACTTCGGAAAGTAACCCTGCAATTGCAAGAAGCGCTACAATTTCTGTCAGGTAACCAAATCAGATTGTGGGTTGCGATTTAGGGAGTTAAAGTGAGCAGACCCTGTTTTAAAAAGATTAGAAGAAAGAATGGCAGAGGGTATATTTTTCGACATCCAGCGTTTTGCAGTTTATGACGGGCCAGGTATCCGGACTACCGTTTTTTTAAAAGGTTGTCCGTTAAATTGTCTTTGGTGTCATAACCCGGAGGGTATTGCACTTTATCCTCAACCCTTCAAACGGAAAATAAATTTGAATGGAAAAGAGGAATGGGTGGAAGAAATTTCAGGCAGGCGGGCTTCATCAGCCGAAGTTATGGAAATTATTGCACGCGACCTGCTTTTTTATGAGGAGAGTGGCGGTGGAGTTACTTTTTCGGGTGGAGAGCCTTTGCAGCAACCAGAATTTTTGCTTGATTTAATTAATCGGTGCAAACAGCTTGGCATACACACCGCTGTGGATACTTCTGGGCATGCCCGCAAAGATGTTTTTCTTGAAGTGGCCGCTAATACTGAACTTTTGCTATTCGATGTAAAAGCAATTGATAATCGAAAGCATGTCGAATTTACAGGGATCGGAAATGAACTTATCCTGGAAAATTTACTTGCTTTGAATCAAACCAGGCCGCCAGTGCATATACGAATACCGGTAATACCGGGTTTCAACAGCAATCCTGAAGAAGTAAAAGAAATATGTAGAATTCTTTTGTCGGCACGTGCAAAAATTGAAGCCATTTTTCTTTTACCGTATCACCGTTTAGGTAGAAACAAATACGAAGGCTTGGATTTAAAGCCTCCACCTGTGTTCTCATCCGGAGAAACGCCCGTCAGAATACAGGAATTGGTTGGTATTTTCGAAGATGCCGGATTTTTTGTAAAAATTGGAGGATAACCTTAAATTATTTATAGCCTAATTAAAAAATGAAAAAAAATGAAAAAATTTTTTGTTTTAGCAATCAGCTCTGTTCTCTTGTTTGGATGTGCCCCTGGACAGAGAGAGGCAGAGTTAGAGGGAAATGTGGTAGTTCTTGATTTTGCCGCTGCCGAGCAGGAGATCAGTGAATATATTTATGGTCACTTTGCCGAACATTTGGGGCGTGGAATCTATGAAGGTATATGGGTAGGGCCTGATTCTGATATCCCCAACGTCAATGGTTTCCGTACAGATGTAATTGAGGCATTACAAAAACTAAATATCCCGGTTTTACGTTGGCCCGGGGGTTGCTTTGCCGACACATACAATTGGAGAAACGGTATAGGTCCACGCGACCAACGACCCACAATGGTAAACACATTCTGGGGGGGTATTGTTGAAAATAACCATTTTGGCACCCATGAATTCTTTGAATTGTGTGAATTACTTGGTGCTGAGGCTTATGTAAATGTCAATGTAGGCAGTGGAAGTGTTAGGGAAATGATCGAATGGATTGAATACATGACAGCAGACGGTGATGGTCCTATGGCAAAACTACGTCGCGCTAACGGACAAGAAGAACCATGGGATGTTAAATTTCTTGGCATTGGCAATGAAATGTGGGGTTGCGGCGGGCAAATGACTCCAGAAACATTTTCTCAAATTTATAGAACTTATGCACACTTTGCACGCCAATATGGTGGTCCTGAAATGATACGGATAGCTGCTGGTGGTTACGGAGATCATTATAATTGGAATGACGTACTATTAGCAAATGCTGCTCCTTTAATGGATGGCATTTCAATACATTATTATACCATCCCTACCGGCGATTGGGGCAATAAATCTGCTGCAACAGGCTTCTGCGACAGCCTTTACTTCAGTTCTTTCCGTAATGCAAAGCTTATGGAAACGCACGTGCAACGACACATTGAAATTTTAGACACGCACGACCCGGATAATAGAATTGGTCTATATGTAGCTGAGTGGGGCATTTGGACAGATCAGGAGCCTGGCAGTGTACCCGGATTCCTATACCAGCAAAATAGCATGAGAGATGCTTTAATCGCATCGCTTCATTTTGATATTTTTCACAAATATGCCGAAAGGATTAGGGGAGCTAATATTGCCCAAATGGTTAATGTATTGCAGGCTATGATACTAACGGATGGTCCAAGAATGTTGCTTACACCAACATATCATGTATTCAATATGTATCAGGTGCATCAAAATGCTACCAAAATTCCTTTGACAATACAATCTGAACCATTCACAATCAACGGTGAATCGCTTCCATCCATTACAGCCACTGCTTCTATCAAAGATGGAATTGTGAATATTGGCGTTAGCAATATTCATGCGACCGAAGCGAGGGAGGTAGTTATTGATGTGTCAGGAGGAAATCTTTCGCAGGTAGCAAATGCTATAATATTAACAGCGTCAGCTATTAACTCTCACAATACATTTGACAACCCGAATGTGGTTGCCCCAACAGAATTTGCGGCTTATCAACTAGAAGGAGGAAAAATCACTATTACAATGCCTCCTCATTCTATTGTAAAATTAAAAGTGAATTGATTTTCTCACTTGGAACTTAGGTTATCAAGGCAAAATTATAATGTCAACGATAGACTTTGTTTTACGGGAGATTGCGCTTTCACAAGGATAATGAACTTTTTAAAAGTTTTCGACTTTTTTGCAATTAAACTTACGTTCTTTGTTTTTCTGATTACTTCTTTGGAGCGTCTCCAACGGATTATTGTATGTTAAGGACTTGGCCATCAGTTGGTAGTAAACATGCAGAAGGTTTGTATTGTATCCAAGTGAATTCTTTCAAGAGCGGAGAATGATACTTCCTACGGGTTTTTCAATCACTCTGGTATGGGTACTTTAGCCATATTTGCACCGGGATATATGGCACATTTGCAGTTGATTGCATTACCACACTGAGGGCAAATCGCGACTTGATCCGACCGGGACATTCTAATGAAGTTTATTCTGAATAGGCACCTGGGAGATCTGCATCAATTTGCAATTCATAGAATTGGCATAAATAATAGTGGATTTCACTAATATTAATAGGGACAAACCATTTCGCTTATGCGAACCTCATAAAACACTTCTAAAATGCTGGAAAATATTCAAAATTTGTCACACCCTTAACAAAATAAAACATAACAAATATGAAATATTTTAAGTATTTACGATATTTAATAACCGGCTGTTTGTTTAGCACAATATTTCTTTCGTGTAAGCAAATAAGTCCAGCAGATCAGAAACTCGTTTTTAATAACCCTCTGGTTTTACAAAGAGCAGATCCTTTTGTTTATAAAACACCAGAAGGGGTGTACTACCTTATTGCTACCGTGCCTGAATACGATCGAATCGAAATAAGAAGCTCCAATACAATTAATGGTTTAACTGAAGCAGAGCCGGTTGTAGCTTGGAGTCGACCTGAAAGTGGCGACATGAGTGGGCACATTTGGGCACCCGAATTGCACCGTATCGACGGAACCTGGTATATTTATTTTGCTGCTGGGAGAGCTGATGATGAATGGAGAATTAGAATGTGGGTTCTTTCGAATGATTCGGAAATCCCCACTCAGGGTGAATGGGTGGCCAGGGGGCAAATTCAAACTGAAAGAGATGCTTTTGCCCTCGATGCCACAACTTTTGTATATGAAGGGCAGCGCTATCTTCTTTGGACTGAAAATGTTGGACCCGATGGACACAATACAGGATTGTTATTGGCTAAAATGGCTGACCCACTTACAATTGTTGGACCACAAGTAGTTTTAACAGTACCTGAGTATGAATGGGAAATACAAAGGTACAGAGTGAATGAAGCGCCTGCTGTAATTTTCAGGAATAACAAAATATTTGTAACTTATTCAGCCAGCGCCACTGATCACAACTATGCAATTGGGCTGCTTTGGGCTGAGATGGGTTCTAACCTGCTTGATACTGCCTCTTGGAACAAATCGTCAGAGCCTATATTCTTCTCTAATCCCGAATTTAACCGTTTTGGACCCGGGCATAATTCTTTCACTGTCGCTGAAGATGGTGTAACAGATCTTATTTTTTATCATGCCAGAGATTATAAAGAAATTGTTGGTCACCCATTATTTGATCCTAACCGTCATACTCGGGTACGTGTTCTAAATTGGACTGAAGCCGGCTTTCCAGATTTCGGCCAAAATTATGAATAAAGGGAAAACTTAGTGTTTCAAGTTGAAAAGCAATTTTGATCTAAATAAAATAAAGGGAGAGTATAATGAAAGATTAGTCAAAGCTAAAAATTAGTATATGTTTCAGCCCTGAGTTCAACTATCTGAGCTTATTAGGAATCAACATGACATCAAGGCTTCAAAACAAAATATATAGCACATTCCATCTCTCTAACGCCTTAAAAAAAATTACAGAAATGATAAAATTCATAGTTTTTTTGGTTTGTGCGCTTAAATTGAGCCTCCAGATTGAGGCTGCTAACTCAGTTATTTCAAGCCCCGATGGAAGATTGAATGTTAGCGTATTCGAAATCAGTGGCAAACCCCTTTACAACGTAACCTACAATGGAGTTTTATTTCTCCAAAACTCCCCCCTTGGGATGAAAACCAATGTAGGTGATTTTTCACAGGGGCTTACTATGCGGGAGACAGTTGCCCGCAGGGTGATAAATGAAACGTATGAACTCCCCAGCATAAAGCAGAGTATTGTTCATTACAATGCAAATGAAGGGGTGTTTGCCTTTACAAAAGGCGATAGTCCTGCGTTTGATGTTATTTTCAGGGTAAGTAACAATAATATAGCCTTTAAGTACAGGGTGCACCGGCAGGGCGAAGTAAATGGGACAGGATTATTCGAAGAAGAAAGCAGAGTGGCTGTAATATTTGAAGAGGCAACGGGTTTTGTATTTCCCGAGGGAACTACGACATTTCTTACCCCGCAAAGCCGACCAATGACTGGCTGGATGCGTACTATGCCCAGTTATGAAATGCCATACACTGCCGATGCCCCAATGGGTACGAATGGTATAGGGGAAGGGTTTACTTTCCCTTGTCTGTTTAGAATAAAGGATAAAGGTTGGGTACTCGTTTCAGAAACTGGTGTTGATGGCCGGTATTGTGGCAGCAGGCTTATAGGACATGCGGGGGGGCTTTATACCATTGGTTTCCCGATGGAGGGCGAAAACAACGGCAACGGTACTGTGTTTCCTGGCATTCCCCTTCCGGGATATACTCCCTGGCGCACAATTACAGTAGGGCAGACGCTTGAACCAATCGTTGAAACTACGATCCCATGGGATGTAGTAGAGCCTCTGTTCCCGGCATCAAAAAATTACGCCAATTATTTTGGCCGTGGAATGTGGAGTTGGATAATTAAAATGGAACCAGGCACCATTTTCGAAGTACAGAAGCAATATATTGATTTCGCCGCCAACATGGGTTTTGAGTCCGTTCTTGTTGACGCCCTGTGGGATGTGCAAATAGGGCGCGACAGGATTGTGGAACTTGCCGAGTATGCCGCAAGCCGAAATGTGGCGCTATATTTATGGTATAATTCTAATGGTTTTTGGAACGATGCTCCGCAAACCCCAAAAGGTAAAATGGACAACTCTATTGCCAGACGTAGGGAAATGCAATGGTTGCAAAGTATCGGCATCAGAGGTATTAAGGTAGATTTTTTCGGTGGAGACAAGCAGGTAACAATGCAATTGTATCAGGATATTATGTATGATGCAAATGATTTTGGCTTATTGGTTTTTTTTCACGGTTGCACATTGCCCCGCGGATGGGAAAGGATGTTTCCAAACTTTGTGTCGAGCGAGGCTGTTCTGGCAAGCGAAATGCTTCACTTCAACCAGCAAAATAATGTTAATGAGGCATTTAATGCCGCCCTGCACCCCTTTATTCGAAACACTGTAGGGGCTATGGATTTTGGAGGAACCGTGCTGAACAGATATTGGAACGCCAACAACACTCCTGGCGTGGGAAATCGCAGGCTTACTTTCGATGTATTCCAGATAGCCACGGCTGTATTGTTTCAAAGCCCGGTACAGCATTTTGCCCTTGCCCCCAACAACCTTACAGATGCCCCCAAATGGGCCATTGACTTCATGAAGGATGTTCCCTATGTCTGGGACGAAACCCAGTTAATTGCCGGATATCCTGGCCGTTATGTGGTGCTGGCACGCCGGCTTGGGACAACATGGTATATTGCCGCTGTAAACGCCCAAAAAGAAACCATTAATTTGAACGTTAGCCTGCCGATGATGGAAAGAGGCAGTCAAATGATGGTATATAGTGATGATGCGCAACTAAATGGCAGTGTAACCACTACCAGACTAAGCAGAAACCAACAATTAAATCTGAAGATTCCTAATAACGGAGGGACTGTTATAGTTTACAGGGGCTCTGACGGAATGCGTTAGACCTAATTAATAATCAATTAGACAAATATTTATCCCGATTTATTAATTCATTAAATTAAACATACCATGATAAAAAGTAATGTTTTGAAAGGGATCGCGATATCCTTTGCAATTTTAGTAAGTTTCAGTGGCTGTGCTCCACGCCAAGCTGCCGAAAGCGTCGTAAAGGAAGAATTTGGCACACTTGCCACCGGTCAGGTAGTTGATATCTATACGATGACAAGTTCTACGGGCATTGAAATGCGGGTAATGACATATGGCGCAACTATTACATCACTCAAGGTGCCAGATCCTGCCGGCGAAAAAGTCAATGTCACACTTGGCTTTGATAACCTTGCAGCCTACGAGGCCGGAACTCCATATTTTGGAGCTATAATCGGCCGCTTCGGCAACCGAATTGCAGGCGGGCAGTTTACTCTTGATGGGGTAAATTATGAATTGGCCACAAATGATGGGGCAAATCATTTGCACGGTGGAAATATTGGGTTTGACAAGGTGGTTTGGGAAGTGGTTGAAGCTAATCCTGGCGAGAACCCTTCATTAATGCTTCGTTACATAAGCCCTGATGGTGAGGAGGGTTATCCCGGAACCCTGACTGTAACTGTCACCTATACCCTCATCGGAAATGACCTTCGGATCGACTATCTGGCCGAAACTGAAGCCCCCACCATTATTAACCTGACAAATCATGCCTACTTTAATCTGGCAGGCAGGGGTAACATTTTAGACCATATTCTTACTATCAATGCCAAGGAATTTACACCTGTGGATGCTACACTTATTCCAACAGGCGAAATATTACCCGTGAGCGGAACCCCTTTCGATTTTACTACCCCATTTGCAATTGGGGCAAGGATCGACCAGGTGCCAGGAGGATATGACCATAATTTTGTATTAGCACGTGAAAAGAGTGATACCCTGATGCTTGCGGCAAAACTAAAAGATCCGGTGAGTGGCCGTACGATGGAGATTTTTACACTTGAGCCCGGCATACAATTCTATGCAGGAGGCTTCCTTGACGGTACCCTAAGCAGCGGTGACTGGGTTTTCGAAAGGTTTGGCGGCCTATGCTTAGAAACTCAACATTTCCCAGATTCGCCAAATAATCCCCATTTCCCCTCAACTGTCCTGAGACCCGGTGAAATATATCAAACTACTACGATTAAGCGATTTGGATCAGAGTGATGCGGACTAAATAAAACCGAGATGAAATGAACATGTTTGCGAAAAAACACAAACAACAATGAAAATAGCAAACATGGATCTCCATCCGACCTTAAACTTAAAATTATTTACGGATGCAAGAAAGGAATAATTTAATGCATCCGACTTATTAACCGATTAATTTTTTTCTAATGATAAAACTACTTTTTTTAACCCTATTGACATCTAATTTGATTTTTGCTACTGCGTGTAAAGGGGTGCAAAGGTTGGAATACATGCCGATACAAGATAATCAGCCACAAGCCACCAACCCAATTATTTGGGCTGATGTGCCTGATCCGGCTATTATTCGCGTGGGAGATACTTATTATATGGCAAGTACCACGATGCACATGAAGCCCGGCCTACCTATCATGAGATCAAAGGATTTGGTAAATTGGGAAATTGTGAGCTATGCATACCAGATCCTTGCCGACAGCGAGAGCTTTCGTCTCGAGAATGGCAAAAACGAATATAGCAGGGGGACGTGGGCGCCAAGTCTGCGGTATCACAATGGCACCTTTTATGCCTCAACACATTCTTTCTCAACAGGGGAGACTTATATCTTCTCCACGACCGATATCGAGAGCGGAAAGTGGAAAAAGACTGCATTTACACCAGCTCACCATGACCAATCACTGTTTTTTGATGACGATGGAAGGGTTTATATGATCTATGCAGGTGGCAATATCCGCATTGTTGAGTTATTGCCCGATGTTTCGGGCATAAAACCCGGGGGCCTAAACCAAATAATTATACCCAATGCAGGCCTTGTAGCCGCATCCGACTTAATGCTGCATGCCGAGGGTTCGCACATGTTAAAGCATGATGGGAAATATTATGTGTTCAATATAACATGGCCTCGAGGCGGCATGCGTACAGCCATAGTGCATCGGGCCGCCAATCTTACAGGTCCCTGGGAAGGGAGAGTTATATTACAGGATCGAGGTATAGCCCAAGGCAGTGTCATACAAACACCCGATGGCAGGTGGTATGCCTACAAGTTTCGCGATTATGGCGCAGTAGGCCGCATCCCCTACCTAATCCCTATGAAATGGGTTGATGGGTGGCCGGTATTGGGTACAAATGGGGTAGTTCCTGATAAACTTGATATTGCTGTCAAGAACATAAATGCCTCAGGCATTGTTGCCACCGACGAATTCAGCAGAAGGCTCGGTGATAACTCACTCCCTCTTGCATGGCAATGGAACCACAATCCCGATCCTAATTTTTGGTCCTTGTCCCAGCGAAGAGGATTCCTGCGGCTTACAACAGGACGGGTAGATGATAACGTGCTACAAGCACGCAATACGCTGACTCAGCGCACTTTTGGACCTGAAAGTTCGGTCATGACAGCAATAGAGATAACCAACATGAAGGATGGCGACTACGCAGGACTTATGCTGCTTCAAGCCCGTTACGGTTTTGTGGGCGTTAAAAGGGAAAACGGTGCCCTTTCTATTGTAAAGGTAAGTAATGAATCGGGAAAAACCGTTGAACTGGCCAATGTTCCAATAAACCAATACAGGGTTTACCTGAAAATTGAATGTGATTTCAAAAACCGTGCAGACAGGGCATACTTTTATTATAGCATAGATGACAGGACATGGGTTCCTATTGGTCCGCCTTTGCAGATGGAATATACTCTGGAGCATTTTATGGGGGCACGGTTTGGCCTGTTTAATTTTGCAACCCAAGCACCGGGAGGTTTTGTGGATTTTGCTTTTTACCGTGTCAGCGATGTGATCACAGTGGGGAGATAAAATTCACCAACTTGTAAAGTGCTTAAAGTGCTTTAAAATGCAATTAGATTAGTAGGTGATTCTGATTTTATCAAGTAAACCACAATTAATCAATTTGCACAGATGGATTTATTAATCCAATAAAAGTTTAAAGTTTGGTCAATAAGTATTAATCGTCATTTTCAATCAAATGAGAACAAAATATTTTTTACTTGCCATTTTAATAAATTTAAGCACTTTGCAAGGAGTAACGGGATACGCTCAGACAGACTTGTACCCCTCCACATTTCATCTGCGCGATGTAAGGCTACTCGAAGGGCCATTCAGGCATGCACAGGAGTTAAACGTTTCCGTATTGCTCAAGTACGATGTTGACCGCCTGCTTGCCCCCTATCGAAAGGAGGCCGGCTTGCCACCCAAAGCGGAGAGTTTTCCCAACTGGTTGGGACTTGACGGACATATACTTGGTCATTATCTGTCGGCTATGGCAATTCATTATGCCTCAACCGGAAAACCTGAATTCAGGGAACGAATGGAGTATATTGTAGCTGAACTTAAAGCATGTCAGATTGCCAATGGGATAAAACACCCCGACTGGGGAGTGGGATATGTTGGCGGAGTGCCTCATGGCAAAGGATTGTGGCCAGAGATAAAAGCGGGAAATACCGCCCGTATCTGGGATTATTGGGTGCCATGGTACAACGTGCATAAAACGTTTGAAGGATTAAAGGATGCCTGGTATTATGGCGGCAGCGAAGATGCACTGAAGGTGTTTCTTAAATTTTGCGATTGGGCAATTAATCTTACGAGCGGCCTAACCGACACACAGATGGAAGCTATGCTGGCAAATGAGCACGGAGGTATGAATGAAGTGTTGGCGCACGCGTACAAAATGATAAGTGAAGATAAATATCTTGTTGCAGCCAAACGGTTTTCACACAAGTACCTCTTAAACCCAATGGCCGAAGGGATAGATATGCTGGAAAATTTGCATGCCAACACACAAATTCCAAAAG
>DATIKK010000061.1:0-12449 GCA_035477635.1 Bacteroidales bacterium | reverse complement strand
CTTCCGGGCTGCCAAGGGGTGTGTATTTTTTAAATGTGCAAAGCGCCAAAGGGGTTTGGGTAAGGACGATAATTTTGATGAACTAACCTCAGGTTCAGTCCAAAACTTAACAATTTTGGGCTAAAGCCCCCAAAATCCTTTGCTCTCAGCAAAGAACTCCCGGACAAACGGATTAAAAATGTAAACAGTCATTTAAAGTTTTTTTGGCTTACCTTTGAGCCGCTTTTTTAATTCCGGTAATCCTCCCGGCTAACTGAGATGAAATCTTGGGTTCAGGCCAGGAAGCAAGGATTTTACAAACTAAACCTGAGAAAATTATGTCGATTAAACAAAAAACCCTTGACCTGAAAAGGCGGATGCAGCAGGCCTTGCAGGGAGGCGGGCAAAAAGCCATTGAGAAGCAGGTTGCCATGGGCAAAATGACGGCCCGCGACAGGATCATTTCACTTCTTGACCCCAACTCCTTTCTCGAAAACGACCTTTTTGTGGAGCATGCTGGCAGGGATTTTGACATGGACAAAAAGTTTCTGCCTGGCGATGGTGTAATAACAGGTACAGGGAGCATAAGCGGGTTTCCGGTATGTATTTTTGCCCAGGATTTCACCGTGGCCGGTGGCTCGCTGGGTTTGATGCATGCGCGCAAGATCACAAAAATTATGGATTTGGCTATGACTTTGAAAACACCCCTGATTGGAATAAACGACTCAGGGGGCGCCCGTATCCAGGAAGGGGTTAATTCTCTGGCCGGATACGGCGAAATATTTTATCGCAATACCCAGGCTTCGGGGGTGATTCCGCAAATTTCGGTCATACTTGGCCCGTGCGCAGGAGGTGCTGTTTATTCTCCTGCCCTGACCGACTTTGTGTTTGTGGTTGATAAAATCTCGAAAATGTTCATCACAGGTCCTGAGGTTATAAAATCGGTGCTTGGAGAGGAAATAAGCATGGAAGAACTCGGGGGTGCGCGCGTACATAGCGAAATAACCGGCAATGCCCATTTTTTCGCCGAAAGCGAAACCGAATGCTTTGAACAGATCAAGAGGCTGATGACTTATATTCCCTGGAATAATACAAAAAAAGCCGATCCCTTTCCCCGAAAGGCGCCCCGGACAAAAGAATACAAGATAAGTGAGATCATTCCGACCGACCCGCGCGAACCATACGATGTAAGGCTGGTGATAAAAGCCATAAGCGACGACAGCGATTTTTTTGAAGTTCAGGAGCAATTTGCAGCAAATGTGGTAATTGGATTTGGACGGGTCAACGGGCAAACGGCTGGTTTTGTGGCCAACCAACCTATGGTACTTGCCGGGGTGCTCGACGTGGATTCGTCTGACAAGGCCGCCCGGTTTATACGCTTTTGCAATGCCTTTAACATACCTCTTGTTACGCTGGTTGACCTCCCGGGGTATTTGCCCGGTATAGACCAGGAACATGCAGGAGTGATTCGCCACGGGGCAAAAATTCTATACTCATACAGCGAGGCTACGGTTCCAAAGGTTACCGTGATTCTTAGGAAAGCATACGGTGGAGGCTACATTGCCATGTGCTCGCGACATCTGGGGGCAGACTTTGTTTTTGCCTGGCCTACGGCCGAAATAGCAGTTATGGGTCCCGAAGGCGCTGCAAACATCATCTTCCGGAACGAAATTTTGAACGCCGAAAATCCTGAAAAGTTAAGACAAGAAAAAGTGGAGGAATATAAGCAGAAATTTGCAAACCCATATGTAGCCGCAGCACATGGATACATCGACGCGGTGATTGAACCCGACGAAACCCGCAAGTTTGTTGCTCACGCATTAAATATATCTTCACAGAAATCTGAAAAAAGCCCGGAAAAAAAACATGGCATTCCGCCATTTTAAAATTCTTCCTTCCGCTTAATACATTTTTTTAAACCATAAAGTTTAGTAATGGAAAATAAAATGAATAAGAGAAACCAGGTTCAGTTGGTCGGTTTCACGGTGGGGGAAGAAATATATCAAACCACCATTCCGGCCAAATATCAAAACCGCAAACCATACCAGGCGCCAAATCCCAAAATGATAACCTCCTTTATGCCAGGCACCATCCAGGAAGTTTACGTTTCGGAGGGTGAAAAAATTGGCACAACAACAAGGCTTTGCATTCTGGAAGCAATGAAAATGAAAAACATAATTTTTTCGCAGGAAGGAGGCATTATAAAAAAAATCAACGTTAAGCCGGGACAACTTGTTCCAAAAGGTTGTGTTCTTGTAGAATTGGTCTGAACATATTATTGACAAAATTGTTTGCACCCTTTCTTCAGGAGGGGCAATTCATTGTAGCGTAAATATTTATGGAATTGGTTTTTGCAAGCCGCAATCCGGGAAAGTATAAAGAAGTAGCGAAAATACTCGGGAATGGTTTTAATGTTCTGTCGCTAAACGAAACAGGATGTAATGATTCAATTCCCGAGCCCTTTTATACACTCGAAGAAAATGCTCTGGCCAAGGCAAGGTTCGTTTTTGAGACGTACGGTGTGAATTGCTTTGCCGACGACAGCGGTCTTGAGGTGGACGCTCTTGGTGGAAAACCCGGTGTAGATTCGGCTCACTATGCTGGAATGCAGAAGAGTTCTGTCGAAAACATCAGAAAACTCCTGCATGAAATGAAGGGCATTTCCATGCGTACTGCAAGATTCCGTTCTGTAATTGCGCTTATTATTCAGGGCAGGGAATTCGTTTTTGAAGGAATAGTAAACGGGTCTATTGGAACAGAACCCAAAGGAGAAAGGGGTTTTGGTTACGATCCCATATTTATTCCCGAGGGATTCGATCAAACCTTTGGAGAACTGCCCGATGACATAAAAAACACTCTGAGCCACAGGGCACAGGCGTTACATAAAATGGCGGCTTTCCTTAATCCCAAATGGCCAGATTAATGGATAGAAAAGCTGCCTTGTGAAGGGTAAGCTTTTTATTTTATCCCTGAACTTATTGCTTCCTCTATTACGATGGAGAAAAGCTCTTTAATGGTCAATCCGTATTTTACAGCCTGTTGGGGCACAATACTTGCGTCGGTCATGCCAGGAGTGATATTGGCTTCGAGGAAATACAGTATTTCGTCTGAATAGATGTAATCAATTCTTGCCATTCCTTTTAACTCAAGCTTTTCGTAAACCGTTTTGGTGGTTTCCTGAATAAATGCAGTAAGGCTTTCGCTTATGTGGGCAGGGGTGATTTCGTCAGCGCCGCCTGTTGTATATTTCGCCTGGAAATCAAAAAATCTGGCTTCTGTTTTGCTGATAATTTCGGTTACAGGCAAAGGCACAGCCCTTCCATTTTTGCGAAATGCGCCACAGGTAAGCTCGCGGCCAGGAATATATTCCTCGACCAACACTTCATTATCATGCTCAAATGCCGTGTCAATAGCCTTACCAAGCTCTTCCTGATCTTTTACGAAAGTTGTCCCTAAACTTGAACCCCCTTTGTTGGGCTTAACAAACACAGGCAGGGAAACATGCTTTAGGGCATAAGCAACAGCATTTTCATGCAATTCATCTATTTTCACCGAGCGGGCTACCGGAATACCCCACGATGCTACCATCTGGTTGCAGAAATATTTGTTGAAAGTAAGCGCCGAGGGAAGTAACCCTGAAGTAGTGTAAGGAATTCCAAGTAATTCAAAATATCCCTGCAACTTGCCATCTTCGCCGGGAGTGCCATGAATAGTAATAAATGCACAGTCGAAAAGAATTTTTTCACCAAAGGGGCTGATACTGAAATCGTTTTTATCAACCGGATGCTCCACGCCCTGGTCATCCAAAAACACCCATTTCTCCCTGCTTACCAGAATAGTGTAAACCTTGTATTTTATAGGGTCTATGTTGTTCTTAATGGTTCTGGCGCTCTTTATGGAAATAACATATTCGCCTGAGTCGCCACCGGCAATTAGGGCAATGTTTTTTTCAATCTTCTTACTACTTGTTAACATGGAAAATTTTTATGCTTTATGTTGGACAATATTTGCAGCTTAAAACAAGATTGGTTTTTTTACAACACAAAATTTTATCTGCCTAAACACACTGGTGTTTCACTGATTTGCTCATCAAAATTGGTTGCAAATGAAAGCTGCTTTCGCCGGATTTCAGGCAAACTTAAGAAAAATCAAACGTATTGTCTGAAAAAAAAATGGCTTTTAATGTTTAATTTTACATCATAAAAATCCTGTTGATTGCTTTAATGCTTGCCAGATAAAATTTGGTTTCTTCTTGTGGTTGTAACTGAGTAATCAGCAATTGCAATAATTCAAGCACACAAAATCCTTAACGTATGGTTCAAAACAACAAACCTTCTAAAATAATGACTCTCAAGGAATTTCTCACCAGCAAACTTTTCATACGACATTTGCTTCTGAGCATACCGGTTGGGATTGTTTTTTTGTGGATTGCTATGAGTTTTCTTGATATTTACACCCTTCACGGACGCACTATAACTGTACCTGATCTTAAAGGGCTTACCGTGGAGGAAGCTTCTGAGAAACTCAAAGACCTTAACCTCAGGTACCATATTAACGATTCCATTTTTGATGATTTCAACCCAAGGGGTTCCATCGTAAGGCAAGATCCCGACAAAGGAAGCGAGGTAAAAAGAAATAGGACTATTTACCTTACAAAGGTTGCCATTCTGTCAGAAAAAGTTCCCATGCCTGCCCTGATAGACCTTTCTTTCAGGCAGGCTCTGGCCTTGCTCAATGCCTATGGCTTGGATGTTGGAAACCTCGAGTACAGGCCAGATATTGCCCAAAATGCCATTTTACAGCAAAAGTTTAGGGCTCAGGAAATTGAGCCAGGTACACTCATTGAAAAAGGCAGTTCCATTGACCTGGTCATCGGAATGGGTCTGGGAGAGGCCCTTGTAGAAGTTCCTTTGCTGATCGGTATGACCCGTAGGGAGGCCATAAGCGCCCTGCATGCAGTTTCGCTCAGTTTGGGGACAGAAGATTTTCTCGATGATAAAAACGATAATCCAATGGTTTACCAGCAAACCCCAGATCCTACTTTGCAAATTCAGACCCTGCAGGCAGGAAGCAGCGTGAATCTGGTTTACCGCTCAGGCAACCTTTTCGATTTCGAAGAATATCTCGCCGGAATGCTGACAGTTACTGTACCGATGCTTTTCGGAAAAACACCTGAAGAGGTCAGGGCGGTACTTGCGCAAAATTTTCTTGAACTGGGCAATGAAACCTTTGAGGGAAACGTTTCGAAAGAAGATGCAAGGGTTTACATGCAAATGCCCGACTATGGCGAAAACGGACGAATTAAAAAAGGCGACAGGATTGACGTCTGGTACCGCTCGATCGATGATTTCTAAATAATACAGGATATTTGGGCTACATCAAAAAAACCTGATTGCAAATGAACCGGATAGTCTGGTTCTATAAATGGCTTTACTTGAAATGTTAAAATTGTTGTTCTCGGTTGTTCTTTCAGTAGTGTTGCTATCGGTGGCAAATAGCCAGGAATGGTTGGCTCCGGTGTTGAGCAACCCGCTTAAAGCTCATGCCGAAACTTTTGCAATAGCAAAGACGACGGTATCACTTCCCCTTGAAATACCTTTCCTCGATGATTTTTCAAACCAGGGACACTTTCCGGACACCAGGTTTTGGGCAGATAATTTCGTATTTGTAAATTCAGGATTTGCCGTTCATCCAAAAACGGTTGGTGTTGCAACTTTTGATATGCTCGACCAGCATGGAAGACTATATGACAGGGCTTCGGAAAGTCCTTTTCAGTTTGTGGCCGACTTCCTTACCTCGCATCCCATAAGGTTAGGGCATTTGACTCCTGCTGATTCCGTGCTGCTTACCTTTTATTTCCAGCCTCAAGGAAACGGCGGTAACCCGAGAGAAAGGGATTCCCTGGTGGTCGAATTCCTGAAAACTCCCGGTCGATATGAGCTCAATGAGCATGGAGTGCCAGTTTGGATACCCGATATGTGGCAAACGGTATGGAATACTACGGGCGAAACCCTGGAATCATTCTCCAACAACGAGTTTCCGTTTTTCAAAAGGGTTGCAATTTTTATTTCCGACCCGGTATTTTTTCGCAATGATTTCAGGTTACGCTTCAAAAATTACGGAAGCTTTGCCCCTCCCGACCAGTCGCTGCAAAACATGGCAGGAAATAATAATATCTGGAATATTGATTATGTTTTTCTTGACCGCGGGCGAAGCAAACGCAATGTTACTTACCACGACATTGCCTTTGCAGCGCCGGCCAAAACACTGTTGCGAAGGTATGTGGCAATGCCCTGGTCGCATTTTCTTGCTAATTCTCAAAGTCATCTCAAAACCAATCTGGAAAATAAAATAACCAACCTGGGAGGCATCATTTACAACTATACCTACCGGTATTTAATTCGTGATGAACAAGGCAACACCATCCGTACTTATTCGGGGGGTGCCTGGAACATCGCCCCCTTTTCGCAGGGCGGATATCAGGTATTTCAACCGCATACAAGCCCAATAGTAGTTTCAAATCCTTTTCCGGGTACCCAGGCCGAAAAGCGGCAATTTCAAATCATCCATGTTATCCGCGAAGGAGTTAATGGCGACAGCAACCGGCAGAACGATACCATTGTCTTTAACCAGGTTTTCGGCAACTTCTTTGCTTACGACGATGGGACTCCCGAAAGCGGCTATGGCCTCATTGGCCGCAATGCCAGAGGCGCTTACCGTTTTATTCTGAGCAGGGCTGATACACTCAGGGCGATTCAATTTTTTTTCAACCGAACTATCGAAAATCAAAATGCTTTTCCTGTTCGGATCATGGTCTGGAGTTCGCTTCAACCGGAGCAGGTGCTTTACCAGTCTGCTTCATTTACGCCACATTTTTCCGATGACCTTAACGGATTTATTACTTACGAGCTAAGCAATCCGGTACAGGTATCAGGCACCATTTTTATAGGATGGGAACAGCGAACAGAAGGCTTCATAAATCTGGGCTACGATGCCAACTCCCCGGCCGGTGAAAATATATTTTTCAATGTTGGCAACGGCTGGCAACCTTCCATTTACCCGGGAGCGCTCATGATCAGGCCGGTGGTAGCCTCATCGCAAGCATCAGTCACCACAGGTGAAGTATTGCCCCCGGATGAGCCTGGCGTTTTCCCAAACCCCCTTAAAGAGAGCATGCTCAATATTGTGATGGATCAAAGCGTTGTTGTGCATGCTGATTATCTATGGGTGGAGGTTTTTGATATGACCGGACGCCAGGTTCTGGCTCGCGAATTTAACCCCGTTATCAATCTTGGGCATTTACTAAACGGAATTTATCTGTTGAGAATCACCAACCGGAAGGATAATACCAGCCAAACCACCCGATTTATTATTGCCAGGTAATAGCAAAAAAATGATTAATGAGAAAGACTTTCCGGAGGATGCACTCCGCGAAGAAGGCGAAGAGCAGGAACTGTATGAACATTTCCGTTTTGTGGTTGACCGCGGACAGGGGCTGCTGCGCATTGATAAATTCCTGACCGCCCGCATCGAAAATGCCAGCCGCAACAAGGTGCAGGTTGCAGCCAGGGCAGGAAATATTCTGATAAATGATGTGCCTGTTAAGCCCAACTACAGGGTAAAACCCGGTGATGTAATAACCATTGTACTGGCACATCCACCCCGCGAAATAGAGCTGATACCACAAAACATCCCGATCAACATTGTTTATGAGGATAACGACATCGTTGTTGTTAACAAGGAAGCTGGAATGGTGGTGCATCCGGGTTATGGCAATTATACCGGCACACTGGTGAATGCTCTGGTTTACCATTTCGGAAATCTTCCCAGGAAAAACGATGAAGACATAAAACCCGGTCTGGTACACCGGATTGACAAAAACACATCAGGGTTGCTCCTGGTTGCAAAAACAGAGCTGGCGCAAACAAGGCTGGCAAAAATGTTTTTCGACCGCAAAATAGACCGCATTTATCATGCTTTGGTCTGGGGCAACGTGGTCAACAACCAGGACACCATAACCGGAAACATTGGCAGGAGTCTCAAAAACCGCAAGGTGATGGATGTTTTTAATGATGGTGCGCACGGCAAGCCGGCTATTACTCATTATCGGGTTTTGGAACGTTTTGGATATGTTACCCTTGTGGAGTGCAAGCTCGAAACAGGCCGGACTCATCAGATACGGGCGCATTTTCAACATATCGGCCATCCTTTGTTTAACGACGAAACGTATGAGGGCGACAAAATACGCAAAGGAACCACATTTACAAAATACAAACAATTTGTGGCCAATTGCTTCAAAATTATGCCCCGCCACGCCCTCCATGCCAAAACATTGGGGTTTTTGCATCCCACCACAGGCAAACCCTTTTTCTTCGATTCAGAAATGCCTTCCGACTTGAAGTCTGTATTGGAAAAATGGCGCAACTACGCCATACACAGGCAGTATGAGGAGGAAGTTGAAGAGGTTGACGATACTAAACCCAAGCCCTCTGCTGAACAGCAGGCCATAAAAGCGGAATAAATAATATACCACAAACGCCGGGCTTTCATCGAAGGCCCGGCGTTTGTTCTAAGGAATGATTATTTTTTAAAAACGCAGATTCAATCCGGCCATAAAATGCCTTCCGGCCTGGGGGAAATAACCGTCTTCGATGGTGATAAGACCCTGTTCGCCCACAACACCTTTATAAATCCAGGCATTGGTTTCGTAATTGTGGTTCAGAATATTATTTACCTGAAAAACAAGTTCTACCTCGCGAAAGAATCCCGGCCTCACCACATAGTTGATTCTCAAATCATTAACAAAAAATGCATCGAGCATACGGTTTTCATTTTGCGTATTATCAATAAACTGACGGCCTACATACTTTGTATTCAGAGTAACCACTAAGTCGTTTAATGGCTCATAGCTCAGCATGCTTGCCGCAACTACCGATGGCGAAAAGGCTATGTCGGTATTTTCGTACACCCTCGACTCTGTGCCGGTCCATTCCCAGTTGTTGTCAAACACATCTGAGAACTCCACAAATAGCGGAATTTTGTTGCGGCTGAAGGAGGCATTTCCTTCCCATCTCCATCTTTCGGAAATGATAAGCCCGCCCTGAAGTTCGATTCCCAAGCGGTAGCTGTCTTCGATATTCATCCTGGTGAATCCGCCCACATCGTTAATTTCACCTGTGAGTACAAGCTGGTTCTTATAATCCATCAGGTACAGGTTGGCAGCAAACATTGTATTTCTACCCTGAAAACGGTATCCCAGCTCGATATTGCGCAAGGTTTCGTGTCTGGGGCGGCTTTCGGGCGATGATTCTGTGAAATCGCGCCTTACAGGCTCGCGGTTTCCAATGCCACCAAAAGCATACATTGAACTTTGTGGGCTTATGACCCAATTGAGTCCGATTTTGGGATTAACGAAATGGAAAACAGCCTCCTGGTCAATCCGGCTAACCTCCCCTAAAACCCATGCGGGGCCCTCGAAAGTGTAGTTTATGTAGCGGTACTGCATGTCGGCAAAAAGATTCAGTCCACTTATCAACTCATAATTTACCTTCAAAAAGGTATTGAAATCCTGTTTTACTGCGTCGTTATCGTAATAATGCCAACCCTTGGGAATATTAAGGGCATGCTCGGCCCAGATAATTTCTCCAAAATGCCTGCCCCAATAGGTTTTGTAGCCACCACCCAAAGTGAGCGAAAGGTTCTGCGCAGGATTATGTTTGAACGAATAAACCAGTCCTGCATAATGGTTGTCGAGCCATCTTCTTCTGATAAGGTCGGTGCGTGTAATGGTCTCCGCGCCAATTATCAGATTGGGCAGATTATACCTGCTGAACCTTTCGTTGTCGCGAAACTGCTCGAAGTAGCCCCTGCCGCGGGTATAGAAAAGCGACACATTGCCTGTGGTTTTGGTGGTAAATGCATGGGAGAGGTGCAACTGATAATGGTCCTGCTGGTAGTTGTCTGTTTCATTTTCATAGTAGCGAACAACCCCCTGGTTGTCGGTAAACCGGCCCGAAGGATTATAGGTACGGTTGGTTTGGAGCAAGTTGCCGGGTACTCCGTTCCATGCCTGGTATGTGGTTTCGGCACCCGACAAGGCAACCCCCTGTATGATGGTATTTCGGCCAAAAAAACCGCCAGAAAGGTAAAACGACCGAAGATCGGAAGTAGCACGGTCAATAAACCCGTCGGAAACTATTCGCGAAAGGCGTCCTTCGAACGACCACCTTTCATTTACCAGTCCGGTGCCGAATTGTGCTGTATTTTTTAGCGTATTGAACGACCCGAACGAGTTTTCGAGTTCAGCATGGGCGCTTTCACGCAGACCCAAAGTAGTCATACTGATTGTAGCTCCAAAAGCTCCGGCGCCATGTGTGCTCAGACCAACACCCCTTTGCACCTGAACATTCTCAAGGGATGAAGCCAAATCAGGTTTGTTCACCCACCATACCCCGTGCGACTCTGCATCGTTCAATGGAATACTGTTAAGGGTGATATTTACACGGGTATTGTCGCTTCCGCGAATGTTCATCCATGTGTAGCCTACCCCGGCCCCTGCATCGGAAGTAACTACCAATGAAGGTGTGAGATTGAGCAGGTAAGGTAAATCCTGTCCAAGGTTTTTTGCCGCGAGTTGTTCGGCGGTTACATTAGTAAATGTAGCAGGAGTACGGCTATCGGCCCTTAAACCCACAACAACAACTTCACTGGCAAGAGTGGCCGAACGTTCCAGGCCTACAATGACAACGTCAGTCATTGGAACCTGAACAATCACTTCCCGGCTTTCGTAGCCCAGAAAACTTATGTGCAAGGTGTGGTCACCGGCTACCAGACCCGAAAGCGAAAAATGACCATCAGAGCCGGTAAAAGCACCCTTGAAAGTTCCCTTCACCACTATATTTGTTCCGGGTAGCGGGCTATGATCTGCTGCATCGAACACCCTCCCGCTGATCTGGTGCTGACCTAACGCCAAAAATGGCAACGCAACCCACAAAATGGCTGCAAAACACTTCGTTAACATGTAAAAAATTTTTTAATTGTTAAACATTAAGCAGATAATAGAGGCGAAACCTGCTCTTTGTTTATCTCCCTTCCCTTCGCCGGCATTATCCGGATCAGGTTCAATGGGTATGATCTCAGCCCTTTGTTTTGGGCACCCCTATTTTGAAAAGCAAAGCAAAGATAGCAAATTCTAATTAACAAACGAAAGAGTATGGCTTTTGCAAGACTGCAAAAAAAATCCGGAAGCGCAGGTTACAGGTTCTTATAGCCCCGGTTAGTAAGAAGCCATAGAAGCTAACGAGTTTTTTGCTTACTTTGCCCTCAGTTACACGCTGCAACTTTAGTCTATAATTTTATGAAAATCATCATCATTAACGGCCCAAACCTCAATCTTCTTGGTACGCGCGAGCCTTCGATTTATGGCAATGAATTTTTTACTGATTATCTCGGCAAGCTGCGATCATGGTTTCCCGAAGTGAACCTTGATTACTACCAGAGCAACCTTGAGGGCGAGCTGGTAACTCAAATACAGAAAGCGGGTTTTAGCTACGAGGGGATCATTCTGAATGCCGCGGGATATACACACACCAGCGTGGCTATTGCCGATGCCATTCTGGCCGTGAGTGCGCCGGTGGTGGAAGTGCATATTTCCAATATTTTCTCGCGTGAGGAGTTTCGACGCAAATCACTTTTAGCGCCTTACTGCGCAGGCACTGTGGGTGGATTTGGACTCGACAGCTACCGTCTGGCCATTCTGAGTTTTATGAAACCTGTTTAACCTATAGAGTTGATAAAGCGGAGCTTTTCCTGAATTTTTTTTGTTGAGAAAACAGTTTTTTTCCTTTAAGGTAAAAATTCAGAACAATACTTCCCATCAGAATTCCTTCAGGCAGCCTGGCTGAGCAGGGGGGCGCTGTGCGGCGCATTGCAAAAAATCTTGCAAGAAATGCCCCATGGGCCCTCAAAATTGCCAAAGCGCCGGAAGCGTTTCCCGTAAGGAGGAACTTAAACGCTGCTATAATATCAATCACTAACCTCAAAGGAAGCAGGGGATAGAAATATCTTGCCGGCCAGTTTTTTGCCATTAGCCAAAGGCTGTTTCTGAAGTTGAGAAAGGTTTTTTTCGGGTTTGAACTGGCCAGCGTGCCGCCTCCCAGATGATAAACTTTAGATGAAGGTACAGCAGCTATGGAGTATCCTATTCGTTGCAGCCGCAGACAAAGATCAATCTCTTCCATGTGGGCAAAGAACCTCTCGTCGAACCCTCCCGCCTCCCAGAAAGGTGCCGCTCTTACAAACATGCAGGCACCGGTAGCCCAAAGTATTTCTATGCTGTTGTCGTATTGTCCATGATCGGGTTCGATATGATTAAAAATACGACCCCTGCAGAAAGGAAAACCCAGAATATCAATAAATCCGCCCGAAGCCCCGGCATACTCAAACTTTTGCTTTTCGGAAAACGACAGGAT
>DATIKK010000060.1:0-4223 GCA_035477635.1 Bacteroidales bacterium | reverse complement strand
TTGCCTTAGCAGGGATCTGGAGCCGCTGCCCCAGGAACCCTCGGCATTGAACGATAGCTTTTTCCAGTCGAAGCCTTTGCCCATACGGCCTATTACAGAAAGAAAATTACCTGTATTCTCCAACTCTACCCTGGTGATTCTCACCGCCGAACCCTCGAAATGCTGCGCGTACATTACCTCGTTGCGGTACCGGTTGTAATTTACTTCAACATTGGCAAACAAAAAACGAATCACATTTCTATAGGATAACAACAGGCGGCTTTGCTGCCCGTAAGTGTCGGAGAGCTTGTTGTCATAATGTGTCAGCGTACGGTAGTCTTGCAGTATCAATCCCGGATAAAGATTTCTTAAATCGGGATTGTGTTTATACCAAAAATGATTGCCCGTAACTTGCCATCTTGTGCTCAGGTCGTAAGTAAATCGTATGGAAGGGAGAAAAATGATTCTATCACTTTTGCTCCCGGCATCATCAGTTTTATGGTCTGTCAGGGAAATATGCTGATACTGAACTGGCGTTGAAAGCGAGATACTTAAATCACGCCCGCTGTATGAAAAGTTTAAACCCAATCCGGCTCTCATCCTCATCCATGTCATGTCGTTTTGCAGGGATGCATCAGGCAGGAGATTAAACTCATTGCCCAACTGCGAAGTAAAAATATCTGTATTGAGCGACTGATGTTCCATGGAGTAATGCAAAACAGGATTGATAAAAATGGACTTCCATCGTTTTTGCAAAAGAAACATCAGACTGTTTCGGGTTTGAAAGGAATTGAAATTTACATTTTGCCTGATAGTTGTAAAAGGCTCATTTTGGTTAAACTCATCGGCAAAGCTTCCAGGTGAAATATCAAGGCTATAGGGCGCAGCCTGAAAGAATGTACTAGAATTAAACTCGATTCCCGTTTGCTTTTCAGAATTGCTTCGCCTGACCCAATGAATGGTTTGGGTTAAATGAACAGGTTGGTTTTTATCGCTTTGGGTTACCAGTTCATCACCAAATACCCGTCCAGCGCTTTCATCCAAGCTCAAGGAAACATTC
Organism: Bacteroidales bacterium; assembly: GCA_035477635.1. GTDB lineage: Bacteria > Bacteroidota > Bacteroidia > Bacteroidales > UBA7960 > UBA7960. The sequence continues at coordinate 3,184 of DATIKK010000060.1, read as the reverse complement.
GTTAGGGTGTTCAAAAAACTTTGCGGCGTATTTAGCCTATATCCAAAGCCTCCCTCAACATTCAATTTTTGGGTAAGGGAGTTCATCCCTTCGGTGATTATGATGGTGTCGGAACCCGGTATCATGTAGCGGGTTTGACTAAAGCCTCTTCTGTCGTCTATATCGCGAAATCCAGTGAAATTGAAGGTAAGCTGTGCATCGTTTTTTGTTTTGAAAAGGTTATTGACAGTGCCGCCGTAGGCTTCGTTAAACAAGTACCTGTTTCTATCAATTGGCGGAGGGGCAGGCATCACCATGGACGAGAAGCCGGCAGGGGGCAAGGCAAATCTATTGTAAAATGGCTGAAACACCTGCTCAATGTCATTACCGGTATTATTGGTTTTAAAGGAGGTAAGATGTTGGCGTGAAGCACTGAAATACATACCGGTAAGCGAATTGTTCCAAAGCAAATTCTCATTGGTGCCTCCGCCCAGGTGGGCCATGGCAGAGAAGATACCACGGGCGCCGGGTCTGAGGATAAGATTTATCGCAGCATCATCAGAAAAAGCAATATCCTGCAACGCCTTTATGGGTTGGTGGTTTACAAAAACCTGTACCGTGGCAATGTCTTCTGCACTAATGCTTTTGGTGGCAATGCCATAGCGGCCTTGCAACATATCCATGTTTTCGATATAGAAACTGCTGATGGGTCTTCCTTTAAATTCAATCTTACCGCTTTCTCTTACGGTAATACCCGGTAGTTTTTCCAATACATCTCCAATTACTACATCAGTCGAATCGCGAAAAGCATCTACAGAATAATTAATAGTATCACCTCCCCAAATCTTTGGTGCCGTAAATGTAAACTCCTTTAGTTCGATGGCTTCTTCTTTGACATAAATGATGACTTCCTTAACATCCATGTCAACCTTTTGAATGTGTTGCCGGATATTAAATCCGCTCACACCCAACAACAAATCAGTTTCATTGCCACTGGAAAGAATAAAAAACTCACCATTTGCATTGCTGAAGTTAAATGCAACAACGGTGCTGTCTTTAACACGCATTAAAGTAATGGAGGCATCGGCAACGGGTTTTGATTGTTCGTTAAGAACAGTGCCGCGAATTTTGGTTTGTCCGTAGCTGGATTCGCCGCTCAAAAAGACCAGCAAAGTCATTTGTAAAACTCCCCAAAAAAGAAACCCTAAGCGCTTTGTTTTTGAGTTCATAACAGTCGGTTTTAACAATATGAAAACTTCCCAGGTTTCTAAACCTTTCCATATCTTTCCGACTTACCACCCGCATAGGTTCTTTTGGGTCCTTTAAAGACCTTTGCCCTGTAAAGTAAAAAAAAAGATTATACCCAAATTGTAGCGACGATTTTGTGTTATTTATACTTTTTTTTACAACATATGTTTTTTTGCGCCACTCCTGCGCTTTATTAGTAAACTCTGCAATTTATTAGTAAAAGAATCTGCTGGTGTTTTTATAGGATATTAAAAAAGTGCACAAGAATTATACCAAACATAATTCCTTCTTGTTTATATTTTTATCAAAACCTTTCAAGTATTCAAAAAGCAGAGCCACTACGAAGTTTGCTGATGCCATGCTCTTGCTTTTACCAAAAATTAACCGATAGGAATTTCTAATGCGTAGCATTAGGTTGAAAAGTTGAAACAAAATCCTTTAAACTGCTACAAACAATATCGGTATTCATTTTACATTACCAACCCTACCCTATTTGCTGCTTACGTATGGCGCCTTTACAGGGGTCGCGGAGATTTGGGATTATCGGATTGAATTGTTTTTAATTGGGGAAATCATAAAATTTTTCATTTAGTTCGAATAACGAGAAATCATATTTAAATTTGAATAATTATTAATCTAGATCCGTAAAACTGGGCAGATGGTGAATTTGTTACTCAGGGCTTTAAAGCTGGGAATACTGTTAATTTTACCCTTACAAGTCATTTCCCGGCAAGATGGATATTTTACCATGCCCGAGGGCATCAGTGCCAATCAATATGTGCCAGGGCAGATTATTTTCAGGCTTAAGTCAGAACAGGCCCCTTTTGCCAAATCTTACAGGATTGACTTGCCGGCTATAAATGAATTTATTGCTGAGTTTGAGGCCGGAGAAGTCAGGAGGGTTTTTCCAAAGCATAGCGCACCCGTATTAAAGTATGGCAGGTTAGGCGAGCCTTTGGTTGACCTGTCGATGATTTATCAGCTTAATATAGCCTGTAACAACCGGCTCCAGGAGGCAATCAATGCCCTGTATGCCACTGGACTTGTGCAATATGCAGAGCCGCGTTACATTCCCGAATTGTTTTTTGTACCCAACGATACTTTGGCCCCTTCGCAATACCACCTGATGCGTATAAGAGCCTACGACGGGTGGGCTGTATCGAAAGGAGATAGTTCGGTGGTTGTAGCCATTGTTGATACGGGCAATGACAGGTTTCATCCCGATCTAAAGTATGCCATTGCCTATAATTACAATGACCCGATCAATGGCATTGATTGCGACAACGATGGCTTTATCGACAACTTTTTTGGCTGGGATTTAGGCGAAAACCGTTCTGACCCTCAATTTAGGGCGAATCCACATGGAATACACGTGGCAGGCGTTGCGGCAGCTTCGACAAATAATCTTACCGGAGTAGCAGGTGTAAGTTTTAATTCACGTTTTATGGCTGTAAAAGTAGATGACCAGCAGGGACGGCTTACCATGGCTTATGAAGGTATTGTTTATGCTGCCGACAGAGGAGCCTCGGTAATCAATTGTTCCTGGGGAAGTACGGTCGGTCCGGGGCAATTTGGTCTGGACATTATCAACTACGCGACCTTTAACCGCGATGTGCTGGTGGTGGCGGCGGCCGGAAACGAAAACAGCCTGACTCCATTTTTTCCGGCTTCCTTTCCCCCGGTACTAAGTGTTGCCGCAACCAACAGCGAAGACCTGAAATGGTCAGGCTCTTCATTTAACAGATTTGTTGACCTATCAGCTCCAGGGCAAGGAATCCTTTCGACTTTTACCAATGGACGTTATATTGCAGGAAGCGGCACCTCTATGGCTGCCCCTGTAGTAGCAGGAGCTGCCGCCATTTTAAGACACCACTTCCCGCATTATAGTGCCAGGCAGATTGCAGCACAGCTTAAAGTTACTGCCGATAGTATTTATCACCTTCCAGGAAACATCCCT
>DATIKK010000059.1:0-2522 GCA_035477635.1 Bacteroidales bacterium | reverse complement strand
ACGGAGTAGTCTGGTTCAGGAAAGAGATTGAAGTTCCGCAGCAGATGACCGGCATGGATGCCAAAATCATCCTGGGCTGCATCGTAGATGCCGATTCGGTTTTTATTAATGGTAGATTTGTTGGAACCACCAGTTTTCAATTTCCACCAAGGCGATACAATATTCCTGCCGGGATTCTAAAGCCTGGTAAAAACACGGTTGTGGTGCGCGTAATAAGCAATCAGGGGCATGGTGGATTTGTGCCCGATAAGATTTATGCTATTACAACCAAAACGGATACTATACAGCTCGGGGGCGAGTGGATGTATCGGGTAGGAGCCATAATGCCACCATTGGCAGGGCAAACATTCATTAGATGGAAGCCTGCAGGGCTTTACAATGGAATGATTGCGCCCATGCACCGCTACCGAATTAAAGGCGTAATTTGGTATCAAGGCGAATCGAATGCAGGCCGGCCGGCAGAATACCACAGCCTGTTCCCTGCTGTGATAAGCAACTGGCGCAACAAGTGGCAACAGGGCTATTTTCCGTTCCTTTTTGTTCAGTTGGCCAATTTCATGGAAGACTACGACCACCCTACGGAAAGCAACTGGGCATTGCTCAGGGAGGCGCAACTTAAAACGCTGGCAGTACCGGGCACCGCTATGGCTGTTACTATCGATATAGGCGAATGGAACGATATACACCCGCTCAACAAGAAGGATGTGGGGCGCCGCCTGGCTCTTGCTGCCCGAAAGGTGGCTTACGGAGAATCAGACCTGGTGCATTCCGGACCCATCTTTAAGAGCAAGAAAATCAGGGGCAACCGAATCATTCTCACTTTCGATAATGCTGTCCGAGGGCTGAAAACGAGCGACGGAAATGCCCTTAAAGAGTTTTCCATTGCAGGTGAAGACCGCAAATTTGTTTGGGCGGATGCCCGGATAAGGGGCAACAGGGTGATTGTGCGAAGCAATGAGGTTCGAAACCATATGGCAGTGCGCTATGCCTGGGCCAACAATCCAGATGAAGCCAACCTGGTGAACAGCGAAGGACTGCCGGCATCGCCATTCCGCACGGATGCTTGGTAGTCCACGCTTATTGCAAACCAGCCGGCAGGCAGAAAGAAAATAGCATGCGAAGGCCAAAATCAATTTAAAGTTGTAGCCAATTATTTGCATTTCAAGGAGAATCGTATTATTTTTACAAATTCAAAATCGAATTTTAAATTTGTAAAAAATGATTCCAAGGGCAATCACCGACAAGGTAAGGTATTTTGCTTCCAAATATCCTGTGGTAACGCTTACGGGGCCGCGTCAATCAGGTAAATCAACCCTGCTTAAAAACGCATTTCCCGATTACCAATATCTTTCGCTGGAAGATCCAGATATCCTTCTTAGGGCAAAGGAAGACCCAAGATTGTTTTTGCGACAATACCCCAACCGCATCATTATTGATGAGGCTCAGCGGTTTCCCCAATTGTTCTCGTTCATGCAAACCCATGTGGACAACGAGGGTAAGGAAGGAATGTACCTCCTTTCAGGCTCGCAAAATTTTTTGTTGCGCGAAAACATTAGTCAAACATTAGCCGGTCGCACAGCAATTTTAAAATTGTTGCCCTTTTCATTTTCGGAGCTTGAACAGCACGGCTTCGAATTTCCTCAATTTGAAAGTATAGTATTCAAGGGTGGCTACCCCCGTATTTACCAAAAAAACTTAGAACCTCATGAATTTTACCCCTTTTATTCTCAAACCTATATTGAAAGAGATGTCAGGCAAGTACAGAATGTTTCCAATCTTGATTTATTTGTTCGCTTTGTAAAATTGTGCGCTGGTCGGGTAGGACAATTGCTAAACATTTCAGCCCTGGCTAATGATTGCGGAATTACGCAACCTACTGCAAAGGCTTGGCTTTCTGTGCTTGAAGCAAGTTATATTATTTTCTTCCTCAGGCCTTTTCATAAAAACTACTCCAAAAGGCTGGTTAAATCCCCGAAACTTTATTTCATTGATACCGGCTTAGCCTGTTCTCTCCTTGGCATCAGTACCGAAAGTCAGCTCAGCAACCATTTTTTAAGGGGCGGTTTATTTGAGAATTGGGTGATATTGGAAATGGTAAAAAAGAGCTTTGCATCAGGACAGGAGCCTTCGTTGTATTTTTGGAGGGATAATACAGGGAACGAAATTGATTTACTAATAGAAAAAAGCGGAGCATTGACCGTCATTGAAGTTAAAGCGGGCAGCACCTATACACAAGGATTTTTAAAGAACCTGAATTTCTGGAAAAAAATTCAGGTGGACGAAGGCAGCAATCTTGCAATTGTTTACGGAGGGGATAAAACTATTGAAACCCCTCATGCAAGGTTGATTTCGTGGAAAGACTGGGCAAGATAAACTTTACCCTTTTGCCTGCTAATGCAAAAATACTTCAACAATCCCGCCACCTGGTTAATGTTTCTTTTTTTGCCACAAGCCATCCATTTCCTCAAGGGTTTTTCCTTTGGTTTCGGGTACTACCTTCCATACAAAGAGTGCGGCAAGGA
>DATIKK010000058.1:0-5429 GCA_035477635.1 Bacteroidales bacterium | reverse complement strand
CGAAGTCTTTACTCCAGGAAGTGCAGCGGTTTAATGCAGGTGGATGAGCGATTATTGATTGACGAGGTTAACAAACAGGTCAGGCTGAAATATACCCGCCAGGCAAAGGAAACCCTGACCGAGAACCTTGATGCAACGTCTTATGAGGCTTCACCCCAAGCCCAACCCGAAATTGTAACCAACGGACACCACGAAAAAGAAGTAATAAGGATGTTGCTGCTGTATGCGGGCAATATGGTGGAATTTGAAGGGATGGATGAATCCGGAAAGCCAACAACGGTTTCGGTACGGCTGCTCAATTTTGTAGTAGATGATTTCATTGACGATAAATTGTATTTTGACAATGCAACATGTCAGAAAATTTATGAAGTCTTTGTCAATTACCACACTTCTGAAAGTGTTCCGTCGGTTCAGGATTTCACCGGCCATCCCGATGAGGATGTGCGAAACATGGTAGTTGCACTTATCTCAACCCCATATTCTTTAAGCCACAACTGGTCTATGCGACGTCGTATTTTTGTCAAATCAGAGGAGGAGCAACTTAGGGACAATCTTTTAAATGTAGTATATTCTTTTAAGTTGAAGCGCCTTGAAAGAATGATTGCAGAAAATCAGGAAAAACTCAAACATTCTGAGGATAGCAACGAACAGTTGGAGCTGCTCGAAAACGACCACAAGTTAAAAATCAAGGTGGGACAATTTGCACAGGCGCTTAACCGCATTATCACGCGGTAGGAATTGCTTTGGGAGTAATTTTTTTTGATTGCTGGCTGCACCAAACTTTTTACCTTTGGGCAAACAAAAGTATATACTATGAACAAGAATATTCTTATTGCTGTTCTGAAACCCGGTCTAATGGCCATTTTATTTATTTTGGCATCATGTGGTCATGCCCGCAATACCGAAAACAATCAGGAAGCCCGGGTTCAGATAATTACCGAATTTGGCAATATTACCATAAAGCTTTTCAACGAAACGCCCCTGCACCGCGACAACTTCCTTAAGCTTGCCGGCGAAGGGTTTTACGATGGGCTGTTGTTTCACCGGGTAATTTCCGGATTTATGATTCAGGCTGGCGATCCACTTTCGCGAGATGCTCAGCCAGGCCAACCATTAGGGATGGGCGATCCCGGTTATACACTTCCTGCCGAAATAGTTCCGGGGATTTTTCACCGCAAAGGCGCACTTGCGGCTGCACGTCAGGGCGACCAGATAAACCCTGAGCGCCGCTCATCGGGGTCGCAGTTTTATATTGTTCAAGGCCGCCTTTGGACTAACGAAGAACTCGACATGATGGAACAACGGAGAGGTATCCCCTTTTCTGCCGAAGAGCGTGTTGTTTATGCCACCGAAGGTGGTACTCCGCACCTTGATCACGCTTATACCGTTTTCGGGCAGGTAATCGAAGGCCTTGAGGTGATCGACCGTATAGCAGCCGTGCCTACTGGTCAGGGTAACAGGCCATTGCAAAATGTAGTTATGAGAATTGTTATCCTGAATTAGCCACACTTTTACATGCAGCACAAAATCAACACTATCCTGGCCGAAGCCGAAGCGTTCAAAGCCGATACTCAGGAGCAACTTGAGGCATTCCGTATTAGGATGCTTTCAAAAAAGGGATTAATAGCCGAGCTTTTCAATGAGTTTAAGTCTATTGACCCCACTTTGCGTAAGGAGGTTGGCCTGAAATTGAACCAGTTGAAAGACAGGGTTACTCTTTTGATTAACCATAAAAAGGAAGTTTTGGAACAAAAAATTGCTGCGAATGCAACTGCCCATGATAAACCCGACCTTACCATGCCGGCCGATTTCGCACCAATTGGATCGAGACATCCCATTTCAATAGTACGCAACCGCATAAACAACATTTTCGAACGTATCGGCTTCGTTATTTCAGAGGGACCTGAAATAGAGGATGATTGGCACAACTTTAGCGCGCTGAATTTTCCTGAGGAGCATCCGGCACGCGATATGCAGGATACATTTTTCATTGGCAAAAACCCTGATATTGCCCTACGCACCCATACCAGCTCGGTGCAGGTGCGGGTAATGGAAAGTCAAAAACCGCCCATACGAACCATCTCCCCTGGAAGAGTATTCAGAAACGAAGCCATTTCGGCAAGGGCTCATTGCATATTCCACCAGGTAGAAGGGCTATATATAGACAAGGATGTGTCCTTCGCCGATATGCGCCAAACCCTGCTCTATTTCGCCCGCGAAATGTTCGGCGATAAAACGGAAATACGTCTGAGGCCATCCTTTTTCCCCTTTACCGAACCTTCGGCCGAAATGGACGTTTCGTGCAGCATATGCGGCGGTCCGGGATGCCAGGTATGCAAACATACCGGGTGGATCGAAATTTTGGGTTGCGGAATGGTTGATCCAAATGTACTCGACAATTGCGGCATCGACAGCAAAACCTACTCGGGCTATGCTTTTGGTATGGGCATTGAACGCATAGCCATGATAACCTTTCAGATAAAAGACCTCAGATTGTTTTTTGAGAACGACATCAGGTTTTTGAGACAATTTGGGGCAGCCACCTGAGTCAATTAAAGTAATTCCTGGCTTACTCCCCCTGGTTTACTCCCCCTGGTTTATTTCACCTGGCTTACTTCACCTGGCCTACGGGGTTTACCCGAATCGCTAATTTTTAAGTTCTTCAGCCCTAATCATTTTTTTTGAGGCCATTATTTTGATTTTGGCAGTTTAAATAGTTGTGAAATAATTTCGGGTTAATGCAAACCTGTAACATTTTTCCAGTAAGACCGTCATATCAATAGTTCACAAAATAAACTTTTTTACGGATGAAAAACCTTTGGATATTTTATTTGTCTGTCGCTTTGCTCTTTGCTCTGCCTTCGTGTCAATATGCAGATGGCAGACTTATTGAGGGCGATGGTCAGTTGGTTACTGATACAATTGACCTGGATCGCTTTGAAAACATAAAGTTAAGCGGCATGTTTAATGTTACCCTAACAAAGGGCAACAACCGTCAGGTAATTGTAGAAACGGACGAGAACCTTCAGGAATTGGTTGATATTCAGGTGTCGGATGAAACCCTGATCATCAGCACACGCCACAAAACTATTTTAAAGCCTACCCGGATGAAGCTAACAATAACCTATTCTGATTTGAAAAAGGTGAGCATAGCGGGAGCCTGTAAGCTGAATTCAACAGAACCTGTCGAAAGCCGTGATTTGATGCTCGATATCAGTGGAGCTGCAGAAATTGATCTGGTAGTAAATACAAACGTTTTGAGCACAAACCTGTCAGGAGCTGGAAAGATAAGTCTCCAGGGAGTGGCCGATAAGCATAATGCCGATCTTTCGGGAGCAAGCATTCTGCAGACTTCAAGCCTGATAACCCGCGAAACCCGCATAAATTTATCCGGGGCAGGCTCAGCCGAAGTTTATGCATCTGATTTGCTCGAAGCCAACCTTAGTGGTGTAGGTTCCATAAGGTATTTTGGAAGCCCGTCAGAAAAAATAATTAACCGTTCCGGAATAGGAACAATACAGAGTGGAAACTAAAAATATTTTTGTTAACAGTCTGCTGTTTATTGTTGTTGTTTTTTAAATTTTTGTGTAATGAATAGAACCATTTTTTCAGTAATTATCATTCTGGCATTGCCAATTTCTGTCATTGCCCAGAATTTTACTGTTAGCCCCTTTAATGGAGTAGAGGCCGGAGGGGTATTTACCGTACATCTTCTACAGGGAGAGAATTTTGACGTTACCATTGATGCCGATGAAAGCATCCTGCAAGATGTTTCAGTTGAAGTTAAAGACAATATACTGGTTCTGGAGTATAAAGGCTCTGCCCGCAACATAGGCCGGATTGTGGCCCGTGTTACGGCGCCGGTTTATTTAAGTATTAATGGAAGTGGTCTGGCTTCTTTTAGGGGCGAGCAGGTGCTGAAATCGCCAACGCTTAACCTGCAAGGTAGCGGAGCCACCAACATCACCCTTCAGATAGAAACAGAAAAGCTTTATACTACTCTTAGCGGTGCTACCCATGCCAATTTATCGGGTATATCGGTTTCGCATACAGCAAAGCTTTCCGGAGCTTCGCAGTTGAGCGCATTCGGCCTGGTTACTGAAAGCACGCAGATAAAAATTTCGGGGGCATCAAAAGCATGGGTTGATGCAACAACTATGCTTACGGGCGAAGCAAGCGGAGCTTCGGTACTGGCTATTAAGGAAAAACCGCTATCCCAAAACATTGAATTATCGGGCATGGCTAAGGTTGAAGGAATTGATACCGCAGCTTTTCCAAAAACAACTCCTGAACCCGACACTGTAAGAATGCGCCTTGGACCCGTGGAAATAAATGTAACCGACGACATGCACATTACCCCCCAGCGTAACAGGAACAACAACAAATTCCGGGACAATTGGACTGGTTTTGAATTGGGTATAAACGGCTACCTGACACCCGACTACAGTTTAACTATGCCCATTGGCCAGGAACCGTTTGAGCTACGGTATGAAAAATCAGTTGCTGTGAACCTAAACCTTTTTCAGCAAAACATTAACCTGTTTCGCAACAGGCTTGGACTGTTCACCGGTATTGGCATCGGGTGGAATAATTACCGTCTGGGCAGTGATATTCTGATGGTAAAAGGGCCGCAGCAAGTAGAGTTTGCTCCGGTAATAGAGCCTGGGCTTCGCAAAAACAAACTAAGCATTACCTGGATCAATGTACCCTTAATGCTCGAGTTCCAGAATCAAACCTCAGAATCTGGTAAACCATTCTACATTTCGGCGGGTATTAACGTTGGGACAAGAATCCGTTCGCATACCAAACAGGTTTACATAACCGATAATGGAAGGGATAAAAGAAAATCGCGCGGTGATTTTTATCTGAATCCTTTCAAGTTTGACCTACAGGCACGGATGGGTTGGGACAAATTCGGCATGTTTGCATCCTACTCGCTCAACACATTGTTTCGCGATGGTAAAGCTCCGGAGTTATATCCCTTTTCGCTCGGCTTGCGTTTGACTCTTTTTTAGGCCCCTTTTTAATCCTATATAACTTTTCATGGCCAGTCCTGTTGTGGGCTGGCCATTATTTTTATTTTGCATACTTTTTCTAATTTTATAGTCCAAATTTTTAAGATCAATTTTTATGTCGGGTCACAGCAAATGGTCAACAATAAAGCGAAAGAAAGGAGCTCTCGATGCAAAGCGCTCAAAAATTTTTTCAAAAATTATAAAAGAGATCACGGTATCTATTAAGGAGGGATTGCCCGATCCGGAGGAAAACCCGAGGTTAAGGCTTGCAATTGCTAATGCCAAGGGTGTTAACATGCCTAAAGACACAATCCAGCGTGCTATTACCAAAGCCAGCGATAAAAGCGATGGCAACTTTGTGGAAGTAACCTATGAGGGTTATGCAAACTTTGGGGTAGCTTTGTATGTTGAATG
>DATIKK010000057.1:0-11596 GCA_035477635.1 Bacteroidales bacterium | reverse complement strand
GGGCTGGCCATTATTTTTATTTTGCATACTTTTTCTAATTTTATAGTCCAAATTTTTAAGGTCAATTTTTATGTCGGGTCACAGCAAATGGTCAACAATAAAGCGAAAGAAAGGAGCTCTCGATGCAAAGCGCTCTAAAATTTTTTCAAAAATAATAAAAGAGATCACGGTATCTATTAAGGAGGGTTTGCCCGATCCGGAGGAAAACCCGAGGCTAAGGCTTGCAATTGCTAATGCCAAGGGTGTTAACATGCCTAAAGACACAATACAGCGTGCTATTACCAAAGCCAGCGACAAAAGCGATGGCAACTTTGTGGAAGTAACCTATGAGGGTTATGCAAACTTTGGGGTAGCTTTGTATGTTGAATGCCTTACAGACAACCTTCAGCGCACGGTTGCAAATGTTCGTTCGTATTTTAACAAACATAGCGGAAAACTCGAAACCAACGGAGCTTTGAGTTTTATTTTCGACCGCAAAGGGGTTTTCACCATACCTGCGAAAAACCTTGATGAAGATGCCTTTATTATGGAAGTGATCGATGCCGGAGCCGATGAGGTTGAGACCGAAGATCAGTTCCTGACCATTTACACTAATTTGGAAGACTTCGGCAGCATGCAGAAAAAACTGGAAGAAATGGGAGTGGAGGCGGAAAACGCCGAATTGCAACGTATTCCTAAAACCACTGTAAAACTTGAAAAAGACCAGGCCATAAAGGTGCTTAAACTTATCGAAATGTTTGAGGACGATGATGATGTGCAACGGGTTTTCCACAATCTTGAACTAACCGACGAATTGATGGCCGAAATGTAGTACTACATCTGTTAAAACAAAAGGAGGCCCCGTTGAGGAGCCTCCTTTTGTTTTAAGAGTTTTGCGGGAAGCATAATCAGGAGTTGCCGTTCTTTCCGCCAAAAGCTACAATTTTAACTGTATCGTTGGCAATAACAAGTTCCTCATTCGTTGGAACCACCATTACCTTTACTTTGGAATCGTGCTTTGAAATAAGTTCAAGTTTTCCGCGAATACCATTGTTGCGCTCCACATCGAATGAAAGACCAAGGAAATCGAAGCCTTTACAAACGGCTTCGCGTGTTTCGGGACCATTTTCGCCAACGCCTCCGGTAAAAATGAGGAGGTCGAGCCCTCCCATAGCAGCCGCATAAGCGCCAATGTATTTCTTTATCCTGTAGATGTACATATCGAGAGCAAGTTGAGCGCGTTTGTTGCCTTCATTCCAGGCGGCGTTTTCGATATCGCGCATATCGTACGAAATACCACTTATGCCCAATACCCCACTTTTTTTGTTTATCAGGTTGGAAGCATCTTCTGTGTTAAAGTTCTTTTTCTTCATGATGTACAATAATGCACCAAGGTCGAGGTCGCCGGAGCGCGTACCCATAAGAAGACCTTCAACGGGAGTAAGGCCCATAGAGGTATCAACCGATTTGCCATTCTTAATTGCGGCAATTGATGCGCCATTCCCCAAATGGCAAGTAATAGCTTTTACGTTGTCCTGCCTGAGAAACAATGCATCACATGCCATGGAAAAAACGTATTTATGACTGGTTCCATGAAAACCATAGCGGCGGATTTTATCCTTTTCATACATTTCGTATGGAAGGCCATACATGTAGGCATGCTGGGGAATAGTCTGGTGAAATGCCGTATCGAATACGGCAACCATAGGAATGTTAGGAAGCAATTTCTGCATGGATCTGATACCCTTCAGGTTGGCTGGATTATGAAGGGGAGCCAATTCCACTACATCTTCAATGTTTTCAATTACCTCCTCTGAAATAAGTACACTCTGGCTGAATTTTTCGCCCCCGTGGGCTACTCTGTGCCCCACAGCATAAATTTCGTCAATATTTCCCATGACGCCATGTTCTGCATCAAGCAAAATTTTCAAAATCAGATCAATACCTGTTTCATGATCCTGAACATCCTGAATCAACGTGTATTTATCCTTGCCTTTGGGTTGGTGTTTTAAAACGCTGTCTTTCAGCCCAATACGGTCAAGCAAGCCTATCGCCAGCAACTCCGAATTATTGGCCATGTTGATCAACTGATACTTAACCGAAGAACTTCCGCAATTCAACACTAAAATTTTCATCCGCAAATAATTTTTAAGATTAAGGTCGGATGGAACTCGCATGATGAATTTTCATCCGTGATTGTGTTTTGTGAATCATGCTCGTTTCATCCGTAAATAATTTTTAAGATTATGGTTAATATACGAAGGGAGCAAAAATGGCAGAAAATAATTCTTAATTAGCGGCAGCCTGATTTACAGTAATTGCTACCAGGTTAACAATATCATCAACTGAGCAACCTCTTGAGAGGTCGTTTATAGGAGCGGCCATTCCTTGCAACACAGGCCCGACGGCTTCGGCCCCTGCAAGCCGTTGAACGAGTTTATATGCAATATTACCCGTTTCGAGGGTTGGAAAAATTAGCACATTTGCCCTGCCGGCAATAGTGCTGTCAGGAGCCTTACTTCGGCCAATTGATTCTACTATAGCAGCATCGGCCTGCAATTCGCCATCAATAAGCAGGTTGGGATCCATGTCTTTGGCAAGGCGGGTGGCTTCGATAACCTTATCGCACATTGGGTGCCTGGCACTGCCTTTTGTCGAAAAGCTCAGCATTGCCACTCTTGGTTCGAGGCCTGTAATAGCACGGGTTGTTTTGCCAGTGCAAACAGCAATTTCTGCAAGTTCGCGAGCTGTAGGGTTAGGATGTACAGCACAATCAGCAAACACCAGAAGTCCATCGTCGCCCCACTGTTTTTCCTTCAAAATCATAATAAAGGCACCTGAAACCACACCTATACCAGGCAGTGTTTTTATGATTTGAAACGCAGGACGCAATACATTTCCGGTAGTATTGGCTGCTCCGGCAACCTCCCCGTGCGCATCCCCGTTTTTTATTAGGAGGGTTGCAAGGTAAAGCGGATCGGCTACTAATTTGTAACCCTCTTCAAATGTTAAACCTTTATTTTTTCTTATATCAACCAGCATTTCGGCAAAATATTTCCTGCGCTCCCAGGTTTCGGGGTTAATAATTGTGGCTCTTCCTATGTTGCGAAGTCCGAAGCCTTTTGCAAGTTCATTTATTTTGTCCGGATCACCCAACAAAATAAGATTTGCCAAACCTTCTGCAAGGATTATATCAGAGGCCTTAAGGGTACGTTCTTCAAACCCTTCGGGCAGGACAATTGTTTTTTTAACATTTTTCGCTTTGTGCTTTATTGAATCAAGAAGTTGCATTTCAAAAAACTTAAATCGGTAAAAACATTTGCTTAACAAAAACACTTGTCCGCTGAAAGCTCAACACAGGCTAATACTTTGCCGAGCTCTCCTGCAAGTGCATTTTCGGTCCATTAGACCTTAACCACTTATAATATTTTGGAGGGAATAGTTCTTTTTTAAGCCCTTACAAAAAACGTTGCAAATTTAGAATTTATATATCCCCTGTCAAAAAAAACCGTTATAATTTTTTATTAAATGAGCAGGAAATGGGTTTTTTTCAAATGAGTAATCTACCCTTTTTTCGCCAGAAGCGAAACGTAACAAATTATCTGATTTTTAAAAAGCAAATAATTTCCACATTAAACCCACCTTTGCCGGATACAATATAAATCCAAATACCTTTGCAAAAATGGATAATGAGGGCTGCTAAGAAATTTGTTCGGGGGTTAATAAATTTTTTTTGTGCACTTGCCTTAGTATGTTGTTTTTCAGCACAGGCAAATGTGCCACTTGATCTTTTTTCAAGCTCTGCTTTACCAACAACGAATACAGATACTGTTACACTTCCTGCTGGTCAACTTTCACTTCCCGACCAGTCAACACCGGTCATTGACAGTGTTCCTCTCCCCTCAGGAGAATTATCTCTACCTGACGTGCTAACCCCTGATACAGTAAGCGTTGCTATGCCACCAATGGAACCTTCACGAGTGGTCATGCCAGACCCCAAAATTGTGAGTGTTCCTTTGACTTCAAGCGAAATTACAGATACGGCTATTATTGCCCCCTCCCCTATTCTGAAAAACTGGGCTTCGTTTTACGGGGTTGATAACATGTTGCACCCGAATGAGTTCAATATCAGGCCTATTGAAACTCAGACAACCTCAAATTGGGTTTTTTGGTTGATGATTTTGTGTCTGGGAGGATTTTCTTATGCCCGTATGTTTTTTCCTTACCGCTCGCGACAATATTTCAAGGCTATTTTCGGAATCAGGAATTTCAACCAGTTTGAACGCGAAGGTGGATATTTTGACGAACCCCCTGCCTGGGTCTTTTTTGGGAATTTTGTACTAATTTTTTCACTACTGGTTGTGCAAACTTTTTCGCAAACCGACCTTATCGTAGTTCGGGAAGACATTTCTGACCTGGCTCTTTTCGGGGTTATCACCTCAATGGTGTTGTTATTCTTTTTATTAAAATTCCTGGCTACCAGTTTTATTGCATGGGTTTTTCAAACCCGGGGGGCAACGTCAGCTTACACCCGAAACATTTACCTTTTTAACAACTGTTCGGGGGTAGTTTTGCTGCCGGTGGTGATTTATAATGCTTACAATCCTACCATGGCGGCACTTTATGTTGGCTGGTTGTTTATAATTGTCATTAATGTTTTTAAAGTGTACCGCGGTGCGGTACTTGGAAACACCCGTTCAGGGTATTCGCCGTATTACTTATTTTTATATCTTTGCACCGTCGAATTGATTCCCCTGCTTTTAATAGCAAAAGTTGCAGGGCTTGACTTTGTTTAAGGTCAAAAAAAAAGGAATCCCACACGCTTTAACCACAAAACCACAAGGAAGGAGAAGGCGCTTTGAAAATCAAGAAAGTTCTTATATCACAACCCCCACCTGAAGGCGACAGATCACCCTATGCCGACCTAATCAAACAGTTTAACCTTGACATCACATTTAAAAATCTGATTAGGATTGAAAGGATCAGTGCAAAAGAATTCCGGCAGCAAAGAATTCATATTCCTGATTATACGGCTCTGATCTTTACTTCGAGGCATGCTGTTGACCATTTTTTTGCACTGGCAGAAGAAATGCGCCTGCAGGTTTCAGAACAGATGAAGTATTTCTGCACTTCCGAAACAGTTGCGCTCTACCTGCAGAAATATGTTCACTACCGCAAAAGAAAAATCTTTTTCGCCAAATCGCAGATGCCAGAGCTGATTGACCTGATCAAAAAGCACCGTGAAGAAAAATACATTTTCATCTGCACTGAAAACTACCAGAATGATATCCCTTTGTTGTTGAATCAACACAAGGTAACTTACGTTTGTGCTCCAATATATCGTACAGTTCCCGAAGACCTTACAGGGATCAACATCAACGACTATCACATGTTGGTTTTTTTCAGTCCTTTTGGCGTTGAGTCCATCAAACAGAATTTTCCTGACTTTACCCAGGGCGATAAAATTTTTGGAGCCTTTGGAGAAGGAACAGCCCTGGCAATAACCAACAACGGATACAAACTGCATGTGATGGCGCCCACCGAGAAATTTGCCGCTATGGCGCCTGCCCTCCAGGACTTTCTTTTGAAAAACAAAAAATAAAACCAGGTTACATAAACCGTTGGGCTCCTGCCCCTTGTACAGCAAATCCGAAGGGTTGTATGCAATCTTTTAAAAAAAGCGAAAGGCTGCGCCTGACCCGACTAAAGGAACTACTCTTTGAGCAGGGGCATGTATTTTTCGAATATCCTTTTAAAGTCTTTTTTCTTTGCTCCCGGCGGATGAATCCTCAGGTTTTTCCGACATTGAAGAATTTAAGCATTTGCAACCAAGACAATGTTAAGAAAGTCGAAGGTCTATCTGGGTTGAGAAACACAAAGCTGAACGCAAGTTTTGAAGAAAATCCATTCCCTGCGCAGCTATTGATATCGATTCCCAAAAAAAAAATTAAAAAAGCTGCTGAACGGAATCATCTAAAAAGACTGGTTAAAGAATCCTACAGGAGAAACAAAGGAGACTTTTATTCGTTTCTTGATAAGGAGGGTCTTTTTTGCCTTTTAGCCTTTATTTACGTTGGGCGCCAAATTTTGTCGTACCATGAACTGGAAAGCAAAATCATTGTAATTTTACAAAGGCTAAGCCGGGAAGTAACCGACTCAAAAATTGCTGAAAGGGCAATAAGGTAACCTGAATGGTATTTTTTCGCTGGACATCGAAAGCCATTGTGCTGGTTCTGATTGGTTTAATAAGATTTTATCAGGGGGCTATTTCACCTTATATCGGTTCCGGTTGCAGGTACTTGCCATCCTGTTCGCAATACGGTGTAGAGGCCCTTAAAAAACATGGCCCCTTTAAAGGAAGTTGGTTGACAGCGAAAAGGGTCATATCATGCCACCCTTGGGGAGGGAGCGGTTACGATCCTGTGCCTTGATTTAATAAATTTAATTCTCTTACATCCGATAATAATTTTGAGTTTTAGTCCCTAAAGGAACTCGAAGGTACGGGCTTGGTTTATTTGACCTGAAAAATTCTTGAATATTATGAAATCCCTTAAAAAAACAAAATCACGGGTCAGAGTACTTCTGGTTGCTTCCATATTGCTTGTTTCGGTCTTGATTTTATCAGCCTTTGGCTCACGCAATTTCGAAATTGCCAAAAACCTCGACATTTTTGCCAGCTTGTTTCGCGAGTTGGTTATAAACTATGTTGAAGAAATTGACCCTTCGGAGCTGACCCAGACAGCAATTGATGAAATGTTGCAAACGCTCGATCCCTATACAACCTTTATACCTGAATCGCAGCTTGAAGACATACAGTTTATGACCACCGGTCGATACCCGGGTATCGGGGCGCTTATTGCATCACACGGTCAATACACGATTATTGCCGAGACTTTCGAAGGGTCTCCAGCTCATACTGCTGGGCTTATAGCAGGCGATCGTATTCTTGAGATAAGTGGCAGGCCGGTATTAAACCTTTCTTCGGTTGAGGTGCGAGAATTACTGGTTGGCCCACCTGGAACTTCCGTTGAAATTCTTGTTTCGAGGCATGGTCAAACCAGTCCGGTTTCCGCTCAGGTTACCCGCCAGTTGGTTACAATAAGCAATGTTAGCTATGCAGGCATGCTGGAAAACGGAATTGGGTATATCCTTGTGTCAGGATTTACTCAAAATGCCGGGCGCGAGGTAAGGGACGCATTCAACGCCTTGCGTAAAAACCACCAACTCAACGGGATAATTATCGACCTGCGGGGAAATGGCGGCGGATTGCTAAACGAAGCCGTTGACGTTGTTAACCTTTTTGTGGAAAGAAACCAGTTGGTGGTTAGTACACGAGGAAGGATGGCCGAACGAAACGTTACTCACCGCACGCTCAACGACCCAATAGATACGCGCGTTCCTCTAGCAATACTCGTTGACAGAGGCTCGGCCTCAGCCACCGAGATTGTTGCCGGGGCTATACAGGATTTGGATCGCGGGGTGATAATCGGACAACGCACCTTCGGCAAAGGCCTGGTTCAAAACGTTGTTCCTCTTAGCTTTAACACCCGGCTAAAGGTAACCGTGGCCAGGTATTATATCCCGAGTGGCCGCAGCATTCAAGCTGTAAACTATGCCCTTCGCAACGAAGATGGAAGCGTGGCAATGATACCCGATTCGCTCAGGCGCGCATTTAAAACCGAGAACGGCAGAGTGGTTTTCGACGGAGGAGGTATTACTCCAGATGTCGTTACTCCAGCCCCCCAGCTAAGTCATATTTCACAATCGCTTTTAAACCGGCTCCTAATTTTTGATTTTGCGAGTTCATTTTTCTACAACTTTCCTGATATTAAATCTATCGAAGAATTGAGGATAACTCCCGCAATTTACAGCGATTTTCTGGCTTTCCTTTCTGATAAGGATTACGACTACCAAACCAACACCGAAATGCTTCTTGCCGAGCTCAAAACTGCAGCCCAAACCGAAAGGAAATTCAGAGCCATTGAAGCAGAATTCAATGCGTTGAATAACAGGATAATGCATAATAAAGAGGAAGATCTTCAAACCTTCAAACCCGAGATTTCACAGTTGCTGAAAGAAGAAATTGCTTCGCGGTATTTTCTTCAGAGAGGTCGCATATTAGCTTCTTTACCTGCCGATCCTGAAATTAATAATGCCATGGAAATTTTGCTTAATCAGAACCGTTACAAAACCATTCTTACCCGGAAATAATAGCAATGCTGTGGATAATGAGGACTTAAAACCCTTGAAGCATATCCGTTTATTTGAGCAACACTGTGACGAGCTTTCAGAAGCCTGGTAATTAATAATACGTTATAAGTCAAAAGCTAAACTATTTCTTCATTTATTCTTCATTTTAAACCTTAAATCTTTGCACAAATACCCGAACAAGAACCATCCGACTTAAAATGAAAATATTATCGGCAATATTGCTAATGTTAATTCCTGGCCTTGTTTTGATTCCATCTGCGGCAGGGGCATCATCTGCAGTTCAGCCTCTCCGGAAAGAACCAGGCGTTATAGTTTTTGGAATTGACAGGTACTTCTCAAGTGAGCATTTTCTTGCTCAGGCCGGAACTGAGAGGCCAAGGCGAGTAGCGCCAGCCCGAAGGGCGCGGCCTGATCCAAACCAGCGGATACAGCCCAGGCCGGGAACCCGCCCCGAAGTTGTCAGACCAGGAGGGCGTCCAGCCGGAATTGGCAGACCACAAGGTGCACCACGTCCACGGCCAAATCCTCGTCCAAGAGGAAGATAACCACGTCAATTAACGGTATCCGGAATTCAAAAGTCAGGGCAAATGATCTGCTAATAAAAGTAAGGTTCGATCGTTATATATATGACCTGGCAATACGAATTTTAGTATGAACTATACTTTTTCCAATCACTTTACCCAGATAAAACTAACTGGTTCACTTTTTATTCTGCTGTTTTTCCTTTCGGGGCATAGAGGTTTTCCCCTCGAAATACAAACCGATACAACGAAAATAAATGAGGTTGACACCCATAGCGTGTTTGCAGGCTTTTCATTTTCAAATTACCCTTCTTTCCTTCAACCCGCAAATTTTAATTACGGTACAGGTTTTGCCACCCATTTGTTGTATTCAATGGTAACTGGAGTATGGGTCGAAGTAAGGGTTTACCATATTCCGGGGTTCAATCCTTTTATTTCATTATCAGAAATCTCGACGGGATATAATCACATTTTCAGCAGAACCTTTGATGCAGGCTTTACTCTAACACGGTTAATGAATCACCTGAACCCTCCTGATCCTCTTCTGCAAAACGCCACTTTGTTTAACCTCAACCTGGGTGTTGACTGGTCGATATTATACACCAATCTGATGCCGGGCTGGATATGGACTGAGGAGCCCGATTTTTTTCTCGCTGTGCAAAACACCCGGTTTTTTCAAAGTGGCACATTTGGAAAAAACAACAGCTATTTTACAGCCAATCCGGGCTTTCTTGTCTTGTTAGGAAGCGAGGTGTGGTACAGGCGATTATCGCCATTTCTTCTGGAAAGGTTACGCCGCCGCGGATGGACCCACCTTATTCCCGAACTGTCGCGTATGGAGGGTTCATTCAGGCTGCAAAGCCTTATCATCAGCATTCCTCTTTCTCTCGAAACCTGGCCATGGAGCTTTGAACTGGAACCTACTATGGTTTTTAGTCTTAACAATGATGCGATTGTTGAGCAACCTGAAGGTTTATTTTTGAATTTGGGAGTATTTATTAAAATTTTCTGATTGTGAATGTGCTGATTGTTGAAGACGAGAAAACCCTGGCAAATGAAATAGCCTCTTTTTTGCAGAAGGAACATTTCCTGGTTGAAATTGCCACATCGGGAGCGGAGGCTTCCGAAAAAATTGCCATAAATCTCTACGACTTTGTTTTGCTCGATCTGGGACTTCCTGATTACGAGGGGCTCGACCTGCTGGGTGAGGCCAGAAATTTGGGGCACGAAGCCGCCTTCATAATTATCACGGCCAGGGGAGAAGTGGACGACAAAATAAAAGGATTAGACCTCGGGGCCGACGATTACATCGCGAAACCCTTTTCGCTGCACGAACTCAGCGCCCGTATGAATGCAATTGCACGACGGAAATTCGGACTGAACACCAGCAATTTAGCCTTAGGCGAATTTACAATGGATCTCCTCGCCCGAAAAGTTTGGCATAATACCAAACAAGTTGACCTGACAAAAAAACAGTTCGACCTGCTCCAGTACCTGGCAATCAACAAAAACAGAGCCCTCAGCAGGATACAACTTTACGAACACCTGTGGGGAAACATTCTTGGCGATGATTACGACAGTAATTTTATCGACGTTCATATAAAAAATCTGCGTAAAAAGCTGGCAGAGTTCGGTCCGGTCGATTGGCTCGAAACTGTGCGCGGAGTTGGATACAGGGTAAATAATGATGCAATATGAAGCTGCGCTACAAGCTGGCTCTGTACAACCTTTTCACAAAAGGAATTTTCGTGGCAATTTTCCTTTTACTTATCCCCTGGCTGCTCGAGCGGATAAATCTTTATCAAACCGACCTTGAGCTGATTGACCAGAGGGAACAAATTATGGACATTGTTTCGGTTTATGGTGTTGATGAAATACTGACCAGGCTAGAATCCGACACTCCATCTGCCTTCTATATTTATAAACAGCAGTACGTCAGTCTTAACAGGGCGTCAACCGACAACCTTTGGAACTTTATAGAGATTTCGACCCGTATGGTTGATGGAGAAGCTATCGATTATCGGGTTCTGGTTTACTCATTCAGAGTAAACGGAAAACCCTATTTGCTCGAAATTGGGATTAGCCTTGAACGAATATATCGCACTGAGCAAAATATACGCATTATAACACTCGTTATGCTGGCCTTGTTTGTTTTAATTGCATTTATAACAGACACATCAATGACACGCCTGCTTACCCAACCACTGACAAGTATTACCCAGAAATTAAAAAACACAAAAAGTCCGGCTCACTTCGACCACAAACCAGTTCAAACCACAACTACCGATTTTGTATATCTCGACAAAACCATTTCTGATCTGATGCATCAGATCGAAGAACTTTTTGCCAAGGAAAAAGAAATTACTGCAAACATCTCGCACGAGTTGCTCACTCCGGTTTCGGTCGTTCAAAGCCGCCTCGAAAACCTTATTGAAGAAGAAGGGCTCTCAGACGGTAACATAGAAAAAATTTCTGATTCGCTTCGCACCCTGCATCGCCTTAAGGGTATAATAAACTCCCTTCTGCTCATTGCCAGGGTCGAAAACAAACAATTCCTGAAACAGGATGCAATTTGGTTAAACGAATTAATGGCCGAAGTCATCGAGGAGATCGACCCTATCGCCAATGAAAAGGGAATTGAAATAATAGCAATGTATGAAAGTGATCATTATTTGCACGAAGTTAACCGTTCCCTGATTTTTACCCTGTTCTTCAATATTTTAAACAATGCTGTAAAGTTTTCGGAAATTGAGAATAAAGGGCCTGTGGAAGTTAGGTGTCAAAAATCCAACAATATTTTCATTGTAAAAATCACTGACCACGGGCCAGGCATGACATCCGAGCAGGCGGCAGAAATCTTCCAGCGGTTCAGGAAGAGAAAATCC
>DATIKK010000056.1:0-3141 GCA_035477635.1 Bacteroidales bacterium | reverse complement strand
ATTTCAGAGTAGCTTTCAAGCCTGTTGCAAGTATCGCAAAGGAGCAAACCACTGTTGACAAAAGAGGCAATCAGGTCGTTCTTAAAGTTGAAGGCCGGCATGATCCTTGTGTGGTTCCGAGGGCTGTGCCAATCGTGGAGGCTATGACCGCTCTTACCTTGGCCGACCATTTGCTTCGAAACAAGGATTCGAAAATATAAAATTGTTTAGTGTTGGTTTTGATGTTTCCTGTTACCCATCAGTTTTCTATCAAAAGTTAAAAGTCATGGTAAAAAAAATTCTAAAGATTTCTGCAATAATAGCTGCCTCTTTATTGGTATTGCTACTGCTAATCCCAATTCTTTTTAAGGGAAGAATTATGGAGATGGTAAAAACCCAGATTAATCAGCACATTGAGGCCAGGGTTGAGTTTGGAGCCCTTAGACTCTCCCTGATCCGGAATTTTCCGAATGTGTCAGTGAGCCTAAGCGATATACGCGTTATAGGGCTTGGCCCATTTGAGGCCGACACATTGGCATCGGTTGGAAGAGTGGCGGTAACCGTTGACCTTTTAAGCCTTTTTGGGGAAGGCGGCTATGAGATTCAAAACATCAGGGTAAACAACCCCGATATTTTACTAAAAACCCTTCCTGATGGAACGGCTAATTGGGACATTATGAAAGATGTACCTGAACCTGAGCCGATTCCGGAGCAACCCCCAACCGAACCCTTTGCCCTGCACCTGAAACAATTTGCTATAACACAGGGCAGCCTGATTTTTGACGACAGGCAAAATGAAATGTTTGTAGCAATCCGGAATCTGAATTCCTCCCTTCGTGGCGACCTCAGCCAGGACCAAACCACTATTGCTACCCGCAACACAACTATAGATTCCCTTACTGTAAGAATAGGCGCTTTGCCTGTTTTAACGCGGGTGAGTATAGATCTGACTGCACAGGTGGAGGCCAACATGGCAAATATGATTTTTACCCTGAGGGAAAATCAGCTTACTCTAAATGAACTGCCATTGCGTTTCGACGGCACTGTGGCAATGCAGGGTGAAGACATAAACCTCGATTTAACATTTGCAGCTTTGAGGTCGGAGTTTAGGGATTTTCTCTCTCTGGTGCCGGCAGTTTTTATGAAGGACTTTGTATCGCTGCAAACGGAAGGATTTCTTTCGCTCGACGGATTTGCAAAGGGCATTTATAACGAAAACCAAATACCTGCTTTCGGTCTGAATCTAAATGTCGAAAACGGTATGTTTCGTTATCCCCAATTGCCCGCCTCAGTGAACAATGTGATGGTTACGGCGGCTATTTCCAACCCCGGCGGAGACATTGATCACACGGTTGTTGACATACCTGCATTCAGTATGGTTGTTGCCGGCAATCCGGTGAGCGCCCGTATTAACCTGCGCACACCGGTCAGCGACCCGCAGGTAGATGCAGCAATAAAGGGAAAACTGAACCTGGCCCAGGTGGGAGATTTTTACCCGTTGGAAGAAGGCACTACCCTAAGAGGCATCATTGATGCCGATTTACAGGCCAGAGGGCGCATGTCGTACATCGAAAACAATCAATTCGAAAGGTTTTTCGCCGAAGGGCGATTGATGGTAAACGATGTTTTTGCGCAGGTGCCTGCTTATGAACATCCTGTTGAGATTAGCAGGGCAGAGTTCATTCTATCGCCCCGGTTTGTAAACATGCCCGTTTTTTCCATGAAACTTGGCGAAAGCGACCTTGGGGCTTCCGGAAGAATTGACAACATTCTGGGATTTGTTCTTACCAACCAGTTGCTCATCGGCTCTTTCCAAACCACCTCTTCGTTTTTCAACCTCAACCAGCTTATGGAGGGAATGCCGGCACAAGAAACCCCTGAAGAACCTACCCAACTCTCAGTAATCCGTGTGCCCGAAAACATTGACTTTACCCTACGCTCGCAATTCGACCGCCTTGTGTTCGGCAACCTGAATATTACAAATGCCCGGGGAGTTGTAGTGGTAGCCGAAGGAACGGCAAAACTGGAAAATGTTCAGATGAACATGCTCGGGGGTGAACTGGTATTGAATGGCTCTTATAGCACTAAGGAGGAGAGTCCGGTGGTTGATTTTGGCCTCAACATCTCGAACGTTGATGTCCAACAGGCATTTGCCATGTTAAACACCGTTAGGATACTGGCTCCGGTAGCCCAATTTGTAAGAGGAAATTTTTCAACAAACCTCAATCTAAGCAGCCTGCTCACCGATTCGCTCAGCCCGGTATTGACTTCATTGAAGGGTGCTGGCAACCTAAGGTCAGCGGGATTGTCTGTTGCCGGTATGCCTGCCATGACAAAGCTCGCTGAGCTTACTGCTGTTGATGGATTCCGCGAATTGTCGGTGAGAGACTTATTGCTGAACTTTGCATTCAGTGATGGCAAAATTGATGTTCAGCCCTTCGACCTGCGCTTTGCACAATCGGTAGCCCGCATTAGCGGCAGTACATTTTTCGACCAGACTGTAAATTATATAATGAACGTTGAAATTCCCCGGGCGCAATTTGGAGGGGCTGCCAACCAGGTTCTCGACAATCTTGTGAGCCAGGCTAATGCAAGGGGCCTGCAGATTACCCCGGGTGAGAAAGTAAACCTTGATGTGGTAATTGGCGGAACAGTTACCAGACCCGAAGTATCATTTGGCCTTTCGGGGATGATGACCGATGCTATAAGCCTGATGCGTGACCAGTTGCAACAGCGCGTTGACGATGCAAAACAGCAGGTGGATGACAGGGCAGATGAAATTCGCACCGAAGTGGAAACCCGGGTTCAGGAAACTGCTGATGAAGCCCGGCAAAAGGTTCAGGCCGAACTTGATGCCCGCGCCAATCAGGTAATGGAAGAAGCAAACATAGTGGCAGAACGGATACGCAGCGAAGCACGTACTGCTGCCGAAAGGTTGCGTTCCGAAGCCCGCACACAGGCGCAACGCTTGGAGGCAGAGGCCCCGGGCCCTATGGCGCAACTTGCTGCCAGGCTGTTTATTGCAGAAGCCGACCAAAGAGCCAATGCTCTCGAGGATGAGGCAGGGCGAAATGCAGCGAGGGTGGTTACGGAAGCTCAAACAAGGGCCGACAGGATAAGGGCCGGGATGGAATAAGCTAATCTGGGATTTTTTTAGAAAGC
>DATIKK010000055.1:0-5102 GCA_035477635.1 Bacteroidales bacterium | reverse complement strand
CAAGGGCAGTTAGAGATGCAGGGCTGGCTTTCATCGGGCCGCCCGATGAGGCCATCCGGCTAATGGGAAATAAGATTGAGGCACGCAACCTGGTGAAAAGGCTTGGCCTGCCATTGATAAGGGGAGCAACCGGCACTCCTGCCGAACTGCTCGCAGTGGCCGACCAAATAGGCTATCCCTTGCTGGTGAAAGCGGCAGCAGGAGGTGGAGGCAAAGGCATGCGGATTGTTGCTTCGGCCGACCAAACCAAAGATATGCTCGAAACCGCTTCGAATGAGGCCATGAACTATTTTGGAGATGGTGAGGTGTATATCGAAAAATATCTCGACAACCCCCACCATATTGAGGTGCAACTCATAGGTGATGAACATGGCAATATAGCTACCCTTTTCGAAAGGGAATGCAGCATACAACGACGTTACCAGAAAATAATAGAAGAAGCTCCCAGCCCCAATGTAAGTCCGGAACTGCGTGTTGAACTGATGGAAGCTGCCCGTAAAATAGCGAGGGAAATTGGATATTACAATGCCGGCACCATCGAATTCCTGGTTACAGGCAATAGTTTCTACTTCCTGGAGATGAACACCCGCATACAGGTAGAGCATCCTGTAACCGAAATGATTACAGGCGTTGATTTGGTTCGCGAGCAGGTAAACATTGCCATGGGCAAGCCCCTTTCGTTCACACAGGATGAATTGACTATCAACGGTCATGCCATTGAAACCCGAGTGTATGCAGAGGATCCAGCCAGCAACTTCAGACCATCGCCCGGAAAAATTGTTTTTTACCAAACCCCGGCGGGCGCTGGAATTAGGGTTGACGGTTATCTGGAGTCAGGCGCTGAGGTCAGCAGCCAGTTCGATCCCATGATCAGCAAGGTAATCAGCTTCGCCCCCTCCAGAGAGGAGGCCCGGGTTCAATTAATAAGGAGCCTGCAGGATTATGCAATACATGGTATAAAAACCAACATACCGCTTCTCATCAGTCTCCTCAAAACCCAACCCTTCATTACAGGAGAAGCTGACACCAACTTCTGCAATCAGTACCTCAAGGAAGAATACCTTGCCTCGCCTGAGATGATAATAGATGCGGAGTTGCTTATGGCGGCATTTGTCTTTTCTACCAGGCAAACCGACGGCTCTGCTGTACCTGCATGGAACCGGCTGGGTTTTTGGCGCGTACAAACCCGCACCGAACTTGCGATAAATGGTGAACCTGTAGTGCGCAACCTGATTAGCCCCGACACCTCCATTGTAGTGGTGGATGGCGAAAACCAAAAAGTATTTTCGTTGGTCTCAAAGGCAGGCCATGAGCTGATACTGGATGCTTCAGGCAAAAAAATAAGGCTGTTGTATTCGTCAGATGAATACGGCCGATTATTTTTGCAGCACGATGGAAATGTATATGAGACAATGGTAGCCGGCCGGCAACGGAGAGAAACGGCCAAAATGCAGCAATCCCGCGCTTCGGCAAAAGGCTTCTACCCCATACACGCTCCAATGTTTGGTCGAATAAATCAAATAAAGGTATCACCCGACGTACAAGTGAACAAAGGAGATACACTCCTTACTCTCGAGTCAATGAAGATGGAAACACGCATCACAGCCCCCGAAAAAGCAATCGTTAAACAAATTGAAGTTTCATCGGGGCAATTAGTTCAGGATAAACAGTTGTTGATTGTTTTGTTAAATATTTAAGGTAAATTATTAAACAAAATTTTAGTTTTGTTGAACTAAGGTTTATGATTTAATGTTTTACTTGCAATATTATAATTTGCCAATTATGATAAGAAGTCCGTTTTTGAATGAAGAACACAATGCACTGAGGGAGAGGGTCCGCAAGTTTGCCGAGGAAGTAGTAAAACCCAGGGCGGGTCAACTTGACGACACTGAAGAATTTTCTATCGAGCTTACGGCCAAAATGGGCGATATGGGCTTTTTTGGAATACAGGTTCCAAAAGAATATGGTGGTCAGGGGATGGACACATTTTCGTATATTATCATTGTTGAAGAGCTTGCCCGGGTTGACAGCTCCCAGGCGGCAACCATAGCTGCTGTTAACTCTTTGGCAATAGCTCCCATTTTGAAGTACGGCACACCAGAACAGATAAAAAAATACATTCCTCCTTTGTGCACAGGGCGCATGACCTGGGCATTTGGCCTCACCGAGGAAAATGCAGGCTCCGATGCCATGGGCTCGCAGACTACTGCACAACTTGAAGATGGACATTGGGTAATAAATGGCGAAAAACGGCATATTACCAACTCCACATCCGAGATTTCAGGCGGAGTGATTGTACAGGCAGTAACCAGCGAGGAGAATGGACGTAAAAAGCTTTCGGCAATAATCGTGGAAAAAGACACGCCTGGTTTTACCCGTCAGCGATCACTGGGCAAGCTGATGTGGAGGGCCTCTGATACCGGGCGTTTATATTTCGACAATGTGCGGGTACCCGCAACGAATCTTTTGGGCGAGGTGGGAAAGGGAGCTCGCATAATGCTAAATACCCTCGATTCAGGCAGGCTGTCGGTAGCCGCAATTGGCGTGGGATTAGCCCAGGGAGCATTTGAAGCTGCGCTTGAACATGCAAAAAATCGTGAGCAATTTGGGCAACGCATACATAAGTTTCAGGCGGTATCGTTTAAGTTGGCCGAGATGGACATGAAGGTGGAACTTGCCCGAAACATGCTTTATCAGGCATGCTGGAAGAAAGATGCCGGCATGCAGTTTGCCCGCGAGGCAGCAATGGCCAAACTGTATTCATCCGAAATAGCTTCAGAAATAGCCAATGAGGCGGTTCAGATTTTGGGAGCATCAGGTTTGTACAAACCCCATCCTGTTGAACGGTTCTTCCGCGACCAACGCCTTTTGCGTATTGGTGAAGGAACTTCAGAAATTCTCAGAATGGTTATTGCAAGATATTTGGGCCTTTAGGACCAGAACTATGGAAAACCGGAAGAAAGACCACATCATCATGGCTTTTGACTCTCAGATGCCTGTAAAGGATCTCGATCAACGGTTCTTTTACGAGCCTATGATGAGTGCGCACCCTTTCTCAGATGCAATTCCCGAAACATGGTTTTGTGGCAAAAAAATGCGTATGCCCATCTGGATCTCGAGCATGACCGGAGGTACCAAAGAAGCAGGCAATATCAACAGAAATCTTGCCCGAGCTTGCAACGAATTTGGATTGGGATTGGGTTTGGGTAGCTGCAGGATTTTGCTTGAAGATGATAAGCATTTTCCGGATTTTGACCTGCGCGATATTATTGGCCACCAACAGCCTTTCTGGGCCAACCTGGGAATCAACCAGGTGGAGGCATTGCTGCAGCAGGGCAAGGGTAACCTCATTGTGTCGCTGATTGAAAACCTAAGGGCCGATGGCCTTTGCGTTCATGTAAACCCCTTTCAGGAATGGCTGCAACCCGAAGGCGACCGCCTCTGCAAGCCTGCCCTTGAAGTGGTGCAGGAATTGCTCGAAAAAGTGAGAGTTCCCATTCTGGTAAAAGAAGTGGGCCAGGGCATGGGTTACGAAAGCCTAAGGCAATTACTCAGACTCCCTTTGGCAGCAATCGAGTTTGCAGCGTTTGGGGGTACTAATTTTGCCAAAATGGAACTTATGCGCAGCAATGAGGCACAAATGGCTATGTTTGAGCCTTTTGCCCATATAGGCCACGATGCCGAGCAGATGCTTCGCATGGTAAACCACATTGTGGATTCGGAACCTGAAAGCATTAAGTGCAAACAACTGATTATTTCGGGCGGTATCCGCTCGTTTCTCGACGGATATTACCTTGTTGGCAAGTCGAGGCTGCCGGCGGTTTACGGACAGGCCTCAGCATTTTTAAAGCACGCCCGTAGCGACTATGAATCGCTTCGCCAATTTGTAGAATTTCAGGCTAAAGGGCTCCAAATGGCTTACGCATTTTTGCGGGTGAAGTAACCCACCCTGATTCAAAATAAAAGAATACCAGTTTTCACACTATGTCCCAATCCCAATTAATTAGCGGGTTCTCGAAGTTGCAACCCGAACAAAAGCGCGTGCTGGTACAAAATCTGTTTGAAAACCCGGCAAAGGCTGCAAATGTGCTGCGGTCGTTTTTATATCAGGATGCTGACCTGCAGGCTTTGCTTTCCGAATTGAGCGAAAACACCATTACGAATTTCCCGCTGCCCTACAATGTTGCCCCAAACTTTCTTATCAATGGCAAATGGTACATGGTACCCATGGTTACCGAAGAAAGTTCGGTAGTAGCGGCTGCATCGGCGGGGGCGCGATTTTGGGCCGACAGGGGCGGGTTTTCTGCAAAAACACTTGGAACCCAAAAAACCGGACAGGTTCATTTTCTTTTTCGTGATGATGATGCAAAACTTAC
The DNA here is from genome assembly GCA_035477635.1 of Bacteroidales bacterium. Classification (GTDB taxonomy): domain Bacteria; phylum Bacteroidota; class Bacteroidia; order Bacteroidales; family UBA7960; genus UBA7960. The sequence continues at coordinate 726 of DATIKK010000055.1, read as the reverse complement.
CCTGCACAGTGAGGCCATTAACCGGCATCTGAGGCTCAGAACTGCTCACCTTACTGAAAAAATGGAAAAACGCGGAGGTGGAATCACAGAATTAGAAATACTAAACCGTACCTGCGAAATAAAACATTATTACCAACTGCATGTTACGTTTGAAACTGCCGATGCAATGGGTGCAAATTTCATCAACTCAGTACTAGAAGAATGCGCCCTTGCTTTAGGAGAATATTTTGAAAATACCGAAAACTTCGATCCCGCAGCATACGAACCGGTAATGTCAATCCTTTCAAACCATGTGCCCGGATGCCTGGTCGAAGTGGTTGCCGAGTGTCCGGTACGCATGTTGGACAATATTACTTCCGGGCTGAGTGGTTGGGATTTTGCCCGGAGGTTTTCGCTGGCCGTGGAGATCGCAGAAAAGGATATTTACAGGGCAACCACCCACAACAAGGGAATCATGAATGGTGTGGATGCTGTGATAATAGCAACAGGAAACGATTTCAGGGCAATTGAGGCCGGAGCCCACGCTTTTGCCTCTCAAACAGGCAGATACACGTGCCTGAGCAAAGCAGAGGTGCATAACGGAATTTTCAGGTTCACACTTACCATGCCTTTGGCAGTTGGTACCGTAGGGGGCCTAACAAAAAACCACCCCTTGGCAGCATTATCCCTAAGCCTGTTAGGCAACCCCTCAGCACCGGAGTTGATGCAAATTGCTGCAGCAGCCGG
>DATIKK010000054.1:0-24653 GCA_035477635.1 Bacteroidales bacterium | reverse complement strand
CATTCAGAATAAAGGTAAAGGGACCTGGAAGAGCTTTTTTCATCGCTTTATAAACCTGTGTGCTGAAAGGCCTGGTAAAATCGCTGATGTGGCTCAGATCATAACAAATAAGCGAGAAATTTGCTTTTTCCACCTTTATACCTTTAATTTGAGCTACCCTATCTACAGCTTTAATCTGAAAAATATCGCAACCAATGGCATAAACAGTATCGGTAGGATACACAATAACTCCTCCGGACCTGATGCACGAAACTACCTGGTTTATATGACGCGGATTTGGATTTTCGGGGTAAATACGTAAAAACATTGTCAGTTTGAATTAAAACCATGTAAAAGTAAAAAATTTAATTTCATTCAGTTTATTCTGATTGTTGACTAACCTGGAATTTTCTGGCAGAACCAGCATGTTGCGGTTCAGATAATGCTGCGTTAATTGCATCAATTCCCACACATGCAAGGGCACGCTCCTTATTCTGTAGTAATAATTTCCATTACTTTAGGCACAGAAGTAATAGAACTGAAAGTTTCCTTATTAAATTAGCCAAAAATAACACTTTTGGTTAAGTGGTAAATATCACCGTTTTTTGCTATGTTTAATCTTGTAATTTATTGATTTTGTTTCCGGTAATCATCAACTCCAATTTAAAAGTTGCGCCTGATGCATATGTACTCAGTTTTGCCCGTTCCTTTGAATTCCAACCAGGTCAGGTAATTGGTCTGTCGTTTGGTGAGGCTGATCAGCCTCGGCTTTATAGTATTGCCAGCGGAAACCACGAAGATGTGGTCAGGATTTTATATAAAGTTAATCCTTTGGGGCAGTTCACTCCTGGCCTTTCGCGATTGAAACCTGGGGATACGATTTTTTCCACGTCGCCATTCGGGCAGTTTCTCGGCGACAATCAACCGGCTGTATGGGTGGCAACCGGCACAGGAATAGCTCCTTTTGCCAGTATGTTTTTTTCAGGACTCGCATGTAAAAAAATTCTTATACAGGGAAACCGTTTTGTCAGTGGCCTGTATTTCAAGGATCAGATTCAGCAGTCGATGGGGAATCGCTACATTCCTACCTGTACGCGCGAAAGAATTGATGGCATTTTTTTTGGCAGGGTCCAAAATTTTCTTGAAGAATGGCAAGAACTCGACATCTCGGTGAAATATTACCTTTGCGGGAGCTCCGAAATGGTTGTTGGCGTTCGCGACCTGCTCATTGCCAAGGGTGTGCCTTTCGAAAGGGTGGTAGCTGAAATTTTCTTCTGATTTTTAAATTGATTTGCAGCCAATGAAATTATCATGAAAGAAAGTAACTTTTTCAATTGTTGAATCGCTTTTCGCCATGCAAGAAAACCCTCAGGCGCTTTTCGGAATGACACTTCCGCAACTTGAAGTGATTTCTGACTCTTTGAATCTTCCCGGGTTTACAGCCAGGCAGATTGCCGACTGGCTTTATAGAAAGGATGTAACCAGTGTAGAGGAAATGACCAACCTTCCGAAAAAGGTGCGCGAAAAAATTTCCAACTATTTTGTTATCGGGCTATCAAGTCCTGTAAAAGTTCAAACATCGGCCGACGGCACCAAAAAGTATCTTTTCCGCTCCTCAAACGGGAAATTTATTGAAGCAGCATATATTCCCGAAAAAAGCCGTCACACTTTATGCGTGTCGTGCCAGGTTGGCTGCAAAATGGGATGCCTTTTCTGCATGACGGCAAAGCAGGGGTTTCAGGGAAATCTTTCGGCCGGAGAAATCTTAAATCAGGTTCGCAGTTTGCCCGAAATGCACAAGCTGACCAATATAGTTTTTATGGGGATGGGTGAGCCTTTTGACAATCTCGACAACGTGATGCAAAGCCTCGAAATACTGACTGCAAAATACGGATTTGGCATGAGCCCCGGAAGGATTACCGTTTCAACCATCGGCATTATACCTGCCATGAAAACTTTTCTTGAGCGTAGCTCCTGCCACCTGGCTATTAGCCTTCACTCCCCGTTTGAGGAGCAGAGAAAGCAGCTTATGCCAATAAGTAACGTCTATTCTTTAAAGGAGATGCTTGATACTATACGCAGCTACCCGCAAAGCAGGCAAAGGCGAATTTCCTTTGAGTACATTGTTTTTAAAGACCTGAATCACAGCCTTAAACATGTAAAAGAACTCGCCCGGATACTTAATGGAATTCGCTGCCGTATCAATTTGCTACGCTTTCACCCTGTACCTTCAACTCCACTGCATTCGCCCGGTGATGATGTTATGCAGGAATTCAAATCCTCCCTCGAAAAAAAAGGAATAATAACCACGATTCGTAAATCCCGCGGACAGGATATTTTAGCAGCCTGCGGGCTTCTTTCAACCAAAGAGTTATTGCCGGAAAAAGGCTAATTTATAATTTTTCGAATAACCCTGCCTTGGTAATAGGTCAGTATAATCATCCCTACGGCAATAAAAACCAGGTTTTTAATAATATATTGACCTGCTAAGGTTGGAACAATTGGGACGATGAAAAAGGTTTCTTTTGGAAATACAAATAGCGGCGCAAATGTTCCGATCATCTGAAGAAAAAGCAACAATGAAGTTACCCTGATAAACCTTCCGGTAAGGAATCCCAATCCTATAAGAACCTCCCATGTTGCCAACAGTGGCATTGAAAATGGTTCGTTAATAAGATTAAAAGTCACAACTTCAATGGTTCGGGTGGCAATGCTTTCGGCGCTGCTGATTCCAGGAAAAAATTTCTGGAATCCAAACCAGAAAAAAATAACTCCCATGCTAAGACGCAGCAAAAGTATCCCATATTTTGCCATCCAATCGTAGGAGGCTTGTTCGAATTTGGAAAGAGTGGGGCAATTTTTCATTCGTAAATAATTTTTAAGTTAATGTCGGATGAACCCCGAAGGGCTCGCTGAAAGCAAACTCGCATGATGAATTTTCATCCGTGTCTGTGTTTTGCAAATCATGCTCGGTTCATTTATTAATTTTTTATTGGATATAATCTGAAAATTTTGCTTTTTAGTTGTGATAAAATTAACAAAAACTAATGAAAATAATTAACTTAAAAAAGACGCGGTTTGCCTCAGATGAATTACTTGTTCTTAGAATTCCGTATTGTTAACCAAATTATTGAATTCCTGTTCATCCTGTTCCGCGGAGATCTATAAAACCTCCATTTACAAACCCTTTAGAAAACAAAAGATGCGCAAGCTTTTTACCGACCAGGATAGGAGATTCAAGTTGGCCGGTCTCTTTTAGCTCAATAAATTTTTTGCGCATATTGAACTGTTCGTCAGTTGTTTCCCTTATTACAATCTGCATTTGGGTGTCAACTATACCGGGAGCTACGCTCATTATTTCAACCGGATGAATTATATTTTGTTGTTCCAAAGCCACGCAACGGGAAAACATATTCAATCCTGCTTTGCTTGTACAGTAGCTGCTCCATCCCTCATAAGGGGTTTGAGCTGCACCCGATGAAATATTCATAATTCGCTTTTGCATCATCCATCCGGAAGTTTGCCTAATGAATGCACCCGAAAGGATCATTGGTGTCAGGAGGTTGATTTTCAGATTACGTTCAAATTCTTCTGGTAAACATTTTTCGGCATTGTTAACCGGTTCAATTACCCCTGCATTGTTCACAAGATAAACTCCCTGAGCCTCATCAATCATGATATTTTCAAAAATCTTGTTAACCAGCAATGGCAAGTCTTCTGTAAAAAACAGATCGAAAAGTATCTGGGTAACCCGGCAGTTTTTTGTATCTGCAATTTTCTGTAACTGTTCATTGTGGGTACGCGAAACACATATCAAATGGTTATTTTCTTCAAGCAAGGCCAGGGCTAAACCCTCTCCCAATCCCCTGCTGGCTCCGGTAATAATTATGTATTTCATCCGAAAATAATTAATTAAATTCCGTTAATTATGTTTTTGTTTCCGATTCGTAACCTCCTTCATTAATTAACCTTAATCGCGCTTTTCTCTGGCGTTTCCTATACTTTTTATTGAGCCTGTACCGGGGTGAAATTCGATCTCTGCATTTTGCATTGGCAAGGTGGCAATTACTCCAAACTGATTTATAAGGAGGCGGGAACTTGCCCTTAGTGTTGGCCCTGTCCTGATATAAACCTGAGCATACTCCGGAATTCGGTAAACAAAGCCAAAAGGAGGTTCCTGTGTTTCGAAGGTCTGTCGGATAAACTGCGAAACCGTGGCAGTTGCTTCATTGCTTAAGGTTGAAATAGTAACCGGCAGCGCTTCCCTGCGCGGCTCCCTTATAACTCCATCACGCTCGCTGAAATAAAACAAGGTAAAGGCTTCGTTTTGGTTATTAATGGATGGAACAAACGTGTATCTGAATTGCATCTGCTGTATTGAGGTTAAACCTTTGAACAACTCAAGGTACGCATCCTCTAATGTGCCCAATTCGGTGTACATATACTCAAGGGCTTCTTTCGAATACGTTAATTCTGCATATCCAGTAATAACGGCAAATCGCTTGTCGCGAATACGCAAAATGTGCTCTGCAACTTCTCTCGCCCGGGCTTCGGGTGTTTTTTCAACCATGCTTCTGCGAAGTGTTTGCCGGGTAACCAGCAGAGTGTCAATCTGCACCCTCTCTAATATGGTGTCGATTCTCTCCTGGAGATTAAAATCGATAAAATGGTTAAATGTATCGTTGCCTCCAGTGGTAACCAATTGCCGGGTTTCGCCTTCAGCGGTCAATATCTGAGCCTGACTTACAGGAATATTAAGGCTTTGAATCAAGCCTGCCTGGTTTAGCGACAGGTAGAAAGGATTTTGAGTAAGATTCTCGGTTGGAATAGATACAAAGTAAAAATGCTCAGGGTCAGGCTCTGTAAAACTATTTAGTCTGATCTCCGAAATCCGGTAGCTTGTCTCATTTTGCCTTATTACATTTTGAAGGCCCAGGAATCTGCCGGCAAAATTTACAAAGGGGCCAGGAATTTGCTGTATCCGATCCACAGTAACATCAATGGTTATTACCGTACGAGGAAGCGAATAAAACGTTCCCTGCTGGTATTCAGCCGGAATGGTTGAGTTTAGAGGATACACTCCAATGGGCTGCTGTACTTTGCAGGCCGACAAAATCAGGCTGAATGTTATTAGGAGAAAAGTTTTTTTTTTCATAGTGATCATAGATTTCCGGATGAAAATTTGTTGTTTCAAAATTAGCAAAATAACCCAGAATGTAATAATATCATAACTTTGTTGAAATAGTAAATTGGTATGCTGCTTAAAATTGAAGGTCAGGACCTGGATAAGTTTATAATGGTAGGCGACAGGGTGCTTATAATGCCACGCACAGGTTCGGAGAAAACAAAAGGAGGTCTTTATCTGCCGCCTGGGGTTGAAGAAAAGAGACGAGTTCAGTGGGGTTATGTTATTAAATGCGGGCCTGGTTACCCTGTGCCAGCAGCACAGGAGGCCGATGAGCCTTGGAGGGAGAGTACCGAAAAGACCCACTACATTTCATTGCAAGCTCAGGAAGGCGACCTTGCTGTTTATCTCCAGGAAGGAGGTATCGATATTGAATTTAATAACGAAAAGTACATCATTTTGCCACATTCGGCCATCCTGATGCTGATCAGGGATAAATCTCCTTAAAAAAAGAAGTAGGCCCGAAAAGGGGAGGCAGTTTTTGGCGAATAGCTATAAATCCTTAAATTATTGAATCATGAATCGTGAGTTAGATTTAAGGCAATTAAATGAAAGAGGTATAGGGCCAGAAACTATTGAAGCCCAATTAACCCTGTTCAGAAAGGGAATTCCTCCAGTCAGGTTATCGCGTCCTGCATCTCCGGGGGACGGTGTTATCCTTCTCGCCCGGGAGGAAGCAATCGAGTATGCTGCATTGTTCAGGAAGGTGGCGCCTGCCAGAGACCTTTTCAAATTTGTCCCGGCCAGCGGAGTTGCATCCCGCATGTTTATGGAGCCGGTTTTATGGTACAATGAACTGAAAGGCGGAGCAACATTTTCTGAACTCATTAACAAAAATGAGGCCGCCAGGCAATTTTACGAAGAGTTTAAGAATTTTGCCTTTTGGGATGATCTGACACAGGCTCTTGATATGGCCGGTCTGAATGTAAATCAATTATACGGGAAAGGCGATTTTTTAACATTGCTCGATTATTTATTGAACGACATTGGTCTGGGGTATTCTTCAAAGCCTAAAGGTTTGATACCTTTTCACAAGTATGTTGAATATTGCCGGACAGCACTTGAGGAACACCTTATTGAGGGAGCATATTATGCACGTGATGCCAGCGGGATGGTTAAAATTCATTTTACGGTATCACCTGAACACCTTGCTGATTTTGAAAATCTGATTAAGAAAAAAGCGCCCTATTATGAGAATGAGTTTGGGGTCAAATACAGGGTTACTTTTTCGTTGCAAAAACCATCAACTGATACTGTGGCTGTTGATCTTAACAACGAACTTTACAGAGAAGCTGATGGCCGCCTGCTTTTCAGGCCAGGAGGGCATGGCGCCCTGATAGCCAATCTCAACGATCTTGACTGCGACCTGGTATTTATTAAAAATATCGATAACGTAGTGCCGGATCACAAAAAGCAGGAAACATATTTGTATAAGAAGGCGCTCGGGGGCTTACTTCTCAAAGTGCAGCAAGAGGTATTCGAATGGCTCAACATTATCGAAAATTGTCCGTTTGACGATGATACCTGCAGCAAGGTTTATGATTTTGCACTTAAAAATCTGAACCTTGATCCTGATGGAATAAAGGGAAATCTTGAAGAATGCCGAAAGAGTCTTTTCAATTTTTTGAACCGTCCTATAAGAGTATGCGGTATGGTTAAAAACCTTGGAGAACCAGGTGGTGGACCGTTTTGGGTCAAAGATCCTGTTAGCGGTCAAAACACTTTGCAAATTATTGAAGCTGCGCAAATCAATATGCAGGAACCTGCTCAAAAGGCCATTTTTTCGGTTTCCACCCACTTCAACCCGGTAGATCTGGTATGTTCGCTGAAGGATTTTAGAGGCCGCAAATTCAACCTAATGTCATATATTGACACACAAACCGGGTTTATAAGCCAGAAAACAAAGAACGGAGAAACCATCAAGGCGCTTGAACTTCCTGGTCTTTGGAATGGAGCTATGGCCAGTTGGATTACCTTGTTTGTTGAGGTACCTCTTATTACTTTTAACCCGGTTAAAACCGTTAGCGATCTCCTCCGGCCAGAACATCGCTAATTTGTTTCGGCAGCTCGGTTTAGCTCGTGTTGTATAATTTCGGCCATCTGATCAACGGTAATCCTCTTTGCCAGAATACGCTTGTCACCATCGAGCAGGTAAAGGGTTGGCACACTATAAACATCATACCTCTCGCGGTACCCCGACAGGTTATGAATATCGTTAACGTTAATCCAGTTCTGAATACCGTAAGTTTCTAACGCATTGAGCCAAAGGCTGCGGTCGGTCTCGGTATTTACTGCAAAAACAAGCAAACCTTTATCCCTAAACCGTTCGGCCATTTGTTGTAATTGTGGCGTAACGCGCTTACAATGGCTGCATTCAGAGTCCCAGAAATATAAAACGGTAAACCTGGCATTCACCTGGTGAAGCCTTTTGTTGGTCTGATCGGGAAGGAACATATTAATATCAGGTGCAACTTTTCCAATCAGAAGGGGTTTTAAACTCATAGCTCTATCGGTTAGCTGCCTGAGGTTTTCCTGGCTAACCCATGTGGCTTCTCCAGTCATGTAGTATCTTTCTATCATATGCACAAACACAGCATCATGTCCCATGATCTGCGATCTTTCAAAATGACTGGTAATAAACCAAATGGTGTACCTGAACATGTCGTCGTTTACGCGGGTTTTTTCGATGAGCCGGTCGGCCTCAACTATGATGCTGTCAGGTATCTGAACGACCACATTAGTAAAAAACGTGTTGAGGCGGTTATAATAAACCGGTGTTCGCAGCAAGCGTTCGTCCACAAAATCGATATTGTCCCAAAACCTGGATTTGTACAATTGATACATGGCCACCTGGTCGGGAGTACCATCGGCTTTTGTAAGCGGTGGATCGGGCATCTGTGGTTCGCGCTGTGCCAGAAGTACCTTGCTGAAAAGGCCATCAGGAAATCGTTTGATATAGGCTTCTTGTTGAAGAATTACACTCGCGTTCAACTGCTTCAATTCTTCGTTTAATGCCTGGCTTCGTTCCATTGTGGTGCCTTCTCTGCCAAGTTCTTCGTTTATGGCTGCGGCTTTTTCACCCGCCCCTCTTATAAACCTCATATACTCAAAAAACGCCTCATTTTCGGGCGATTGATAAAACCGGGTTTTTTCAAGAAATTGATTTGCGATGGTTGTGATTGTAAAATGCTGGTTTTGGTCAACAATAATTTCGAAAAACTCGTTGCCGGGAGCAACAATCAGATAAATACCCGGATCAAGCCGGTTTTGCCCCTCAAAGACAAACACACCTGGTTTTTCAATGTGGGCGGTATCCTGCAAAAACTGTCGATCGCCAAAATGATAGGCAAGGAGCACATTGCCCTGGTCAAGACCCGAAATATTTACCTGAATGCGGTAACCAGTTGCCCCAAAGGAAACTATGCACGCAAAAACCATCAGAGAAATAGAAAAGAAAACCTTCCTGATCATATCCTTATTATTTTAAGATTTTACACTTTGAACTAAAGAAAAATTTGCAAGCTAAAGCTCTTACTAATATCAATACCAGCCATTGTCAGTTTCAGAAATGGCCGGATCTAAACTATCATGGTACAAATTCCGGTGAACGGCCATCATGGCATTAACAAGAATCATGCCCCAGCGACCAGGAAACAGACTTTTCAACTGAACGACAGCCTTTTGCCTGGCATCAAGGGTGTTCTTCTGATACTGCATCACAAAATCCTTCAAATCCTGGTAAAGGTCGGCAATGTCTTCGGACAGGTTAGCTTCTACCGTATCGAAGTTTTGGTTATGCAAATAATACCTTGCCGAGATTCCAAGTTTATCTCTTAACGTTTTGAAAATTCCCTCCCACTGCTCTTCAGTAACATAACGGTCGGCGAAACCCTCATCTGAGTTTTCAACCATAGGCAAAAGACTTCCTTTAAGGTAAAGCAAAGGAGCTATTCGCTGAAAATAGAAAAGAATTTCATCTGCTGAATATTTTTCTGCGCTCTCGAAAAACATGCAATATTCATTTGCAACGGTCAGCATTTCAATAACTGCACGCGACTTGAACGGATCATCGTCTAAGAATTCTTCCATATTAATTTCTTTTCAACAATCCTTGAAGGATAGGCAATAATATACTGCAAAGGAAAATAAGATTTTCGAGTTATTTACCAAAACAACCGTTATGTTCCTCAAAAAATATAACGCAAAAGAGGCTCATAAAGCATTGTTAAACCAACCAAAAAGCAGCATAAAAATAGTGAAACAACTTAAGTTTTTGTTGGGAGTTTTAAAGAATTTAGTAGTTTTGCCAAACTTTTTGCCCAGGTGGTGAAATTGGTAGACACGCTACTTTGAGGGGGTAGTGATCGCAAGGTCGTGCAAGTTCGAGTCTTGTCCTGGGCACCAAATAAAAATCATTCGATTTTATTATTGCTCATTTCATTTGCCCAGATGGCGGAATTGGTAGACGCGCTAGTTTCAGGGACTAGTGTTGGTAACAACGTGCAGGTTCGAGTCCTGTTCTGGGTACCAGGAATTTAGAAATAACGCCAAAGTCAGAATTCACTTTTTTGCAGGCTGGTTTACCCACCGCATTAATTTATTTAACACCTTTCCATGAAGACCGTTGACACAGCCATACTGGAAAGAGCGCAAAAATGGCTTGGATTAGCCTTTGATGAATCAACCCGGATTCAGGTAAAAAAAATGATTGAAAACGACCCTGATGGGCTTACCGAATCCTTTTATTGCGATCTTGAATTCGGAACCGGCGGTTTGCGCGGAATCATGGGTCCCGGTACTAACCGGATGAACCAATATACAGTTGGGATGGCAACCCAGGGACTTGCAAACTACTTGTTTAAGTCTTTTCCGGAATTACCTGAAATAGCTGTTGCCATTGCTTACGATTGCCGGAACAACAGCCGGTACTTTGCCGAGGTTGCTGCATCTGTTTTTTCGGCAAACGGAATAAAGGTTTATATGTTTGACGAGTTGCGACCCACCCCATTGCTAAGTTTTGCTGTAAGGGAATTAGGATGTCAGGGTGGAATAGTAATTACTGCTTCGCATAATCCACCCGAATACAATGGCTACAAAGTGTATTGGAATGATGGAGGCCAGTTGGTTCTGCCACATGATAAGAATGTGACGCTTGAAGTACGGAAAATTAAAGGTATTGAACAGGTTCGCTTTAACCGTATTGAAGAAAAGGTTGAGGTGCTCGGAAAAGAAATTGACCAAAAGTATCTTGACCGGATGAAATCCTACTCGTTGTCGCCAGAAAACAATAGACTTCACAGTGATTTGAAAATAGTATTTACTCCCATCCACGGTTCGGCTGTAAGGTTGGCGCCTCAAGCCCTTAAAACTTTTGGTTTCGAAAATGTTTTTAATGTTCCTGAACAGGACGAAGTCAATGGTAATTTTCCAACGGTTAACTCGCCTAACCCCGAAGAGCCGGCAGCCCTGAAAATGGCTCTCGATATTGCCCGTAAGGTAGATGCAGACCTGGTAATGGCAACGGATCCCGATGCCGATAGGGTAGGAGTTGCAGTGAAAAACCTTAAAGGAGAGTATGTTTTGTTGAATGGAAATCAGACGGCTGCGATTATAATAGCTTACCTGTTGCAGCGGTGGCATGATAAGGGGATGTTGACTGGCAAAGAATATATTGTGAAAACTATTGTAACAAGCGAACTCTTAAAGGCAGTGGCCTCGAAATACGGGGTTGAGTGTTTCGATGTTCTCACAGGTTTTAAATACATAGCCGAGATAATGCGCAGTCTCGAAGGTCAAAAAGCATTTATTGCAGGTGGAGAGGAAAGTTATGGCTACCTGGTGGGAGATTTTGTGCGCGACAAAGATGCAATTATTTCGTGTTGTTTTGTGGCAGAGGCTGCTGCATGGGCCAGGCAAAACGGCAAATCTCTTTATCATATGCTTATTGATCTTTATCTTGAGCATGGACTGTATCTCGAACGACTGGTCAATATTACCCGAAAGGGAAAATCAGGCCTGGAGGAAATAAAAGCAATGATGCAGAATTTCAGGAACAACCCTCCCTCAGTCATTAATGGAACAAAGGTTGTTGAAATAAAGGATTTTGAGAAATCGGTAAGTAAAAATATTCTGACTGGTCAGATAACCACTATTAAGCTTCCCACAGCAGATGTTATTCAGTTTTTTCTTGAAGACGGAAGTAAAATATCCATGAGGCCTTCTGGCACCGAACCTAAAATAAAATTTTATTTTGGTGTAAAAGCGCTTTTGAGCGATGCCTCTAACTTTGATTCCGAAATTGATTTGCTCGAAAGTAAAATACGAGGTTTTATCTCTGCATTGCAACTTAACTGAGATTGCTGGATTTGTATTTTGCCAGGCTTTTTCGTAATAATATTACCAATCTCTTCAAAAGAAAACAGCCTCCTTTCCTTCACCGGATTTTTAACTAAATAAAGGTAGGAACCTTACCTGAAGTAACTTCTTGCAGAACGGAGGCGCTCGTGCACAACCGGATTGTCAGGATTTTCGCGATAAGCTTTGTAGGCTTCTATAAATTCCGGGTGTTCGCGGAAAAGAAATTGCAGTTTTGTGTCAACCGGAATTACCCACAAGGCAAGACAGAGAATGCCCATTACGGCTGATCTCTTGTAATATTGCCGTAAAAGTGGCCTGTCAGCTTTATTAAGCCAATGATATGCAATTGTTATTGAAGTCGATGCAAGGATAAAAAAGAAAGCCAGACTGAGCATGAAATTCATTCCGGAGTAAAAGAATATGCCGTAAATAACCGCCAATGTGCAAAAAGAATAAATAAAGCCCATAACAATACTTGATACAACCATAAATGGCGACACCTGACTTCTTGATTTTGGGGTTGCAAGATCGCGGAGGGAGACCCTCGAAAACAGAAAGAATCCTGACCACATGTATCCGATTGAAAAAATTACCAGAGCACTCAATAGGATCCCGTTTATTTCAGTACCAAGCCACATCCTGATAATCATCAGCAAAAAGACGATAATCGCCCCGAAACGTTCAATGCGCTTTAACACGGTTCTTTCGTGCATCCTTAAATATTCGCCTCTAAGGAAATTGGTTGGAATTATACCGGGTATTTTCATTTGCATAAATTGTTTTTTAGGGTTTTAAGCCTTCAACCAGTAAAATTAACGATCAGATCTATTCACTTTAAAGAAAATACGATCAAATTTCGTAAAAAATTGAACGGTCTCAAAAAAAATTAACATTTTGAATGGCTTAAACCCATTAATGAATATTTACTTCGCCCTCCAAGTCCACTCCAAATTGCTGCAGCACCGACCTTTTTATTCGATCCGACAGATTCAATATTTCCATACCCGTTGCTTTGCCGTAATTTACAAGCACCAGTGCGTGGAGTGGATGAATACCAGCGTCGCCCTCCCGGTAACCTTTCCAGCCGGCTTTTTCAATTAACCATCCTGCCGAGAGTTTATAGTTTTTGTTTTCAAGAAATGCCACCAGACCTTTATGCTTTTGGCTAAGTTCCTGGTAGGTTTGACTGTCGATAACAGGGTTTTTAAAAAAACTTCCGGCATTATGTACAACAGCGGGATCAGGAAGTTTTGCCCTTCTTATTGAGCAAACTGCCTCTCGTACATCTGCTATGGAGGGTTTGGATTTTCCCATTTTTTTCAGCACCGACGAAACCGCTTCATATTCAAGCCTAAGGCAATGGTTTACCTTTTTTAGACGGAAACTTACCGTTAAAATGACATACCGCCCCCGGGCCTCATTTTTAAAAATACTGCTGCGGTACTCAAAGCGACATTCTGACTTGACAAAGGTTTTTATTTCCTGGCTTGTTTTATCGTAAGCCTCCAAGCACTCAAAAATGTCTTTTAACTCAACGCCATATGCCCCAATATTCTGAATAGGACTACTACCGACCTGTCCGGGTATTAGCGACAAGTTTTCAAGACCACTCCAGCCCTCTGAAACACAATGTTCAACAAACTTGTCCCATTCTTCGCCAGCAGCAGCCTTTACAACAACTTCATGTTCGTTTTCAAATGTTACCCATACACCTTTATTGCTGATTTTGACAACCAATCCCTCAAAATTGCCGGTAAAAAGAATATTGCTCCCTCCGCCCAATATCAAATGTTGATACTCTGCCGGAGGATACTTCCCTAATAGGTATTTTAGCTGCTCGACCGACGAAACCTCAGCAAAATACCTGCACCATGCATCAATTCCAAAGGTATTCAGCCGTTTTAGGGAGTGATTTTCAAGGATGGTCATACGGAAGAAATTTTCGGCAAAATTAGCGCAAATGCAGGTTAATCGCTAGGAATTTTAACCAAACAAAAAAACCGGGCATGACCCGGTAATTAGAATCTGTTTTTTCACCTACCTTGTAAGGATAATTTCCTTCTCATTAACAATTTTTCGCAGGTTGATAAGGGCATAGCGCATACGACCCAGAGCCGTATTAATGCTAACATTGGTTTGGGATGCAATGTCCTTGAAACTCATGTTCATATAATGCCGCATTTTCAAAACCTCTTTTTGCTCTTCGGGAAGACATTCAATTAATTGCCTTACGTCATTGTGAATTTGTGAAACAATCATTTTGTCTTCTACATTTTCTTCGTAAACTCTCAAGGTTTCGAAAAGGTCTTTTTCTTCGTTAGTTTCGAAAAAAGGCATTCGCTTTGTTTTGCGGAAAAAATCGATAATGAGGTTATGGGCAATGCGCATCACCCAGGGGAGAAATTTTCCTTCCTCATTGTATGAACCCGATTTCAAAGTGTTAATGACCTTGATGAAAGTGTCCTGAAAAAGGTCCTCGGAAAGATGTTTGTCTTTTACTATCATAAAAATGTAGGAAAAGACTTTTTGCTGATGTCTTTTAACTAATTTTTCCAGGGCGATGTGGTCGCCATTGACGAACAGGCTAACTAAATCCTGGTCGCTGATAATGCGGTCGTTCACCATTGTGTTGCCTCCTTAAAAAATAAACAAGGGTAAACTTTTTTTCGATAATTGATCCTTCCTTCTGAGTTGAACAATTTTCTTTTAACCACAGGTAGCAAATATAGATTATAATTCATAAACTACCACCATTCAAAATACCGATTCAATAATTCAAGGCAATAAAATTAGCTACAGATTAAAAAAAAAACATATAGAATTTACTGTAAACAAACAGGTGTTTTACGCAAAAAGGGTAAAGCCCTCCTCAGGCTTTACCCTTTTAAAGGTGCAGATTAATTGTTTAATCCTCAAGGGTATATAAATAGCGTTTGATGCTTTTTTTAGGTGTTTTTTCAAACTCCTCGGCTACAATCCTGCATTTTGAAACGCCCATAAAGGCCGGCATTTCGCTGTTAAGTTGTTTTCGGTATCCTTCCAATATTTCCTGGAGCTGTATTTCTGAAACATGGTTCTTGTCAACCGCATCCATATCGGGATATACCAGGATAATCAACTGCTGGTTTTTTTCTATAACGAGCGTCTCCTGTATGTAAGGCAAGTTATTGTAACGGGCTTCAATTTCTTCGGGATAGATGTTCTGCCCTGAAGACCCAAGAATCATGCTTTTGCTCCGGCCTTTTATATAAATAAAATTATCCTTGTCGATCAGGCCCAGGTCGCCTGTATGCAACCAACCATCTTTATCGAGCGCTGCTGCAGTAGCCTCTTCGTTTTTAAAATATCCAAGCATGACATTTTCACCCCTTACCATAATTTCTCCTACTGTATTGTAGGGGTCGGGGCTATCTATTTTTACTTCAAGGGAGTCAACCAACTTACCGGCCGAACCTAACTTTGTACGATCCCATTGAGCATAACTTATAAGCGGGCCGCACTCAGTCATTCCGTAGCCTATCGAAAAAGGAAATCCAATCTTATTGAGGAATCGTTCCACATCCTGGTTTAGGGCTGCACCACCGATAACCACTTCGTGAAAATTACCTCCAAACACGTCAATGAGCTTTGACCGTATTTTTTTCTTAATTACCTGATTTATCACAGGGGCATGCAACAAAACCTTAATGGCTGGTTTGCTGATTACCGGAAGTAATTGCTTTTTGTAAATTTTCTCAATTACCAAGGGTACTGATAATACCAGGCGGGGTCTTATTTTTTTAAATGCTTCAAGAATAATTTGAGGCGACGGGGTTTTAGTAAGAAATGTAATATGACAGCCAAGAGTAAAAGGCCATAAAAACTCAAACGCACACCCATAAGTATGGGCCAATGGCAAAAACGACACAATTTTATCGCCAGGCTCAAGAGGCATGTTGTTGTTAGCATATACAACGTTGGCTACTAAGCTGTTATGGTGAATCATGACCCCTTTGGTGAAACCAGTGGTGCCTGAAGTGTAACTAATCTCAGCCAATTCGCCGTTTGGTATGGGGTCGTAGTTAATGTTTTCAGGAACCAATCCATTGGGGTATTTTTCTTTGAACGCCTTACTTGCCCTATCAAAGAGTTTCGCTCCATCCGGCAAATTCCCATTGCTCAGGATAGAAAAATCCTGGAGAGAGATTGCCATTTTGACCTTTTTCATTTGGGTCATCTCAAGATTTTCGAAAATATGGTCGGCTGCAATCAACAATACCGACTCCGAATGATTTACAATATGATGGATATCATTTGGTTTGAAATCCGGAAGAATTGGAACAATAACAGCCCCATATGTAATAGTGCCTAAAAATGTTACTCCCCAATTGGCGGAATTTTTCCCCAGGAGGGCAACTTTGTTCCCCCGCTGGATACCTAATGTTTCGAAAATGGCATGCAGGCGGGCTATTCTATTTCCTACCTCTTTGAAAGTCAGACTTTCGCCTTTGTAATCAGTCATCGATTCCAATTCCCAGTTTTTCCGGATGCTGGTGCTGATAAACTCTGTCAAATTCTCCTTCATCATAATAGTAGATAATTAAGTGTTCATGTTAGATAATTGAATGTATTTAATAAAACGGGCGCAAGGTACAAATAAAAACCAATCAGATTTTTTAGTCTGTCATGTACTTCCAATTAAATTGCAATAAGTATGTCAGGGGGAAGAGGCAATTTAAAATACTACCTTTGCGGCGGTTAATTTTATGATCCAAATGAGCCTGAATGCTAACGTGAATCTCAACCCAAGGGAATACATCATAATTAAAGGCGCCAGGGTACATAATTTAAAAAACGTAGATGTTGCATTGAAACGCAACAGCCTGGTTGTTATAACCGGCTTATCAGGTTCGGGCAAATCATCCCTGGCATTTGATACCCTCTATTCGGAGGGTCAAAGGCGATATGTCGAGAGCCTTAGCTCGTATGCCAGGCAGTTTCTTGGCCGGATGCACAAACCGGAGGTCGATTACATTCAAGGCATTTCCCCAGCTATTGCCATAGAGCAAAAGGTTTTAAGCCGTAACCCCCGCTCAACAGTTGGAACTTCGACCGAAGTTTACGATTACCTGAAATTACTTTTTGCCCGTATCGGAAAAACTTACTCGCCAATTTCGGGCAATCAGGTCGTAAGGCATTCGGTAACAGATGTAGTAGAACAAGTCATGAGCATGCCCGAAAATACCCGGACTATGATTTTGGCCCCTATCACCCTCAAACCCGGTCGAACAATTCCACAACAGTTCCAGGTCTTGTTGCAGCAGGGTTTTTCAAGGGTTATGTTCAATAGCGAGATAAAACGGATCGACGAATTATTGGAGACTCCAGGCACACTGTCGGCCCGTAAAAAACCATGTATAGTAATTGATAGGTTTACTGTGAACAAAGACGGCAGCGATTTCGCGCAAAGAGTAGCTGATTCGGTGCAAATAGCTTTGTATGAGGGTAATGGAGAATGTGAGATAAATAATGAATACCAGGGTGAATGGCGCCAGATGTATTTCAGCAACCGGTTCGAGCTCGATGAGATTACTTTCGAAGAACCTTCAGTAAACCTGTTTTCGTTCAACAACCCATATGGTGCTTGCAGGTTATGCGAAGGTTTCGGAAGCGTCATAGGCATTGACCCCGACCTTGTAATTCCCAATAAAGCCCTGAGCATTTTTGAAGGTGCTGTTGTTTGTTGGAAAGGCGAAAAAATGGGACAGTGGAACGAGCAGTTGTTAAAAAATGCCTATAAATTTGATTTTCCTATCCATAAACCCTACAGCCAGCTTTCGAATGAGCAAAAAGAACTGCTTTGGACAGGTAACCAATTCTTTAATGGTTTGAATGAATTTTTTAAAATGGTGGAAGAGAACACCTACAAAATTCAATACCGAGTTATGCTCTCACGTTACAGGGGAAAAAGGAACTGCCCCGATTGCCAGGGTACCCGACTTCGAAAAGACGCCAATTACGTTAAAGTAGCAGGCAAAACAATTTCGGAATTGGTATTAACGCCAATCGACCGCCTGTACGAATTTTTTCAGACCATTACCCTCGATCGAGCTGAACGCGATATTGCCCGTCGATTACTTATTGAAATAAACAACCGGCTAACTTATCTTAATGATGTCGGTCTTGGCTATCTTACCCTTAACCGCCTTTCAAACACGCTTTCGGGTGGCGAGTCGCAGCGCATAAATCTGGCTACCTCGCTCGGAAGCAGCCTGGTAGGCTCAATGTACATACTCGACGAACCAAGCATAGGGTTGCATCAGCGTGATACTCACAAGCTGATTGGAATACTCCAAAAACTTCGCGACCAAGGCAATACAGTAATTGTGGTAGAGCACGACGAGGCTATCATGAAGGTGGCCGATCAGGTAATTGATATTGGACCGTTAGCAGGCAGCCAGGGTGGTGAGATTATTTTCCAGGGTTCATTCAAAGATTTATTTAAATGTAATGATAGTCTTACCAGCTCATATCTGGCCGGAAGGTTAAAGGTTCAGGTTCCAGCCACTCGTCGCCGATGGAAAGAGTTTATAGGCCTCAAAGGAGTGAGGCAGAACAATCTCAAGGGTTTTGATGTGAAAATACCCCTGAAGATCATGACAGTAATTACAGGTGTAAGCGGATCAGGAAAGTCCTCGTTGGTAAAATCCATTCTTTATCCTTCCCTTAAAAAAATCTATGGAGGATATGGCGAAAAAACCGGCCAGTTCGATGCTCTTGACGGAGATATAAATAGCATTTCCGAAATTGAATATATCGATCAGAATCCAATAGGAAGGTCGTCGCGCTCAAATCCGGTAACCTATCTTAAGGTTTATGACGATATCCGCACTCTTTTTGCCGAACAACCACTTGCCAAAACTCGAGGCTACACTCCCGGATTTTTTTCTTTCAACGTTGACAATGGACGATGTCCCGAATGCGAAGGCGAAGGATTCGTTAAGATCGAAATGCAGTTTATGGCCGACATTACCCTTTTGTGCGACAGTTGCAAAGGCAGGCGTTTTCGTGAAGAAATACTGGATGTAACTTTCCAGGGTGAAACCATTACCGGGATTCTTGACATGACGGTTTCCGACGCTATGCAATTCTTCGAAAATGCTAAAAAAAACTGCATTCAGTGTAAAAAAATCGCTACCCGGTTGCGTCCTCTTGCAGATGTGGGGTTAGGTTATGTGCGCCTTGGACAACCTTCGTCAACACTTAGCGGTGGTGAAGCCCAGCGGCTTAAACTGGCATCGTTCCTTGCCCGGGGTGCTACTTCATCTAAAACCTTGTTTATATTCGACGAACCAACCACCGGATTGCATTTTCACGACATTAACAAGCTCATGGAGGCTTTAAATGTTTTGATCGATCAGGGACATTCGATGGTTGTCATTGAACATAATCCCGATGTGATAAAATGCGCCGACTGGGTTATCGACCTGGGTCCGGAGGGTGGCGATGAGGGCGGATACCTTGTATTCGAAGGCACCCCCGAAAATCTCATAAGTTGTCAAAACTCCCACACTGGAAAATTCCTTAGGGAAAAATTACTTACCGGTTCCCAATAAATCGACCTCAGGTAGTTCTGCCGGGATACACCCTAAGGGCTTCTTCCAGAATCTTAACCGCTTTTTTAAGATTTTCGACATTCAAAACATAGCTTATTCGCACTTCATCGAGACCTCCTCCCGAGGTTGAATAAAAACCTGTTGCTGGCGCTAGCATTACCGTTTGGTTGTTATAATGAAAAGATTCAAGCAACCATTGGCAAAATCTGTCGCTGTTGTCAATCGGGAAGCGTGCCGTAACATAAAAAGCCCCTTTAGGGTTCGGGCACAGCGCTCCGGGAATTTTGTTTATTCCTTCAACAATGGTATCGCGTCGGGACTTGTATTCTTCAATTACTTCAGTAAAATAACTGTCGGGGGTGGCCACGGCAGCTTCTGCCGCAATTTGTCCAAGGGTAGGGGGGCTAAGCCTCGCCTGAGCAAATTTAAGCGATGTGCTCATTACCAGTTTATTTCGCGAAATCAAAGCCCCGATGCGAACGCCACAAGCGCTGTAACGTTTCGATACAGAATCAAACAAAACTACATGCTCTTCTAAACCTTCCAGGTTCATAACCGAAAAATGAGTAGTCCCGTCATAACAGAATTCACGGTAAACCTCATCGGCAAACAAAAACAAATCATTTTTCAGTACTATTTTCCGCAGCACTTCCAATTCTTCTCTCGAATAAAGATAACCTGTCGGATTGTTTGGGTTACAAATAAGTATAGCCTTTGTTGCCGGGCTTATCGCTTTCTCAAAATCGCTGATTGGAGGCAGGGCAAAACCACTTTCTATTTTCGAGATAATGGGCTTTATTTTAACTCCTGCACTTGTGGCAAATCCATGGTAGTTTGCATAAAAGGGTTCAGGAACAATAATTTCGTCGCCTGGATTCAGGCATGTTTGAAATGCAAACAAAATTGCTTCGGAAGCCCCTGCTCCTACAATAATTTCATCCGGTTTTACCTTTATGCCATGTTTATCGTAATAGCGGCACATGCTTTCGCGGAGCGAGAGAATCCCTGCCGAGTGGCTGTATTCAATAACCTTCAAATCCAACTTATGCATGGCCTCGATCATGCATGCAGGTGTTGGGATGTCAGGTTGTCCAATATTGAGGTGAAACACAGTTGTTCCCCTCTTTTTTGCCTGTTCGGCGTAGGGAACTAACTTTCTTATAGGGCTTTCGGGCATTAAATACCCTTTGTCCGAAATTTTTGGCATGGGTGTCTTGCTAAATGCCCGCTAAATTAGAAAAGTTTTGGTAATCGGGATTAAATTCCTTTTACTAAAACCTGAAAGACACAGAAACAAATGGTTGAAGATACCTCATTTCCTTTGGGGTAAGGGGTCCGTTTTCTGCCAGCATTTGGTTGAATGCAAGGTTCAGCGGCATAAAGCTATACGACACATTGGAATTCCCTCTATCGGGCGCAATTTCTGCAGCCATATTGGCGCTTCTGAATCTCTCAACCGCCAGACCGAAAGCGCCCATTCCTAATGCATAAGGGAAGGTGTAATAGGGCCATATCTCATCTGCACCTGTCATCAGGGCAAGGCCAAGCCCCAGTACTGCTCCTCCGGTTGCTGCAAATGCGCTGATATTTCCCTGCCTGGTTGTAAGCCTTGTATTTCTAAGCCAGAAGTGCCCTATGGTTGTACCGGCAACAGCGCCCAAGGCAGGAATTATAAGGTCAGACCTCTCAAATTCATCTTCCCCTAATAGATCATCTTCCAACTGATCTATAAGAATACCATAGGCAAGACCAGCATTTAGCAGGGAAAGGGTACGGATAGCTCTTACATCGCCCCTTGTGTGAGGATTTATCCTGTAAATCTGGTTCGCCAGGAAATAGCCGCCGGCTCCGGAAAGAAGCGTTATGCCAGAGGCAAGCCTCAAATCGTCAACAAAGGCCAGGCTGGCTGAAAAACCTGCAAATGGAAATAACATTCCATAATGGGCATAAAGGGCTGCCTGGCCTTCTTCCCATGGCCGGTTCCTTCCCAGTATATTGCCAACCACTCCTAAACCTATGCTGGAAATAGCTCCGGAGGCGATCATAATCTTTTCATTATCCTCCACATCGATTTCTTCTCCAAGAATAAGAGCTGAGAGGGCAAAACCGTGAAACCAACCCATTGTCCTGCCGTGGTTGCTTAGAATTAGGGAATTAGTGGTAATTCTTGGTGTTGTTAGCAAAGGAATCAAAACAGATGTACCTGCTGTTAATACTGGTAAACCTACTGCAGCGGGGCCTTCAAGGTCAGCTACAATAGAAAATGCTATACCATAAAAAAGACCGTGAAAACCAGAAGACGTGATATACCTTCTAAAAAGGATTTCGTCCTGTTGGGCAGCTACTGGTTGTCCGATCAGTAGCGAAAAAGCACAAAGTGCCGTTACAATCAGCTTTTTCATCAGTAAATAATTTTAAGTTTAAGGTCGGATGAACCCCGAAGGGCTCGCTTAAAACAGACTCGCATGGTGAATTTTAGCTTCGCTTAACTTCGTTTCATCCGTATTTGTGATTTGCGAATCATGCTCGTTTAATGACTTCAGGTTTTAAAATGGAAGGTTGTAATCTTATTTACAAATATATTAAAAATACAAAGATGATTTCTATTGAATCTAATTATTTTTTTTTAAATTTATTATGTTTTTATGTAAAACATTTTGATAAGAAATGTAATTGCATATCGCTTTTGGGAGAGAAGGCTGGTTTTCCGAAAGTTTTTGCAGCGCTTGATTATTAAGTCCGAACTTAAAAACACTATTTTTGCATCTTTGACACTTGCAGAGAACGAACCAAAACTTTACCCAATCATAACTTTTGCACAAATGCTTGCCAACAGCAGGGCAATTTCTGACCAGGAGGAATCTTTTCCCTTTTACAGTGGCGACAACCTTGGAGTATCCTGGACCCCTGAAAGGACAATGTTTCGTATTTGGTCACCTAACGCTAAGGCAGTTGTGATAAAAATATATGAAAAAGGTTACGATGGTATTCCTTTGGGTACATACGACATGAACAAGAGTCGACAAGGTACCTGGACACTTTCACTTGAAGGCAACCTGATAAACTTTTATTACACCTTCCAGGCCCTTATCGGCAATGAATGGAAACATGAGGTTCCAGATACCTATGTCAAAGCCGTTGGAGTTAATGGCAACAGGGGTATGATTATTGATTTTGCAGAGACAAACCCCGAAGGATGGGAACATGACATGCGGCCACATTTTGAAAACTTTAACGACATTGTTTTGTGGGAGGTTCATGTGCGTGATTTCAGCATTCATCCAAGTTCGGGGTCAAAATACCCGGGAAAGTATCTGGCCTTTACCGAAAGGGGTACAAAAAGTCCTGAAGGATTTGCAACTGGTATAGGTCACTTGCTCGAATTGGGCGTTACTCATGTGCACCTGCTGCCGGTTTTCGACTTTTTTACCGTTGATGAGTCTCGCCCTGATTTTCATCAATACAACTGGGGCTACGATCCAAAGAATTTAAATGTTCCCGACGGGTGGTATGCTACCGATCCTTTCGACGGAAGAGTAAGGATAAGGGAGTTTAAACAAATGGTTCAGGCATTGCATAAAGCCGGGTTGGGAGTAATTATGGATGTTGTTTATAACCACATGTACGACGCTTCAGTATCCCCGTTTGAGCAATTAGTTCCAGGATATTTTTTCAGAAAATTGCCAGATGGTTCGCTTGCAAATGGCTCGGGCTGCGGCAATGAAATTGCTTCTGAAAAGCCGATGGTGCAAAAATTTATTGTTGACTCTGTAAAATTTTGGGCAACTGAGTACCATATTGACGGCTTTCGCTTCGACCTTATGGGCCTCCTGGATAGCGAAACTATGAATCAGGTACGACTTGAGCTTGACAGAATTAATCCTAAAATATTAATTTATGGAGAAGGGTGGGTAGCGGGCGATACGCCCCTTGAGCCGCACCGGCGGGCAACTAAAAATAACCTGCGAAAACTTGACGGAATTGCTGTGTTTAGCGATGAGATCCGCGATGGAATCCGCGGAAACGCTTTTCAAAATGGAAATCCCGGATTTATGACCGGCAACAAGAATTTGAAGGAGTCTGTAAAATTTGGCGTTGTCGCAGCAACAAAGCATCCACAAGTCTATTACCAACAGGTAAATTATTCAAAGTCGCCCTACTCCGATTCTCCCCTGAAAACCATATCCTATGTTACATGCCACGATAATCCTGTGTTATGGGATATAATTAATTCGACCTGTAAAAACTGCAACGAAAGTGAGAAACTGG
Organism: Bacteroidales bacterium; assembly: GCA_035477635.1. Taxonomy (GTDB): domain Bacteria; phylum Bacteroidota; class Bacteroidia; order Bacteroidales; family UBA7960; genus UBA7960. Next base: position 1,268 of record DATIKK010000054.1, on the reverse strand, counting down.
ATATTCAAAAACTCGCCAACGGCATTGTACTAACCTCACAGGGAATTCCATTTTTGCATGCCGGCGAGGAAATAGTACGGACAAAATCAGGCGAACACAATAGTTACAATCTTCCTGATGCCATTAACCAAATAGATTGGTCAAACAAAGCCAAATATTATGAAGTTTTCAGGTTCTATAGCGAACTTATTAATCTGAGAAAAAATCATCCGGCTTTCAGGATGACTTCGGTTGCATTAATTCAAAAGCATCTAAGCTTCTTAGATATCGACAACCCCCTTGTGGTTGGGTTTCTTCTTGCGAATAATGCTAACGGCGACAAGTGGAAAAAAATCATGGTATTTTATAATGCCGCTTGCACTGAAGTTGAAGTTGAATTGCCAGAGGACACTTGGAGGATTGTTGCTACAAAATTTCAGATAAACGAAAACGGTGTATCAAGCCAAGGATATGATAAACCGGTTTTTGAAAAAACATTGGTACCTTCAAGATCCATCATGATTTTGGTTGATAATGACAGTATTTAGATTATGGCTGGTATAATTCTCGAGGCTTGCGTCGAAACTTACGAACAAACCTTAGCTGCAGAAGAAAATGGAGCCAATCGCATAGAGTTATGCGGACGGCTCGACATTGGCGGCATAACCCCTTCTTTTTATCTGGTGGAGAGGCTGTTATCGAAAATTAAAATCCCGTTAATGGTCATGGTAAGGCCTCGGGGTGGAAATTTTGAATATAAGGCACAGGAATTTACCTTAATGAAAAACACCATAAGAACACTTAAGGATTTAGGTAGTCATGGAATTGTGCTTGGGCTGCTTACACCTGAAAAGAGGATTGATGTTGACCGCACCGGCGAACTGTTGGAACTTGCCCGTCCTTTACAAGTTACCTTTCATAAAGCTTTCGACGAATGTACCAACCTTGAATCCGCCATTTATGATTTAAAAGTAACCGGAGTTGACAGGTTGCTTACCTCGGGCGGAGAAAAATTCGCTTCAGATGCCATAAAAACCTTAAATAATCTCTCGCAACATGCCTTACCGGAAATAGCCATTATCGCTGCAGGTGGTGTGACCCACGAGAACATTTCAGGCCTGAAATCCCTTTTGCCAAATATAAATGAATATCACGGGCGAAAGATTGTTCCAAATATTTAAATAATTAACAAAACCTTGCTTATTTTGCATGCTGATTGCCACAAATATATGATCCATGTCCATAGAGGTTAGAGAAGTTGCCGGTAAGAAAGAGCTGAAAACCTTTAT
>DATIKK010000053.1:0-18199 GCA_035477635.1 Bacteroidales bacterium | reverse complement strand
AGCAACCGAATCACCACCATCAATACAATTACTCTTAAATTTTTAGGGGGGGGTGCTTGATGACGAACAAAATTCATCAATTGATAATCAGTCGATTAGAGAGCTAAATGGATGAAATTGTAATTTAGTCGGATGATAGTGATTCTATTTCTTAATTTTCTAATCCCGTTAAATTTGGAACTCATTGTCTTTCTTTTTCTAATGTTTTTTGGGCAATTTGGAAATGCTAATCTCAAGTTTTTCCATAAAGTCATTTCGAATTTCGCATCAAACAATGATGTCCAAAAACCAAATGAAAGTTCTGAAATTATTCTTGCTGGTGTTATTTCCTTCTTTTCGGAGTAGATATTCGTTCTTGCTTGTGATATTCTGTCAATTTGAAATCTGGTCGCAATTTTTACAAATTCCTTATTGTCATACCATTCTTTACCGTAAAATCTTTTAGTCAGTTGATAGTCAATAGAATTTCTTAAGCCAATTTCTAATACAGCTAGTAATGGGTAAAAAGATTCAGATATAAGTATGTTGCTTTTATAATGAGCAATTGCTTTAGAAAGGTCATTCTTGTGGTAATTCAAGTAGGGTTCAAGCCTTTCTTTCGAAATTATTCTTTCAACTATTGCTTTGTTGTCCATAAATGTATTATCTTTGCATTGTAGTCCCGGTGATTCCTCTCCCAGTTTTTTTGCTGGTGATGAAGCCGGGTTTTTTGTTTCACATTGTCAAAGATAATCTTGCCATTTCAATTATCTAATTCATTTATCGCCTTAAAGCACTATAAAAGCTTTGGTAGTGTGTCGTCCTACTATGGGCTACAACCGCGGATATACTCCATGATGGCATCAATCCGGTCGGGATTTACCCTTAGAGCGTCATGATACTTCTTAAACCAGGTAATTTGCCTTTTCGCATACCGTCTTGTATTGGTTTTGATTTTTTCAAGTGCGTTTGGCAGGGAGTATTTCCCTGACAACCAATCGAATAGTTCCTGGTATCCTACAGTATTAAGTGCATTCAGGTTTTTCCATCTGAACAGTGAAACAGCTTCTTCAATAAGTCCATCCGCAACCATTTGGTCAACCCTATTGTTGATGCGCTCGAACAATTCCATTCTTGGCCTTTCAAGAATTATGGTTTTGATCATGAAAGGCCGCTCCTTGGGAAGGCTGGTTCGCAATTGCGACATAGGGATGCCTGTACTCTGGAAAACCTCTATGGCGCGGATAATACGGTTTGGGTTAGCCAAATCGACCTGAGTGTAATAAATGGGATCAACTTTTTTTAACCACAACCTGAGTTTCTCCAGGCCTTGTGTGCGGTAAACCTTCTCCACCCATGCTCGGGTTTCAGGACAAACGGTGGGTAGATCATCCAATCCTTTGCACACGGCGTCAATATATAGCCCTGACCCGCCACAAAGCAAAACGTAAGGGTTTTTTGCAAAAAGGCTGTTTATCAGTTCAATGACCTGTTGTTCAAATATCGAAACGTTGTAGTAATCGTGTATTGAAAGGTGCCCGATGAAGTGGTGCTTTACCTCATTTAACTGGGCAGGAGTGGGCACGGCTGTCCCAATTTTCAATTCTCGGTAAAACTGACGGGCATCAGCCGAAACGATTTCGGCCCCAAGTTTGCGGGCAATTTCCAGGCACAACTCTGTTTTACCGATCCCTGTCGGGCCGGTAACAATCACAAGCGTATTGCCGTTTTCAGTATTTGTCCTCGCCGAAGTCATCGAAACTCCCGGCTTCCTCTTCATCGAGGAATTCGGTGTCTTCAAGAGATTTAAGATCTTCAGGGTCAACCAGGTCATCATCGAATCCTAGTTCCTGGCCAAGATCCGGACTGGAAAGCTGATGAACCTTCGAGGTAAGTTCTTTGGGAACATCACCAATGGTCTTAACCACCCGGGGGTACGATTGCCCAGATTTGGTCTTGTCGATCTTTATCAACTCAAGGTAAAACGTAAAGTAATTGAGGTAGTCGTAAACGTAAATCATTTTTTGATGGGGATCTTCAATGAAGTCGTTGATATGGGCATCTTTCATTACCAACATTTTCTCACCAGGATTTTCTCCAAGGTCATCAGGCCTTTCGTCGGAGTTCATGTCGATGAGTGATATTTCGCGCTTTTTCCGGAAACGGTTGTCGGTTATGAAAAAAGAGGAGAGCATAGATTTGTCAAGACCAAGGTTTTCGACAATGGCAAAATGAAAATCCTCAAAGGTTTGCCCTGACCTTATCTCGAATTCTCTGACAAATTCTGTCTGATCCTCAAACGTAAACTTAAAGCGGTAAGTGTGCATAAATCTACGGTAACTGGTATCAAGGGTTAATTTTGAAGCAAAATTAATTAATTTGCAAATGACACAGGTATCAATCCCAATTTTTTTCCTTCTTCAAGCATCAACTCCATTGCGGCCTGTCGTTCGTTGGGAATAATTCCTTCGAGAATGGCTTCGCGGATGGTTGATTTTATTATTCCAACTTTTGCGCAGGGTTTAAGTCCGAAAATTTGCATTATATCATCACCCGAAACGGGAGGCTGCCAGTTTCGCAGCCGGTCTTTTTCTTCAATTGAATGAAGTTTTTTGCGAACCAAAGCAAAGTTTTTCAGAAATTTTTTAACCTTGGCGGGGTTTGCCGATGTTATGTCGGCCTCACACAAAAGCATGAGGTCGTCAATATCATCTCCGGCATCGAAAAGCAACCTCCTGATTGCAGAATCAGTTACAATGCTTTCGGTGAGCACTATGGGCCTCATGTGCAACATTACAAGCTTTTTTACATATTTCATCCTGTCGTTGAGAGGCAGTTTCAGTCTGGAAAAAATCTGAGGAATCATTTTTGCTCCTGAAAATTCGTGCCCGTGAAAAGTCCATCCGATGTCGGGCTGAAACTTTTTTGTAAGTGGCTTAGCTATATCGTGCAATAGGGCAGCCCAGCGCAGCCAAAGATTGTCGGAGTTTTTGGAAAGATTATCCAGAACTTGAAAAGTATGAAGCAGGTTATCCTTGTGTGATGCGCCCCGGTTCTGTTCGACTCCTTTAAGGGCTTCCAACTCCGGGAAAAAGTGTTGCAACAGTCCCGATTCGTGAACCATCAACAGGGCATTTCCTGGCTGGCTTGTGAGCATTATTTTGTTGAACTCGTCAATTATCCGTTCGACCGATACTATTTCTATGCGATGTGAATTTCGGCGTATGGAGGCAAAGACTTCCGGATCGTGTGAAAAACCGAGTTGGGCAGAAAACCGCAAAGCCCGCATCATACGAAGGGGGTCGTCAGAAAAAGTAATATCAGGATCGAGGGGCGTTCTGATTATTTTATTTTGAAGGTCATTTAACCCGTTGAATGGATCAACCACAGTGCCATAATTATCCTTGTTAAGGCTGATTGCCATTGCGTTGATGGTAAAATCGCGCCGGCTAAAATCATCCTGAAGCGTACCATCTTCCACTATAGGTTTTCTAGAATCAAGGCGGTAGGATTCCTTTCTTGCCCCTACAAATTCTAATTCAAACCTGCCCCAGCGGAGCCTGGCAGTGCCAAAGTTTTTAAAAATTGTCAGGCTACCTTCTTTACCCCCTGCAGAAGCTACCTGGGTGGCTAACTCAATTCCATTGCCAACAACTACTATGTCAATGTCTTTCGACTGGCGTTTAAGTAGCTGGTCACGCACCCATCCACCCACCACAAAAACAGGCCAGTCCTTTTCGGTAGCAATATCCGAAATAAGCCTGAAAACCGGATGATCAACATTTTTTACCAAGCGATTAATTCCTCAGAATTTGAATTTCACCTCCGTCGTTGATGCACACTATAACCGATTGTTTTGACCTGAAAAGAAAATGTTGCCCGAACTTTACAACATAGTCAACCCCGGTTAAAATGGCTGTTGGAATTTTGCTGAAAGAAACCGGAAGAGGGTCGCCCTCTAACCTGGCCGTGGATGAAGTGATTGGTTTGCCGAAATCAGCCAGTAACCGCTGACAAAATTCGTTCCTGGGAATCCTTACGGCAACAGTATTGTCATTAGCCATTACGTTTTTGGCCAGGTTCATGGCGCCGGGATAAACAACGGTTATCGGTTCCTTTATGTTTTCGATTAGGTCATGAACGGTATCGGGAATTTTAGAAACGTAATTTTTTAATTTTTCCAAAGATTCTACCAGAATAATAAACGACCTTTGGCCAACACCTCCTTTAAGTTGGCTGAGTTTCTTCACGGCATCGTAGTTGGTCGCATCGCACCCGATACCCCATACCGTATCGGTCGGGTATATTATTAAACCACCTTTTTTAAGCACCTCAATCGCCCTATGTATTTCTTCTTCCATTTAAACACAATAAACTCCATGCAAAACCTTTCTGCAAGATTGAATGGATAATTGCATATGCAAATTTACAGCAAATCATTTGATTACTTAACAATTGCCGTGAGGGAATTGCTTGCTGTGCGCACAACTGCCATAAAGAAATCCTAATTCCTATGTATCGGACTAGTATCTGGGGGTCATATTGAGGTACAAAGCTGGCAACCTGTGATCAATTATAATAGATGCAATACCCTTTTAATACCACTGAACTTCCAGCTTGCTTTTAGCAAGCATTACAAGTTGGCCGTTCCTTACTTTCATTATTTTGACTTCATTTTTATTCTGCAAATAATTCAGTCTGGGCGCTCGGAAAAGCAAGCTCTTTTGCATGTTTTGTTTTTAGAGTGGCTGGTGCGACCTGCAAATGTGCTTCATCTAACGCAGGGATTTCAATCTCGATGATTTTCCTCACATTTGTTTTTAATGGCTTTTCAGTTGTCTCTTTTTTGTTTTCAATTCCATTGTTCTCAAAATCAAGTTCTTTCGGCAATAATTTTTTATCAATCAATTTTGCTCGTTCAAAGTCAATATTTCTTATTGGCTTCGGTATTGAAAAGTATTTTGAAAGATTATTCCAGTCATTATTTCTAATTGTAACAATATCATTCAGATAAAAACTCACCCAACTTTCACCTAATTTACAATTAGGGTCTGTCCTTTCAAGCTTTTGTTGAGATATTTCGACATATTTCTCATCCAATTCGAAACCTATATATTTTCTTCCAAGTCTTTTCGCTGAAATAGCTGTCGTACCCGTACCTGAAAATGGATCAAGAATAATATCATTTTCATCAGTAGTCATCAAAATTAATCTGTCCATTAAATGAATAGGTAATTGACAAGGGTGTGGGTCTCTTTTAGTATTATGTTTTATCCTGTGAATATCAGTCCAAACATCAGAAACCAATGGTCCAAATGGATGCAGCTGGTCTTTTTTTCCACCATAATCTTTCCATAAAAAACCATGTTTTCTATCCCGTTTATGTGGATGTCTTAGTTCATAGATTTTTGCTCCTTTTGCCTCTTTTGTATAGAATAGAATCCCATAATGTGAAGGTTGTAAGGATTTACCCATTGGTGCTGTTGGAGCATCCCAAGATATCCAATGCTTGAAATTTGCAAATTTGTTTAAATAGGTAGCATAGTAGGTTAACCATTTTGGAATGTTATGTAGAAAAACAGAACCGGTTGGTTTTGTTACTCTGACCATTTCTGAAATCCACTTTTCGCACCAATCCAGATACTCTTGAAATTCAAGGCCATCTCCATAGCTTGTATAATTCTTTTTTAAATTAAATGGAGGGTCAGCAAAAGTAACATCAACCGAATTATCAGGAATGTTCTTAAACAATTCTAGACAATCTCCATTGTGGATTTTATCTAAGTATTTTTCAATCATTTTTTGAAAATTTCAATAATAAGTTTTTCAAACCGTTTTAATTCGTCCTTATGAAAAGTAAAAACATCTTCATAAGCTGTTACCATTCTTTTCAAATCTCCCTTTCTGACATACCAACCTATTCCATCAACAAAACCAATGAAAATTGCTCTCGGATAATGTTCTTTTATTAGAGTATCAATAGAAATTTCAGTTTTCGATTTATCTCCTTGACCGGACGATGTTGTTGCCAGGAATGAGCTCTCCGCAATTATAGTGGGATTCTTTTTGTTTGGAATTATAAAATCCATTGTTCTCTTGTTGTCAGGAGCATTAGTGATAAGTTCACTTAAATCACCAGTTTCAAATTGAATACCAAGCTTGTCTAATATTTCGGCAACAACAGTTTCTGGGTTGTTTTCTTTCTTGCCAGAATAACTGCCTTTTTCTTTATAGCGAATGAGAGTGTCAATTAGTTCAGAAATTTCGAACTTTAACTTGGAAATGCTTAACTTTTTTAACTCAAAAAGTGGGATTGTATTAGCCAAAAACGGTATTGATGCTCCTTCAAAGAAAATATTAACAAGTCCTTTCCTAAAATATTCATTTTTTTGTATATGTTTTAATATTGTGCTGTCAGACCACTCTTGAATATTATCTGGACTTTTCTCATTGTACCATTTTTCTTTAAAAACAAGTTTGTTTAGTTCAGGATTGTCAACTATGCGAATTATTGTCGTTAGTCTTTTTAAGTACTCATTTGAAAAACCTGTTAAAGCCAATAATGCTCTTAGCCCGTTCTCCTTATCAGTTAATAACCATTCAAAAATTTCTTTTTTTAACCCTTCGGTTTCAACCTTGTTTTTAACGATTAAGAGAGTTTCTTTTAATGAATTGATATAACCTTCGTAATTTTCTTCAAACTTTGAGTTGAAGAAATAAAATGTATTTTTCTGGATTACAGTGGAAAATTTATCGTCAACGCTTTTTGCCATGTTATTGTTTTTCAAAAATTAGCACATATTCTTCTTTCATTGTGTTTCTCATTCCTTTGATAGGTTTCAAAATGCTTTTTACTAAAGGCATATCAACCTTCTCTGCTGAATTTATTACCGTTTCTTCTAGTCTGATTCCACCAGTCTGATTGGTATTCGAGCCAATTATCAAAACGAAATATTTTCCTTTTTTCAAAACCTCAGAAACTTGCAAACAAAAAGTATCCATGTCTGCAAAATAGTTTTCTAGTTTTTGGTTTTTGGTTTTCCCTTTCAGACCTATTAACCTGTTTTTTAATTCATTTGTATCATAACCTAAGAATTCTAATTGGTCTTTATCATTCTCAACATAGTCAATTGCAAATGAATAGGGTGGTGATGTAATCACAGAATCAACAGAATTATTGTCGAGTTTAATGTTCAAAGCATCCGAATTTGATAAAACATCCATGCTGCCAATTTTATCCTGGTCAAAATACTGGTTAGATAAAAATGATTTTACAGTTTCAATATATCTCGGTAAAACTTTATCAAATAATTGTTCGTGATTTGATTTTACAACTCTTTTTGAGTAACCTAAAGCGTCTAAGAATGCCAAGAATGCAAGGTTGTAAATTTTGATTTTATTAGTATCGCCAATTTTAGTAATTCTGTTTAAAACATCTCCTTGCTTGAAAAAATTAAAAAATTTCTGGTTTTCGATTTTTGCCTGTTCTAATAATTTCAAGTCAATAGTCAGTGCTTCATATTTTGTTTTAATCATGAATTGACAAAATGGACTAACATCAATCGCTATGGAATTAATTCCCATTAGAGCTGCTTCAATATTTGTTGTACCACTGCCAGCCATCGGGTCTAAAATGGTATCTCCATTTTGTATGTTCAAAATGTTAATTAATCCCTTTATTAGTTGAGGATGAAACTTCCCGCGATATGGAAATAAACCATGCGTGGCATATCCTGTAGAAAATTGTCCTTCTTCAAAATATGCTTGAGTTGCTGACGACCTGTCAGCATGTATTTTCTCTGAATTGTTTGAATATAATAAGTAGTGATTTGAGAACTTATTGTCAACAGACTTTATATAAGCTGTTCTTTCTAAAAGTTGTTCCTTTGATAAGCTCTTGTACTCTAAATGTGCTAATTCTAATTCAAATAATTCATTAACACTTGGAAAAAGTTCAACCTTGTTTCCAAATACTTCATTTATAATAGATTCTGTTTTGAAAATATCTTTCATAATATTGCAAAAATACTGAAATAAATAGAAGTTTCATCAATATTACTCCGTCTTTTGTGCGAAGGTAAAATGAAGGCTTTTTTGGATGCGAAGCGGTTGGCAGTGAGTTGGGGGCAGCCAAATTTGCCAGACAGCGTGTCGGCGTTTTCCATTTTTCTTCTTTGTCTTTATGCAGTGAAACTTTCATTGTCGTCTGTCGTTGTCTTTTTCTTCGACTTGCTTGTACCAATAGGAATAATTAATTCATGCAGATGCAGGTATTAGACTAAATTTGAAAAAAAATCTTTAAATGAATCTCACGGCCATTCTACATAAACATGACAACGAGTCAGCACACGAATATATATTTTTTATCTGCCTGCTTCTGCTTGCGTTGTTTCTCCCTGTTTCGAGGAATATGTTGAGCGTTGTGCAAATTATAATGGCTGTAAACTGGCTTTTGGAGGGACGTTTCAGGGAGAAACGCTCAAGGTTTTCCGGGAACCGGCATGCCGTTTATCTGATGCTTGTTTTCCTGGTTTTCGGGGTAGGCATGTTATGGACTTCAGATCCTTTGGAAAGGCTATGGCTTTCGATGGTCGATAAGGTTCCGTTCTTTTCCCTGCCTTTACTAATAGCAAGCAGCAGACCTCTTGCGAAGGAGCGGATTTATTCAATTCTTTTCGTTTTTGCATTTTCCGTTCTTGTTACGGCGGCTGTCGGGTTAGCGCTCTTCGCCGGCAATATGGAGGCAAGCCGGAGCGCCCTTTCGCCTTTTATTCCGCACATCAGGTTCAGCATTCAACTCGTTATGGCCATTTTTCTGATACCCTGGCTGGCTTATACATCGGAAAGCAAGCCTGCTTTCAGGGTTTTTTCCTGGGTGGCAGCATTTTTGCTGGTCGCATTTATGTTTTTTTCCGGATGGCTTACCGCATTTATTTCTTTTAGCGCGGCGATTGTTTTCCTTGCCGTGAGGAAATTGCTCGCTGTGCGCTCAACTTTCATAAAGAAGATCATAGCCGTTTTTGTGCTGTTTCTTTTAGCGGGATTCACTGCCGGAATTCTGCATTTTGTTGCCCGTCCTGTTTTCTACAGGGCTCCAACGCCATTGATAACCGGACAGGAACTTACGCGAGAAGGAAACCCATACTGGCACGAGTTTGAAAACCTGCAAAGGGAAAACGGCCACCTTGTTTTTTGGTTTATTGCAGAAGACGAACTCCGTCATGCCTGGAATCAGCGGAGCATTTTGGGCTTCGACGGGCCCGACCTTAAAGGTATTAACCCGCTTAAAGGCGCTATATACAGGTACATGACCTCCCGTGGTTTGCGAAAAGACAGCGAAGGACTTGAGGCGCTTTATGAATTCGAAATAAGAGCGATAGAAAATGGAGTGCCTAACTACCTCCACACCCGCTGGCCAACACTTATTGTGAGGATTCATCAAACCTTCTGGGAATTAAAGGAATACAAAAGAACCGGCAACCCCGAAAGGTTTTCTTTTGCTCAGCGCATCGAACTCTGGAAAGCAGCCCTTGCGGCTTTTTCAGAAAAACCTGTACTTGGGTGGGGTAAAGGCGAAGTACACCAGGCAGTAAATTTTGGGCTTGAAAAAATAAATTCCCAATGGCAACTCCGTAATATCAAACCCCACAACCAATACCTGTTGTACCTGATCACCATCGGGGCGGCAGGGTTTGTGGCAGTTGCTTTCCTGATAATCATTTTTATAAAGAAATCGGGCGCATGTAGGTACCTGCCATTTAACCTTATGCTTGCTATCTTTCTAAGTGCAATGGCAGGTGAAGATTTACTCGACTTTCAGGAGTCAATCACTTTCTTTTTGTTTTTTGCAACCATATTTGGGGTTATGATGCGGCGACAAGAAAGACTTGGTTCCTGAAACAAAGGATAACCTATTGGTTAAACCGAAACACTGTATTGTCGCAAGGCGTCGTTAAGGCTGGTTTTTTTGTCGGTACTTTCATTCCGTTGCCCGATAATGATCGCGCAAGGCACATTAAACACTCCTGCAGGAAACGTTTTTGGAATACTTCCCGGAATGACCACCGAGCGTGCCGGAACCCTTCCTACATATTCCACAGCCTTAGATTTGCTTACGTCTATGATACGAGTAGAGGCGGTAAGTACCACATTTGCCCCGAGTACTGCTTCTTCTTCAATTCTAACGCCTTCCACCACTATGCATCGCGAACCAATGAAGCAGTTATCCTCAATAATTACGGGTGATGCCTGAACGGGTTCCAGAACTCCTCCTATTCCCACGCCACCGCTCAGATGCACATTTTTTCCGATCTGGGCGCAGCTCCCTACGGTTGCCCAGGTATCGACCATAGTACCTGAGTCAACGTAGGCGCCAATATTCACATACGACGGCATAAGTATTACCCCAGGCGCAAGATAGGCTCCTCTGCGGGCAAGGGCATGGGGCACCACTCTAACGCCAAGTTCCTTAAAACCCTTTTTCAACGGAATTTTATCATGAAATTCCATCGGACCAACTTCAAGGGTTTCCATTTGCCTGATCGGAAAATACAGGATAACAGCCTTTTTTACCCAGTCAATGACTTCCCATTGGCTGTTGTTTTTGGCCGCTACCCTAAGTTGTCCCAGGTCCAGAAGGCTTACCACTTCGTTTATCGCCCGTTGAACATCATTGTCGGCAAGCATTTGCCTGTTTTCCCAGGCATTTTCAATTAAGTGTTTTATCTCTGATTTATTTTTCATCGTTCACCTCTTGAAACCACCGGCAAAGGTACCCATTTGAGCAACATGTTTTGGTTTTTTGACAGGGGTAAGCAGTCAATTATCCATTCAATTTCGAGGCTATTACAAGCATCTCAAAATCCTTGTGCGAAAGACTATCCTGGCGACTGAAGGCGCCCAGCCTGGCTCCGAAAATGTCAATTTTGTTAAATTTCAGCGACTTGAGCATCCATGTGATTTCTGAAGGGACATAGTAGCGTTCGTTGCAATGCAGCTCCTTTTCGTTGCCATCGTCGTCGGTAAACCGGGTAATGTTATGGTCGCGGAAGGTCATCAGATCGAAAGAACTATTATGGTAACTTGCGCCTTCTTCGCCAGCAGTTTTTTTATGAAACTCTTCAACCGAATGAAACAAGGGAAACAAGCCGTTCAACGTGGTAAAAATCAGTTTTCCGCTGTTTTTAAGCGCTTTTGAAATACCCTGGAGTATCATGAAATTCATTTCATCGGTTTCCATCAAAGGAAAACCTCCCTCGCAAATCATGATCACCAGGTCGAATTCATTGTCGAATGGCAGATGGCGGGCATCCATTTTTAGAAAGTCAATTGATAATTCTAAGTTTTTGGCTTTTTGACGGGCCGCCTGCAGTTGTGATTCCGAAAGGTCAATCCCGGTAACGCTGTACCCGCGTTTAGCAAGCTCAATGGCATGCCTGCCAGTTCCGCAACCTACATCCATTATTTTCAGGCTTTTATTAAAAGCGATCTCCTTTTCGATAAAATCGCATTCGCCAATTGTACCAGAAGTGAAAATCTCTTTGTCATAGCTCCTGCCGTAATTAGCAAAAAGTTCCTCATACCAGGGAGTTGGGTCTTGGGCCATAGCTTAAATGCTCTTTTTTTAAAATGTGCTTCAATCAGCTTGTCAAAAATGCGCCATTTATAATTGCTTTACAAAACTACCCCAATTTCCAGTCCCGGAAACAGGAAAAATTTTGAAATAATGCGAGGTAAACAAGTATTTCAGTAATTATTTTAAACCTAAAATCCTCCGGAACTCCTTTTGGAATAACTTTGTTGCCAGTCCTCATACGGGGGATGCATTAATGATTTTTTTTCAAATTACCGGGTCAATTTGATATGAACATTGGTTTTGATGCAAAGCGGGTTTTTCACAATCGAACCGGGCTGGGTAATTACGGCCGCGACCTTATCAGAATCCTGGGCAGCATATTTCCCACAAATCATTATTTTTTATACAACCCCAAGCCGGGAAAATCAAATTTATTTAACGCCAACTTTAATTGGGTTACCGAGCGTATGCCAAACGGGCGTTTCTGGCGGTTTTTTTATAACCTATGGAGGCAGTACGGGATTCTTTACGACCTGAAGAAAGACAAAATTGACCTTTATCATGGATTATCGGCCGAGCTTCCCGTTGGGATCAGCAGAACCGGGATTAAATCGGTGGTTACGGTTCATGACCTGATATTTCTGCGTTTTCCGCAATTCTATACTGCAATTGATGCTTGGATTTACCGCAAAAAGACCGGATATGCCGTAAAAAACGCCGACCTGGTGGTGGCCATCAGCAAACAAACACGCCAGGATATTATTGACTTTTATAAAGTTGATCCTGCCAAAATCCGGGTTGTATATCAAGGTTGCCAGCAGGTTTTCCAACAGCCAATGGATGAAGAAACCAGGCTTAGTGTTGTGGCCAGATTCAAACTTCCGGGTTCGTTCATTCTGAATGTAGGCACCATTGAACAACGCAAAAACCTGTTGAGTGTGGTAAAAGCAATTGAGGATCTTGATACATGGCTTGTTGTGGTCGGTTCGGAAACACCATATGCAAAAGAAGTAAAAGCATACATTACGAGCCGCGGGATGGAATCTAAAATTATCTTCCTGAAGGGCTTAACCAGTATTGAACTGGCCGCCCTGTACAAATCGGCTACCGTATTTGTGTATATGTCGCTGTTTGAAGGGTTTGGCATTCCAATAGTTGAAGCCCTTTTTTCCGGAACCCCGGTAGTTACATCAAAAGGGGGATGTTTTGCCGAAGCCGGAGGACATGCTGCCCTATATGCCGATCCGGCAAATATTGACGAAATAAAGGAAACCATATTGAAGGCATTGAACAATAACGAAATGCGCCAAAATATGCGGCAGAATGGATTGGAGTACGCCCGCCAATTTACCGACGAAAATATCGGAAAAAAGTATATGGCGCTATACGAAGAGATTGCCAGTACAAAGTCCAGCTATTATTAACTGCTTTAAACTGCTGATGATATGAAGGTTTGCGGTTTTACTTTTGTTAGGAATGCTGTTAAATTCGGTTACCCTGTGATTGAATCAATTCGTTCGGCTCTTCCATTGTGCGACCGGATGATTGTTCTTGTTGGAAATTCTGACGATGAAACCATCGGACTTATACATACCATTGGCGATCCGAAAATACAAATCATTGAGTCGGTTTGGGACGATTCGCTGCGACAGGGCGGACAAGTATTAGCTGTTGAAACCAATAAGGCAATGGATGCCATTGACAAGGAATTTGACTGGTGCCTCTACCTCCAGGCCGATGAAGTGATTCACGAGAACGACTATTCGGCCATTCGCAATGCGATGGCCGAACACCTTGACAACAAAAGGGTGGAGGGGCTGTTGTTTAAGTACCTGCATTTTTGGGGAACATTCGACTACATCGGAATAAACCGGCAGTGGTACAGGCATGAGATAAGAATAATCCGCAACAACAAACTGATACGTTCCTACCGCGACGCTCAGGGATTCAGGATAGAAAGCCGGAAACTAAATGTTAAGACCGTCGATGCGCATATTTTCCACTACGGCTGGGTACGGCCACCTGCCAAAATGATTGCCAAACAAAGAAAATTTGCTTCTTTATACATGAGTGGCGATCAACTTTTAAAGACAGAAAATTTGCTGGAAAGTTTCAATTATAAAGATGTCGATGCGGTTAAACGCTTTAAAGGCACTCATCCCGAGGTCATGCAGGTCTTGATCGATAACCTTTCTTGGGAGGTAACCATCAACGAGAACAGGTTAAATATGCGTTTAAGAGACAGGATACTTTATGCTTTGGAGAAGGTCTTTAATTACCGCTTTTTTGAATATAAAAATTACAGGATTGTAAAATGATAACATCGCACCGGTTTGCCTGGAGAAGATATCAGTATCTTAAGCCTTACAACTGAAATTAAAAAGCAATTGTTATGCTCATTAGGTTGATGAGAAGCCCACTTTGGAACAAAAAGGTGATAATTACCACTCTAACCAGCAACCGCATCAGGGTTTTCCCTGGTTGCTTTACTTACTAACACCACCATCAGCCAGCCAAGCAAAAAGGCCGGTATAAGTTCATAAACACCTGTTGGTTCCCTTAGCCACAAGCGCCATGCAATTACTGCAACCGCACCGGTAACCATACCTGCAAAAACCCCGTATTTAGTTGTTTTTTTCCAAAACAACGCAAGGATAAGTGATGGACCAAAGGCAGCGCCCAATCCTCCCCATGCAAATAACACCAGCCAGAACACCAGTTCCTGGGCGAAGTATGCAAGTACAAGCGCAATGATTCCGGCTAAAACAACCACAATGCGGCTTATTGTCAGTCTTTCTTTTTCAGAAAAACTTGCTTTGGGCTTCATTACCTTTTCGTATAAATCGCAGGCGAATGTCGATGCTACAACAAGCAATTGCGAATCGGCAGTTGACAAAATCGCCGCAAAAACTCCGCCTAACAACAGGCCATAAATGGCAGGACCAAAATACTCAGCCGACATTGCAAGGTAAATCATTTCGGGGTCTGAGCCAGGGAGTTGATTCACATCGGGCACAAGTACCCTGCCAGCAAGTCCTATGCAAATAGCTCCCAACCCCAACATCAAATTCCAGAAGGTTCCAAGTATAGCGCTGTACTTAAGATTCTCTTCCTTTGCAATTGACATGTATCGCACAACTATTTGCGGCTGACCCGGCGAACCAAGTCCAATGCCAACGAAACCAATTATTACACCCAACCCCAGCGCCCATGGATCGACCAATGCAGGACTGAGTTGTTGCAGCATGTCCCAGAAAACTTCCCAGCCGCCAATTTGAAAAACTAAAAATACAGGCAAGGTAACCAAACCCACAAGCATGATGATTGCCCTCAGCACATCATTAAATGCAACAGCTACATAACCTCCCAAGACCATATAGATCATTATTAGTAGGCCTGCAATAGCAAGTGAGACTTCGACCGACAAATTCATTGCTGTTGACAGGGCTTTTGAGCCTGCATTGAACTGGGCTGCCACGTAAGCCGTAATAAACAACCCTATAATGAATACTCCTGTAATACGCAGCAGGTTTGAACGGTCGTTGAAACGAGAGGTAAAATAATCGAGCAGGGTAATGGAGTTGAACTTCTGGCTTTGCCTTCGAAGCCGCCTGCCAAGGTAATAGAACTGCCAGGCTTCTACCAGAATGTATCCAACTATTGCCCAAACTGCTCCAACTCCCGAGGTGTAGGCAACTCCGCTAAGGCCAAGAACCAGCCATGCCGACCGTCCTGTAGAAACTGCCGAGAGGCCAACCACAAATGCATTCATTGACCGGCCACCAACAAAAAAATCAGCCTGATTCTTTGTTCTTCTGCTGGCAAAAAGTCCGACGATTACGGGCAGAAATAATGTTAGAACAAAAATGCCCATCGCCAGGGGATGGCCAAGCAATTCATATACATTCCTTTCCATAACAACAATTTTAAGTTGCTAAAAACCAAATACATGTGCCTGTTTATGCGAATTAACAAACCTACGTCTTTTTATGTAAAATAGCAACATTAAACTTGCTTAAAGTCATCATACCTGGGTTTAGCCCTGTGTTAATTATTGGGTCTTTTTCTGAAGGCATTTTCAATTAGCTCCCTTATCCGGTTCTTCCTTTGAATTTCCCTGCCACTATCATCTAAATCAATAGTTCTGTTTTCTGGCTGACCCATAATTCTTTCGAATAATCCTGGTTGCTGAAGCTCGCTCTGGAACATCGGGCAGTTAAGAAAATCGTACAATTCATAATCGGGCGAGGGCAGGAAGCCGGTTATGTATTCACGTGTACGGCCATGCCGTAGTATCCCTGCATGGTAATCGCCCCAGATAGGTACGGCCGAGCCCGAAGCTCCGAAAGGCAGAGGAAACACACTGTTGAAGGCAGGGTTTTCGAGCCCGACCCATATGCCTGTTATAAGGTTTGAGGTGAACCCAATAAACCAACTGTCGCTATTATTTTGTGTTGTTCCGGTTTTACCGGCCAGGTCATATTCATACCCCACGAAATTCCGGATTGACACTGCTGTACCCGAATTTACCACACTTTTGAGCATGTGGGTCATTATCAAACTTGTTTCCGGGTGTATTACCGGTTCATCGCTCTGAATATTCCTGCCACGGAAAATGATATTGCCTCCTGCATCTTCAATCCGGAGTAAATAAAAAGGTTTTAAAGGCTGACCGTTATTGAGAAATATTGCAAAGGCAGCAGTCAGATCAAGAAGCGATGTTTCGGCTGTTCCCAAAGAAAGTGATGGAAACTCCGGAAGCTTTCCCCTGATGCCTGCCGCCCGGGCAAGGTTTATTACCGGTTCAACACCAGTAAATTCGATATACCTGGCCGAAACCGTATTCACCGAATGCGTCAGGGCTCCCTGCATGCTGTAATAACCTTCGTAATTGCCATCGTGATTTTCGGGACTCCAGTTGTCGTAGTTTGCAAAAACAGGCCTTTCGTTTGTTGTCAACTGGCAAGGATTTAACCCGGCTTCAAGCGCCGCTGCATAAACAAAAGGTTTAAAGGCCGAGCCCGTCTGCCTTTGTGATAATACATTGTCGAACTGAAAAAACCGAATGTTGTTCCCTCCGACCCAGGCCAAAACATGACCATTGCGGGGATTTATGGAAACCAGCCCTCCGTGAAGCACTTTTTGCGAAGAAAAAATGGAGTCCATAGGGCTTTTATTTAGATTTTTTTCGCCGTCCCAGTCGAAAAACAAAATATTCGAAGGCTGATTGAAATTCTCCATTGCCTGTGCATC
Organism: Bacteroidales bacterium; assembly: GCA_035477635.1. GTDB lineage: Bacteria > Bacteroidota > Bacteroidia > Bacteroidales > UBA7960 > UBA7960. The sequence continues at coordinate 1,392 of DATIKK010000053.1, read as the reverse complement.
AGACTTTCCTTCATGGCGCAATGACTCGTACCTGTCTGAATTTCGCGCAAGCTGCCTCAACAGTGGCCTTACAGCCGACATTCGGGTGTTTCGGAAATGCTCATCGACCGAATTCTGAAGCGCCCGCATTTGCCTTGAATAGGCGCGTTCAGCTATCATTTGAAGATGATAGTCAATGGTAGTGTATATCTGCAGGCCGCTGGTATAAAGATTCAGGTCAGTTCCGTTGCGCTTGTTGTAATCATCAAGTATCTCCTTAAGTTCCTGCCTGAGCATTTCCCTGAAATAGGTTGCCGGTCCATGACCATGCGACAGCAGGTTATAATCAATAACCAAGGGTAGGGATTGGAGAGAATCGGCCTTTTCGGGGGTTATGTGCCCATAGCGCTCCAACTGGCCAATTACAACATTTCGGCGTGCTTGCGAGGCTTCGGGGTTGATTCTGGGATTAAACGCCGTAGTGGCCTTTAAAGCGCCAATCAGGGTTGCAACTTCTTCAATATCCAGTTGACCAGGGTGCTTATTAAAAAACCTTTGAGATGCGGCAGAAATACCAAAGATGTTTTCGCCAAATGGTACGGTATTCAGATACAGGGTCAGTATTTCATCCTTAGAATATACCCTTTCGAGCCTGGAGGCAATAATTCCTTCGCGTATTTTCTCGCCAACAAGCCAGATAAAACCTCTGCGCTGCCTCGGATACAGATTCTTTGCCAGTTGCCGGGTTATTGTGCTTCCACCTCCGGCGCTCCTTTGCCCAAGAAGTATGTTTTTAATTAACACCCGGCCAAGACTAAAATAGTCGGTGCCGTTATGTCGGTAAAAGCGCGCATCTTCTGTGCTGATCAAGGCCGGAACAATCCATGGTGAAAGCTCTTCGAGCGTTACAGCAGTACGATCATAAATAAAATATTTACCTAAAATCTCACCACCTGCAGCATAGACTTTTGAGGAGTTGTGATTTTCGAAACTTTTCAAATCTTCAGTAGCGGGAACCTCGCCAAAAAAACCAACACGGGCCAAAAGTTGAAATAGCAGATAAAACCCGGCCATTGTCCATATGCTGTAAACAATGGCTTTGCGAACCAGGGTTTTTCTATTTTGCTTTGCCCAAATGGCTTTATATTTACTTTTTAACTTCTTTCTTTGCATGAATTGATAAAAATGAATTTGCGCTAATCCTGATAATCTGCTTCAAGGCGTGCAGTTGACATGCATTTTCAATTAGCTTTAAGATATAAGGTTTATTATTTGACTTTCTATTTGCAAAGTTCACCAATTTGCGATAGACCTTCTTTTGCTAAATGAAAAACAAGGCCACACCACAAACACTTATGAAGGCTCCAACAATTTCTAGCCAGTTTACCTTTTGTTTAAAGAAAATGAGAGTAG
>DATIKK010000052.1:0-2448 GCA_035477635.1 Bacteroidales bacterium | reverse complement strand
CAGTGCATTTTTCAATGGCTCTATTGAAGTGAATTGCCTGCGCACTTCCTCAATCATATATTGCGCGGCATCGCTAACAGCTTTAATTGTAAGGCCGGTGAAAATATAAGGTAGCAGAGCTCCCATAAAAAGTGCTGATATAACAACAGCCTGCGACACATCAATGTGCATTATGCCGGCAGCTGTCATATAGGCACCAAACAGGGCAAGTGCAGTCAGAGCAGCCGAGCCGATGGCAAATCCTTTGCCGATGGCTGCGGTTGTATTTCCAACTGCATCGAGCTTGTCGGTTTTTTCTCTTGTTTCCGGAGGCAAGTTGGCCATTTGGGCAATACCACCGGCGTTATCAGATATTGGACCATAAGCATCGACCGAAAGCTGAATCCCAAGGTTTGAAAGCATTCCTACTGCTGCTATTGCTATTCCATAAAGACCGCTAAGATTAAATACAACCATTATGGTTATAGCAATTACTGCTATGGGGATAACCGTTGAAAACATGCCAATTCCCAATCCTGAAATAATATTTGTTGCAGAGCCTGTGGTTGACTGCCTGGCAATAATCCGGACAGGAAGATACCCCATCCCTGTAAAATATTCGGTAGAATAGCCAATTATAAGGCCTGCAACCAAGCCTGTAACAGCACTGAAGAAAACATTTAAGGGTGTAATAGTTCGCTCTATTCCCCCATACAAAACATCTATAAAAACAATTTTCTCGGGTAGAGCCCATTGGGCAAGAAAATATGTAATGGCAAGCATTAACAATGCCGATATAAATTGACCTCTATTAAGTGCATTTTGAGGATTGCCCTTCTCTCTCACCCTGACGAAAAATGTTCCTACAATTGAAGTAATTATACCTGCGGCTGCCAGAAGCATTGGAAAAACCACCGGCGAAAGACCATTGAAATTGTCGGTAATTGTTGCGCTCATCATGGCCACTCCAAGTACCATAGCCGCAACAATTGAACTGATATATGACTCAAACAGGTCGGCACCCATTCCTGCGACATCGCCCACATTATCGCCTACGTTATCAGCTATGGTAGCCGGATTCAGGGGATGATCTTCGGGAATTCCTGCTTCGACCTTTCCCACAAGGTCAGATCCAACATCAGCAGCTTTTGTAAATATTCCCCCTCCTACCCGCGCAAACAGCGCTATGGTAGAGGCTCCAAACGAAAATCCTGTAATTACTGACAGGATGCGGGTAACCGAACCCACAGTCTCGTATCCAAATTTTCCTAAATAAAAAACAAAAAGAATCCCAAGGCCTAACATCCCAAGGCCCACAACGGTCAGGCCCATAACACTGCCCCCTGCAAATGCCACCTTAAGGGCTTTATTTAAACTGGTGCGTGCGGCTTGGGTGGTCCGCACATTGGCCTTTGTGGCAATCCGTAATCCAATATATCCGGCCAGCGCTGAAGATAAAGCGCCGATCAAAAACGAGAAGGCAACCATAGGTGATGAGGCTACCGGGTCCACCAGAAATACCAGAGCTACTCCTATTATTAAAACAAAAAAGGCCAAAATTTTATATTCAGCCTTTATGAATGCCCTTGCACCTTCAGAGATAAATCCCGCTATCTGCTGCATCTTATTGGTTCCGGCATCCTGTCGCGAGATCCAGGAAGACTGCCGGTAAGAAAAAAATAATGCCAGAATACCGGCAAGAGGAATTAAGTAAATAAAAAATTTATCCATAAGAATCATTTTACTAATAATAAAAATTTAAACAATGTCATCTAAACGGAAAATAAATTCAATTGTTTACCACAACGCATGAAATTGCTAATATTCATATCATACCGCTAAGGACTACAGAATTTTGTAATAAACCGCATTTATGGAATTCAAAGGATTGCGCAGATCAATTTCAGAAATTGCCGTGAGAAGTCGGTATATATCCCTGCAAAGTTTAATAGCATTGAGGTAATAACTGAGTCGGCAAAATGAACGTCCTGATTGTAGCCTGATACCTGGCGTTTTGCAGTAAAAATGTCAGGGATTACACCTAATTATACACAAATATTTATAAACAAAAAACCATTAGCCATTGGTATCTAAGGAATTACCAGTGGCTAATGGAGAAAGGGCTTAACTATACAAGCTACAGTTTCATACTTGTATGAAACATAATAGTATCTTCTTCATGACAAAATACTAAATTGGTCAACTTAGCTTTTCGCCAATGTATTTCATATCAAGCATAAAACGAAGTAGCAAATATCAAAGCTACTGTAGCAATGAGTTTTATTAAGATATCCAGGGAAGGACCTGAAGTATCTTTCAGGGGGTCACCAACAGTGTCGCCAACAACCGTTGCTTTATGGGTTTCGGAGCCAACATCGTGATGTTTTCCGTTGATTGTATATCCTTTCTCAATCAATTTCTTGGCATTATCCCACAGACCACCGGTATTTGACTGGAAAAATGCCTGCA
>DATIKK010000051.1:0-34602 GCA_035477635.1 Bacteroidales bacterium | reverse complement strand
TACATCCTGAAAAAATGCATGCAGAAATTCTTACAATCGGTAATGAGTTGCTAAGTGGCAAAACACTGAACACAAATGCTTCATGGATAGCCGAACGCCTGACTGAAGAAGGCTTTTCCATCATGCAGATAACGGTTGTTTCTGACCAACATTCAGAGATTATAAGGGCTTTAAATGAATCCTTTCAGCGCTCGCGGTTGGTAATAATAACAGGAGGCCTTGGACCTACCAGCGACGATGTTACAAAAGCTGCCTTGTGTACTTACTTCGATTCAGAAATGGTGCACAACAAAGAGGTTCTAAATGATATAGTTGATTTTTTCAGCAAACGCAATCTGGAGCTTTCAGAGCGTAACCGCCAACAGGCAGAAGTTCCCGAAAAGGCCACAATATTCCGGAATAATATGGGGACAGCTCCTGGTCTCTGGTTAGAAAAAGATAAAAAAATCTGCATAGCCTTGCCAGGAGTAACATCTGAAATGAAAAACCTCATGTCAAACCAGGTAATACCAAAGCTAAAAAGCTTCATTACAGGATATCACATACTTCACCGTACTATTCTGACCCATGGAATTGGCGAATCATTTCTGTCGGACAAAATTGCTGAATGGGAAAGAGCCTTGCCTGGCCAGCTTAAATTAGCGTACCTTTCCTCAGCCGGAATTGTGAAGTTAAGGCTTACGGCCACAGGCGAGGATGAGTTTAAATTAAAAGAGGCAATTTCTGATGCTGAACAAAAACTCATTAAATTGATTCCGCAATATATTTGGGGCTTTGACCAGGACACTTTGGAGCAGGTGGTGGGGGGGTTGCTTGCCGCAAATGGCTATACCCTGGCAACTGCCGAAAGTTGTACCGGCGGACAAATTGCCAGCCGAATTGTAAGCGTGCCGGGCAGCAGCCGGTATTTTCGCGGAACCATTGTTGCATACAGCAATGACATTAAAACAGACCTGTTGGGGGTGGATCAAAGTCTGATTAACAAATTCGGAGCTGTGAGTAAAGAGGTGGTTGAAAGCATGGCATTGAATGGTTTCAGGTTGCTTGGCTCAGATTTCTGTGTGGCATCAAGTGGTATAGCAGGACCTGATGGAGGTTCGGTAACAAAGCCCGTAGGTATGGTATGGATAGCCGTTGCATTCAGAAACCATGTGCAAAGCCGTATGTTCATGTTTGGTGATCAGCGCCGGAACAATATTGCCAGAAGTTGCGTAGCCTCACTGGCAATGCTTCGCGAGGCCATCCTGCAAACTCTGGCTACTTAATCATGCGTGTTATGATTTCATCAAATTTGTTAAATGTAACAAACCATAAGTTTGAAAATAAATCTTTTGCGGTAAGCTAAATTGAAAATATTGTATTTTTTTGATTATATAAAAACTAACTCAATATGGTGGCAAGATATAAAATCAAAACGCTGACAGAATTTATTATTGAACGACAAACGGAGTATCCTCATGCCAAAGGTTCGCTTACCAGGTTATTGAACGACATTGGCACTGCTGCCAAAATTGTGAACCGCGAAATAAATGCAGCAGGTCTGGTTGATATTTTGGGAAGCGTTGGGAAACAAAACATTCAGGGCGAAACCCAAAAAAAGCTGGATGTTTTTGCCAACGAAATGTTTATTACAATGCTGAAAGGAGGAGGTGAATGCTGTGCAATTGCTTCGGAGGAGAATGAAAAAGTCATTTCTTTTCAGAATGATTTTTCGGAGCACGGAAAATATGTTGTAGCGCTTGACCCCCTCGATGGCAGCAACAATATAGAGGCTAATGTTTCAATTGGAACCCTGTTCTCTATTTACCGAAGAAAAAGCGAATCAGGTGGCGGAACCCTCGAAGATTTACTACAGCCGGGGGTAAACCAGGTAGCCGCCGGTTACATTATTTACGGTTCGTCGACCATGCTGGTTTATACAACCGGAAAAGGGGTCAACGGTTTTACACTCGACCCCTCGGTGGGGATATTCTGTCTTTCACACCCAGATATGCGATTTTCAAAAGGCGGTAATATTTACTCGATAAACGAAGGATATTACGTGTATTTTCCCGATGGGGTTAAAAAATACATAAAATACCTGCAGGAGGAAGACAAAGCAACCAACCGACCCTTTACTTCGCGTTACATCGGTTCCCTGGTGGCCGATTTTCACCGCAATCTAATCAAAGGCGGGATATTTATTTATCCGGGAACTACCAAATTGCCCTCCGGAAAGCTTAGATTACTGTACGAGTGCAAACCAATTGCATTTATCGCTGAGCAGGCAGGCGGAAAAGCCAGCGATGGTTTTAAAAGGATAATGACCCTTGAACCGAAAAGCCTTCATCAACGTGCTCCATTGTTTACGGGGCCAACGGAAATGGTTGAAAAAGCTGAGGATTACATGCGCACGTATTCTTCCGAAATGCTAAAGGCATCGGACTCAGTTTGAAATAACGAAAATGTAAATCCCAATGCCTGCAAGTTTCGACCCGTTTGTATATACCCGAAGGTTTAAATAAATTTGCACTTCTTTTTTTGAACCGGATACCCGTTGAAACCAGGGCAGCTACTTCAGCAATTTTTGAATAACGAAAACAGCAAAAGACTTGTTGAATTTATTAATTCTACAGGGCCTGGCAAGCTATATCTTCAAGGGTTAGCGGGGTCGGCAGCAGCAGTTTTGGCCGCTGCGGTGAGTAAACACGCTTCAAAATCTTTTTTGTTCATTTTGTCTGACCGCGAAACGGCATACTATTTTTTTAACGACATCGAAAACCTGCTTGAGGAGAATTCTCTGAACAATGAGAACAGAAACATTTTCCTGTTTCCGGCTTCATTCAAAAAGCCTTATGAGGTTGCTACCTCAAGCAACGCCAATGTACTTATGCGGGCAGAAGTAGTCAGCCACCTTGCTTCATCTCAGCAAAAAACAATCGTCGTAACCTATCCTGAAGCTATTGGCGAGAGTGTTGTGGCAAAGAAATCGCTCGAAAAAAACCTGATGGTAGTTGCCAGTAAGGAACCCATATCTGTCGATTTTCTGATGGAATTTCTGATTGAATATGGTTTTGAAAGAACTGAGTTTGTTGTCGAACCGGGGCAGTTCTCGTTACGAGGAGGAATTGTTGACGTCTTTTCTTTCTCAAGCGATTACCCTTTTCGTTTGGAGATTGTAGGAAATCAGATAGAGAGCCTGCGTAAGTTCGACCCTGAAACGCAACTTTCGATTAAGTCTTTTGACAGAATTAGCTTACTGCCCAATATTACCCAACTGGTACAAAGTGGTGAAACCCGTGAAATACTTTTGGATTCAATGCCAAAGGATACGGTGGTTTGGTGTAACGATTTTATTCTTATTAAAGAAAAATTGATAGCGGGGTTTGAAAAAGCCATGAACATTTACCACACTCTTCACCCTGACTTAAAGCACCTCACTCCTAAAGAGCTCTTTGTTGATACTGAGGATTTCGTGCTGAAACTCGCCTGCACAAAATTGATTGAAACAGGAAGTGCCAGCAGGGATGAAAGTTTCAAAACCAGGATAGCTTTTGATTGCTCACCGCAACCTTCTTTCAACAAAAATTTTGACCTCATAGTAAAAAGTCTTCAGGAGAATAAAACCCTTGGAATCCGCAACCTCATTTTATCGGATAACCAAAAGCAAATTGAACGGATTTTCAGCATTTTCGAATCTATAAGCAAAAGCGACGTTCCAATATCCGACGGTTTACCCGAAACAATGCTTTTGAGCCTTCACCAGGGTTTTATAGACCGCCAAATCAAGATTGCGTGTTATACCGACCATCAGTTTTTTGAACGTTACCACCACTATAAGATTCGCGACAGGTTTGCTGCCAAGAAGGCCATGACCTTTAAAGAACTAAATAACCTGAAACCAGGTGATTATGTAACGCATATTGACCATGGCATAGGCATTTTTAGCGGATTGGAGAAAATTGAAGTCAATGGAAAGATTCAGGAAGCCATAAGGCTGATTTATAAAGACAATGATGTGTTGTATATCAGCATACATTCCCTTCACCGAATATCGCGCTACAGCGGAAAGGAAGGGACAGTACCCACTCTTCACAGACTGGGAAGCAACACTTGGGCTAATCTAAAAAATAAGACCAAAAGCAAAGTAAAAGACATAGCCAAAGACCTTATTAACCTCTACGCGAAGAGACGCACCCTTGAAGGTTTTCAGTTTTCGCCCGATACATACCTGCAAAATGAATTGGAAGCCTCATTTATTTATGAAGACACGCCCGACCAGGAAAAAGCTACCCGGGATGTAAAAAGCGATATGGAGGCCTCCTTTCCAATGGACAGACTGCTTTGCGGCGATGTTGGGTTTGGCAAAACCGAGATTGCAGTAAGGGCGGCATTCAAGGCAGCCGCTGATTCGAAACAAGTTGCAGTACTTGTTCCTACAACAATTCTGGCATTACAGCATTATTACACATTCACCGAAAGACTTAAAGAGTTACCTTGCAGAGTAGATTACATAAGCCGCTTCAGAACCCCCGGGGAAATTAAAAAGGTACTCTATGATTTGAAAGAAGGTCGTATTGATGTTGTCATTGGCACCCACCGGCTAATAAGCAAGGATGTAAAATTCAAGGACCTTGGATTATTGATTATTGATGAAGAACAAAAATTCGGGGTAACTACCAAAGAAAAACTCAAGCAGCTAAGAGTGAATGTCGATACTCTTACCCTCACAGCCACTCCCATTCCACGTACCCTGCATTTTTCCCTTATGGGCGCCCGCGACCTTTCGCTTATCAACACCCCGCCGCCTAACCGTTACCCGGTTGTAACCGAATTGCATGTTTTTAACAAGGAATTAATTCGCGATGCTATTATGAACGAAGTGTCGAGGGGAGGCCAGGTCTTTTTTATTCATAACCGAGTACAGAATATTATTGAAATGGCTGGCATGATACAGGCACTTTGCCCAGATGTTAGTGTAGTGGTTGGACACGGACAAATGGAAGGACAGAAGCTTGAGAAAGTTATGATTGACTTCATAAACGGCCATGCCGATGTGCTTGTAGCTACTACAATTGTTGAATCAGGACTCGACATTCCGAATGCCAACACTATAATAATCAATAATGCTCAATATTTTGGTCTTAGCGACCTGCATCAGATGCGAGGCCGGGTTGGGAGGTCAAACAAAAAAGCATTTTGCTTTTTGATTACACCGCCTGTTGGAACGCTTACAGACGAAGCCCGTAAACGACTTCGCACCCTGGAAGAATTCTCCGACCTGGGCAGCGGATTCAGTATTTCTTTGCGCGATCTGGACATCAGAGGAGCCGGAAATTTGCTCGGAGCGGAGCAAAGCGGCTTTATTGCAGAAATAGGTTTCGAGATGTATCAGAAAATACTTGACGAGGCCATTACCGAATTGAAGGAACAGGAGTTTAAAGAACTTTTTGAAGAAGGCATTAGTGAAAAAGGCTTTGTGGTAAACGACTGCCTGCTCGAAACTGATTTCGAACTGATGATTCCAAGCGATTATGTATCGAGTACAGAAGAAAGGATCTGCCTATACAAAGAAATCGATTCCTTTGGCAGTGAGAGCGAGCTTGAAACCTTTTCAAGGCATATTGCCGATCGCTTTGGGCCTCTTCCCAAGGCCGTTGCCGGATTGCTCAAAGCCGTTAGGTTCAGGTGGGATGCCCGTATGGTAGGTTTTGAAAAGGTAATTTTGAAGAGCGGAATCCTGATAGGTTATTTTGTGAGCAGGCAAGATTCGCCTTACTTTGAAAGTCAAGCATTCAGTAGGGTTCTGAACTATGTCCAAAACAACCAACGCAGGTGTCAGTTAAAAGAAAATAATGGACGGCTTAGCTTAACAATAAGGCAGGTTTCGAGCATAAATGAAGCCCTTGAGTTGACACGTGAAATACTGGGCACACCGGCAGAAAGCAAAGCTGCTAATTATTGATCAATTCCCGGATATCGGAAACCATCTTTTTGCCAAGGTTATCAGCCTTTACCATACTATCGCTTTCGCAATAAATCCTGATAATGGGTTCGGTATTTGACAGGCGAAGGTGTATCCACTCCTTGTCGAAATGAATTTTAACCCCATCTGTTAAAGTTAACTGATGTCTCGAATACCTTTCGATGATTTTTTGCAGGACGGCTTCAATTTCAACATCGGAAGGCAATTCAATTTTGCTTTTTGAAATGTGGTAGGCCGGAAATCTTGTTTTGAGTGAAGAACAACTTTTTTTTGACACTGCAAGATGCGACAGAAAAAGGGCAATGCCAACCAGTGCATCGCGGCCGTAATGCAATGCCGGATAAATAACCCCACCGTTGCCTTCACCGCCGATTACAGCCTGGTGTTTTTTCATGGCCTCCACAACGTTTACTTCTCCAACAGCACTGTAAAAATGCTGGCATCCGTACCCATGTGTAACTTCTGCCAAGGCCTGGGTTGAAGAAAGATTACTTACAGTGTTGCCGGGTGTTTGGGAGAGGATATAATCGGCCACAGCAACCAGCGTATATTCTTCCCCAAACATTTCGCCATCTTCGCAAACCAGGGCAAGCCTGTCAACATCGGGATCGACCGCAATTCCGAGATGGGCATTTTTATTTATAACCTCTGCCGCAAGTTCAGTAAGATTTTCAGGCAATGGCTCAGGGTTGTGAGGAAAGTTACCAGTGGGTTCGCAATAAATTTCGTGTATCTGCTTAACCCCTAATGCCTCCAGAAGCATTGGTATGGCGATTCCACCCGAGGAGTTTACACCATCTACCACCACCCTTAAGTTTGCCGACCTGATTGCCTCTACGTTGACTAATGGAAGCGCAAGGATTTTTTCAATATGCAACTCAACCATGCATTCCTCCTTTGTGTAGGCTCCAAATGATTCAACAGAAGCAAACTCAAATTGCTCAGGGTTTTGAAATTGAAGTAACTCCTCGCATTGAAATTGAGTGATAAATTCACCGTATTCGTTCAACAGCTTAAGAGCGTTCCAATTTTTTGGATTATGGCTGGCGGTTATTACGATGCCTCCCCTGGCATCATACAATTCGACACCAATGGCAATAGTTGGTGTGGTTGATATCCCTGCGTCAACAACATCTATGCCCATTGTCTGTAATACGGCCGAAACTAATTTGCCTATTGAAGGGCCTGAAATCCTTGCATCTCTACCTATCACCACTTTTACAATTTCAGAAGGAAACCGTTTTTTTAGCCACATCCCATAGGCTCCGGTAAACTTCACAACATCAACGGGAGTTAAACCCTCTCCTGGTTTGCCTCCCAATGTTCCCCGTATTCCTGAAATAGATTGTATAAGTGTCATTGATAATTGTTTTGGGCAGCAAAAATAAGCTTTACAAATGATATCCCGACTTTTTTGTTTGAATTAGAAATATGTCTTATTTAGGATTCCTGAACCGTTTGGAAATCAGGCTGAATACAAATATAGTCAATTTATGATAATGCAACGACATTATTTTTATTTAAAAAGCAAATTTTTTACCATAAAATATTATTGTTTAAATGTGAGTGCTTCGTTGTGCAGACTAATTATTTTCTACCCTTCTTGCCCATTATGATTAACTTTGCAGCAAGAAAATAGCCGGTAAGTGGTAATAAAAAAATTTCGATTCGCTTCTTTTCTGCTGTTTGTTCTGGCTCTAATTTCAAGTTGTAGCCTCCAAAGGGGTATTCCGGAAGGGCAATACCTTTTGCGTAGCAACAAGGTTTTGGTTAAAAACACCCTGATAAAAACCGGTCAACTCAAACCTTTTATTAGGCAACAACCAAACCGGCAACTAATAGGAATTTTCCCGTTCAACCTGCATATTTATCAATTGGCCGACCGAGGCAGGGATAATGCTGTGAAACGGTGGATGAAAAATACTATTGGCGAGCCTCCTGCAATTTTCAATCCAGTAATGATGGAAAGTACCCGGAGGCAGTTTGAACTATACATGCAAGGTAAAGGATATTTCGATGCGCAAATCGAGGCCTCTTTTAATTCGGCACAAGGCAGGGCTATCTATCACATTACCGGTAATACTCCATATACCATTAGAAATATAGAATATCGAATTGCAGATTCAGTGCTTGCCGGTATTGTATTTACCGATACCTCTATGTCGATGATCAGCAGGGGTCAGCAATATGATTCTGAACTGCTCCAAAACGAAAGGGAACGTGTTGCTCATCATTTGCGTAACCACGGTTATTTTAGATTTACAAGAGATTTTATTTTTTTTGAGGTTGATAGCGCCCTTGGCACACATCAGGTTGATATAGATATGATTATCGACCACCCATCTGAAATTACAGGGTTAAATGAAGGCACTTCAGATATTGCCGGGCATAGGCAATACCGCATCGAAAATGTCAATATATATCCGGGTTTTTCGCCTTTTCGCAATCCAGGGGAGGCTTTTGACACCACAAGATTTTTTTTGGAAAGGCAAGGCGACACTACTTTTTACCGGTTTATCCATCAGGGGCCGTTACGAATTAGGCCACGAGTTTTGGTGCAGAATATTCATCTGGAACCGGGGCAATTTTTCAATGGGCATAATGTGGAGCAAACCTATTATTCCTTGAGCGGTTTGCGCAATTTCAGGTTTATCAATATTCAATTTGAAGAAATTCCTGATCATTTGCAGGAAAATAAACCAAATTTGACTGGCCTGCTTAATGCAAATATTCAACTGGCATCAATGCCGGCAAATGCTTTCACAATTGAGGCCGAAGGATTGAATACTGCTGGTAATCTTGGTATTGGCGGGAATCTTGTTTTTTCGAACCGAAATATTTTTGGAGGTGCCGAAAGACTGAGTTTACGACTTAAAGGTGCCCTCGAGGCGACCGCGACAGCCGCACGGGGAGATGCGAACCGGCTCCCTTTTAACACCGTGGAACTTGGGGCTGAAGCGAGCATTGATTTTCCGCGAATATTAGCTCCGATCCCTCTTGAGCGAATCTCAAAATATGCCAGACCCAGAAGTAATATCCTTACCGGAATAAACTACCGCCACCGGCCTGACTTTACACGCTACATTTTTAATATCAGCTACGGTATCGAGTGGAGTCAAAACCACCAGAACAGGCATCTTCTTCACCCTCTTAAAACTAGTTTCATAAATATTTTCAACGATTCTATTCTCCTCTCAAGAATCCCACCCAACAATCCGTTGATATTGAGCAGATATAAAGACCACCTTACTGCCGGAATTAATTATTCATTTATTTTTAACAGTCAGCAAGTAGGCCGTGATGTAGATTTTGTCTATTTCAGAGGAAATATTGAAACTGCCGGCAATTTGCTCGGACTTATAGCAGGGGCATTTGACTTTCCGCGAAATCTTGACAACAAACGAACATTGTTCAAAATCCCTTACGCCCAGTTTATAAAAACCGATTTTGACCTTCGGTATTACCGGGTATTCAATCCCAACAATTCGCTTGTGTTTCGTTTCATGGCCGGCATTGGTGTTCCTTTTGGGAATTCGGAAGTCCTGTCATTTGCAAACAGCTTTTACGGTGGGGGGGCCAACGGTTTGAGAGCATGGCGGCTCTATACGGTTGGGCCTGGGGCCTATAGAGATACCGTTGATGTTCGTTTCGACCGCTTTGGCGACATAAAACTTGAAGCCAATATCGAGCACCGGTTTGCTATTTACCGGTTTTTTCATGGCGCACTTTTTGCCGACGCTGGTAATGTATGGTTTATTAACGAGAATCCGCAATTCCCGGGGGGAGAGTTTGCTTTTAACCGTTTTTTCAATGAAATAGCCATAGGCGCCGGGTTGGGATTACGGTTTGATTTTGATTTTTTTGTTGTAAGACTCGATGCTGCTTTCAGGGTTCATGATCCGGCTCTAAGTCAAGGTCAGCGCTGGCTCAGAAGCTGGCCTCGATTCAATAAGTGGAATTTTAACCTTGGGATCGGTTACCCTTTCTGATTTTGTGCTTCATGCAAAATGACCTGATCAGCAGTGCCATCCTGAAGGCATTTTCACACACACCCACCAAAGACCAGCGGGAGTTGATCAATCAACTTTCAATTTTCATTGAAAACCGTAGAAACGATAACGCTTTTTTGTTGAAAGGTTATGCAGGCACAGGTAAAACGACAATTATAAGTAGTCTTGTTAAAGTCTTGCCTTCGTTTGGCATCAACACTGTCTTAATGGCACCGACCGGAAGGGCTGCAAAAGTCCTTGCCGGATACTCAGGAAAAGCAGCTTTTACAATACACAAAATTGTTTACAGGCTAATTGTGCAAAGTGAAGGACCTGCAAAACTTTCCCTGCAGCAAAACAAATTCAGCAACTCAATATTCCTGGTTGACGAGGCCTCGATGATCCAAGGATCAAAATCCGAGCAGAGCGACCTTTTCGGCGGGATAAATCTTCTCGACGATTTGGTTCAGTTCATTACGGGTGGCGAAAATTGTTCCTTAATCCTGGTTGGAGATTCTGCCCAACTACCTCCGGTTTTTTCGCCAGAAAGCCCTGCCCTTAACGAACGTTATTTGTCTGACAGGTTTAATTTGAACATTATGAGTTTCGAGCTAAAGGAAGTAGTTCGCCAGGCACAGAAAAGCGGTATTCTTTTCAATGCAACTGCAATAAGGAAAATGCTGGGCGAAAAAAAACCAAAGCTCCCTTTTTTTAATTTATCCGGATTTACCGACTTCGTAAGGCTTTCGGGTCAAGACGTATCCGACGAAATTAATGCAGCTTTTATGAGCAATGAGTTGCACCAATCTGTCATTATCTGCAGGAGCAACAAGCAAGCAAACCGCTTCAATCAATACATACGCAACAGGGTTCTTTTTCGCGAAGATGAAATAAGCTCAGGAGACCTTTTAATGGTGGTTAAAAACAATTATTTCTGGCTGTCGGATAACAGCCATGCCGGATTTATAGCCAATGGCGACATAATCGAAATAAAACGCATACATAGAATAGAAGAGTTTTACGGATTCAGGTTTGCCAGTGTTACAGCCCGTATGATTGATTTTCCCGATAATCCCGACCTGGAGGTTAAATTGCTGCTTAACACCATAGAAACCGAAGGTCCGGCTCTTTCAGAAACCGATCAGAACAACCTGTTTGCCAGAGTTGAAGCTGATTATTCAGAGTTGCCAAAAAAATCGGCCCGTTTGGAAAAAATCCGGAATAATCCGCACTATAATGCCCTCCAGGTAAAATTTGCCTATGCCTTAACATGTCATAAATCTCAGGGAGGTCAATGGTCAAAAGTGTTTGTTGAAAAAGGTTACCTGCCTTCAGGAGAGCCCGACACAGAATATCTTCGCTGGCTGTACACAGCCCTGACAAGGGCAACTTCAAAAGTATTTCTATTGAATTTCACTGACGAGTATTTCAAATAAAAGTTGACAAAATTTCTATGCAATCGGAAATCCGAACCTGGATCAGATTGTCTATTCGTTACTTCACTTATCGATTTTTGGCAACTATCAAAATATTTAAAAGTGTCCATCTATAAAAGCCTGGGAAAATACTGAATAAAATCATTATTTTATTGTACTCTTTGCAAAGCGGTACCTTGTCAAAATAATTTTAATTTTTAACTTTTTTTTAGTACAAAACAAATCGGGAGTCGTATATAATTTATTAATTTTAATAAATTTGCTGGCTTTTTAACCTTAACCCAATCAAAAATGAATCCGTTAATCAAAACAAGGAACCCACTTGGAAAACGATTGGCCATTGCGGCTTTAAGTGTGTTCCTATCTGCACTTTCGCTAACTGCTTTGGGGCAGGACCCTGTTGAGCCTCCTCAGGTATTTCCATTTTCAAATGAGTTATTGCTTAAATTCTTTGATTCCAATCAAAGGATCAGTGTTTTAAACAGGGAAACCCAGGAAAAATTACAAAGCACTGTTGCTGAACATGGGATGACCTTTGAACGCTTTAATCAGATAGCACGGGCTACGCAAATTGGTGAACTACAAGCCGGGATGTTTACAGATGCAGAGATTGCAACTTTCAATATCCTTGCTCCAATCATAACCTCGATTCAACGCGACTTACAATTAACGACGCAGGCCGTTTTGCTTGAAATAGGAATCTCATCGGAAGATTATCAGGCAGTTCTGGGAGAGTTCAGAGTAAACCAGGCCCTGCAAGAACATATGCGCGAATTGCTTCGTGAAAGGGCGCGCCAGGCAGCGCGAGAAGCTCGTGAGAGGGAACAGCAGCAGGCCAACCCGCAGTAACAAAAAAACCGGAAGTATCCGGTTTTTTTATTTTAACACTTCGGCAACTACAAAGGTGCTGCCCCCCACCAAAATCAGGTCATCCTGAGCAGCCTCTTTTTTTGCCCTTACAAAAGCTTTTTTAACTGATTCGAAAACCCTTCCGTGAAGTGCAAATCTTGCTGCTTCACTTGCCAGAATATTCTGATCAAGACCGCGAGGTACATTTGGTTTGCAGAAATAATACACTGCATCGCTTGGTAACAGAGACAAAATGCCTTCAATATCTTTATCATCAACCATCCCAAAAACCATCCTCAGAGATTTAAACTTTATCTGCTTCAGTTGGGATACAACCATTCTTATCCCATCGGCATTATGGCCCGTGTCGCAAATAATGCTGGGGCATTTTCCCAGTTGGAACCACCTGCCTTTAAAACCGGTATTTAGGTTTACTTTGGAAAGCCCTTCTAAAATTGACAATTCTGAAACAGCAAAGTGGCCTGATTGGCTTAGAATTTCGAAAGTTGCCAGAACTGAAGCCATGTTTTCAAGCTGGTATTTGCCCAGCAGATCCGTTTGAAGAGTAAACATCGAACCGTTACTTCGGCTAAATTGCATCTCCTGAAAAGGTCTGCCTGCATTTTCAAAATATCGGGCCGATTCCGGTTTAAAAAGGTCATTTGCCTTGTATATTGGTGCATTTAATTCATTAGCCTTTCGCTCGAACACATGAAATATTTCGGGCTGAGACCTGCCTATAACCACTGGTGTGCTTGCTTTAATGATACCCGCTTTTTCTCCTGCAATTTTTTCGAGGGTATCGCCCAGCAGGTTCATGTGATCCATACCAATATTGGTAATAACAGATACCTCAGGTTTAATTATGTTTGTGGAGTCAAGGCGTCCGCCCAATCCAGTTTCAATTACAGCCACATCAACCTTTTCACATGCAAAAAAGTCGAAGGTAAGGGCAATTGTCAATTCAAAGAAAGATGGTTGGATTCTATCAATAAATTGCCTGTGTTTTGAAACAAAGTCAGAAACCTCATGCTTAGGAATCATTTTCCCGTTAATCCTAATTCTTTCGCGAAAGTCTTTTAAATGGGGCGAAGTTGCAAGTCCGGTTTTGTACCCTTGTTGTTGCAAAACAGATGCAATCATGTTCGAAACCGATCCTTTCCCATTGGTTCCGGCAATATGGATGCTTCGGAAATTGGTTTCGGGTTTACCCAGGTAATGGCTTAGAGCCAATGAATTGTCGAGATTGGCTTTGTAGGCTGCAGGGCCAATACGATGAAACATGGGCAGCCGGCTGTGCAGGTACCCCAGGGTTTCGTTGTAATTCATCTAATTTTGCCGGATGAAAAAGTAGGTTATTGTACCGATCTGCTCCTCTGGTGCATCGAGTTTCACGTCAAAACGGGATCTTCGGGCAGCGTCCTCTGCCAGTCTGAACAGGGTAGCATCGGTAGTTTGGGTTCCGCGAGCTCCTGCGGTAGCCCTTATAACCCTTCCCTGCCTGTCGACGGTAATGGCTACCACTACCCTTCCCTGTGCCTGGACGTCATACTCTGGCATCGGAAGGATATTCGGACGGCGGCCTGCAAGATCAAAACTCACACCTTCCTGCCCCAATCCTGTGCCGGTGCCGCCTGTAGCGCCTTCGGGCCTCCCCTGTGCGCCGGTTTGGCCAGTTGTACCTTGAGAAGGAGTTGTTGCAGTGCGTTGATCAGCCCCCGGAAACAATGCTCTTTGATCGACCTGTTGCCTGGGCTGTTCAGTAACGGGCTGTGGTTGTGGAGTTGCTGGTTGAGGCTCGGGTCTTGTCTGTGTTTCTTGCCGGGGACGGGGTCGTGGCTGGGCAGGTGGTAAAGCGATTGACTCCTCAGTATCCTGGGTAACAACCTCTTCATTTGTGCGTGTAACAGGTTGAGGTGCAGGAGCCGGTAAAGCAGGTCGTGGTGCCAAAGGTAGCAGATTGCCATCACCAACATCGGTAAAACCCAATGCAACAATGACTCCTTCTTCTTCTGGTAGCGGCAAGGGAGTACTTAGTCCAAAAAAGAATAAGAGAACTATTACCACACCATGAAAAATGATGGTGCCGATAAGCGCTTTCCGATTATCCTTTTGCGGTTGTTCGTTCATTTTACCTTGGAGGTTGTGTGGCAAGGATAACCCTGTGCCGGGTTTGATTTAAGTTGTTGATATTGTTAACTATGTCAATCACATTTACAATGTGCTGCACCGCAACTGTACGATCGGCCCGAAGCACTACCGAACCCTCAGTTTCCTGAGCAAGGCTTTGCATCAGGCCAGTATATAACGCTTCGTTATCAACCGGTCTGTCCTCCAGAAACATCTGAGCCTCCTCGTTTATATAAACTGAAACAGTTTGCCTTGCAAGTGTCCGGCTTTCGCTTGTTGGCAACAGCAACCTAATGGCATGTGGGGCAACCAGAGTCGAGGTAAGCATGAAAAATATCAGCAGCAGGAAAACCAGATCTGACATTGAGGCCATGCTGAACTGCAAACTCCTCTTATTTCGCATTTTTATTGCCATAGCATTTAGATTTAGGATGCGGGTTCGTGAAGCAGGTCCATGAACTCAGTAGCACGTGCTTCGAGCATAAACACAACTTTTTCAATACGGGCAACCAGAATATTATAGCAAATAAACCCGATAATACCCACTACAAGACCGGCAATGGTTGTTATCATGGCTTCGTAAATACCGCCTGCAAGGAGGCTGATATCAATGTTATTTCCTGCCATCGACATATTGTAAAATGCCTTTACCATTCCCATAACAGTTCCAAGAAATCCAAGCATGGGAGCAGCTCCAGCCACAGTGGCCAGAACGGCAATATTTTTTTCCAGCTTTGAGATTTCAAGCTTCCCCACATTTTCGATTGCTGCATTAATATCGCCAAGAGGGCGGCCAATTCGTACAATCCCTTTGGCAATCATGCGAGCTATGGGAGATTGGTTATTGCGGCAAAGAGCTTTAGCGGAATCTATTCGTCCGTCGTGAATAAAATCTCTGATGTTGTTCATAAAATTGATTTCATCTATTGAAGCTCTGCTTATGGCAAGGTACCTCTCTATAAAAATATAAATGGCTACAATTGATAAAATCGCCAGGGGAATCATCACAATTCCACCTTTCAGTGCAAGGCTCCATAATGTCAATGTTTCGTGTGTTTGTACCGGAGCTTGTGTCAGGGTGTCGATGGCTTGCCCCGGAACGCCCATTTGTACCTGCAAAAGAAATTGGCTAAACATCAGTGCTAAGGTTAAAAAAATTATTAAACGATGGAAAAATAGTTGATCCTGGATTCAAAATTAACAAAATTCACTTAAACGATAATCCATTTTTCCAAATAACACATAACCAATATCCAAAATCGAGCCATAAATCATAAAGAAAGTTACTTTTTGATATGAAAAAAATCTCACTTCTATTAAAGAGAAAAATCTTTAATACCAACAACAATAATTTGTAAATTTGCACGTCAAAAAATTTAATCTTTTTAAATATGGCAAAAATTAAAACCGCTATCAATGGCTTTGGACGTATTGGACGTTTAACCCTTAAGGCAGCCCTCAACAATGAGGCTATCGACATAATTGCAGTAAACGACCTAACCAATAGTGCAACCCTTGCTCATCTGCTAAAATACGACTCGGTACATGGAAAATTTCCGGGCACAGTTGTTGCCGATGGAAACGACCTGGTTGTGAACGGCAAAAAAATCAGAGTCTTTTCTGAAAAAGATCCAGCTAACCTTCCATGGAAAGAGCTTGGTATCGACATAGTTGTAGAATCGACCGGCGTATTCCGTGACCGCGAAAAGCTCAGCAAGCATTTGCAGGCCGGAGCTAAAAAAGTTATTCTTTGCGTACCTTCCAAAAGTTCGTCGGATGTTGATGCTACAGTTGTTATAGGCGTTAATGAAGGCGACATTAAACCCGAGCATAGAATTTATTCTAACGCATCGTGTACAACCAACTGTCTTGCTCCGGTAGCTAAAGTGATACACGAAAATTTCGGTATTAAACGTGGTTTGATGAATACCATCCACTCATATACCAACGACCAGATTATACTCGATTCTCCCCACAGCGACCTTCGCAGGGCCCGTGCTGCAGCCATTTCGATTATTCCTACAACCACCGGTGCAGCAAAGGCTGTCGGACTAGTTATTCCCGAACTGAAAGGCAAACTTGATGGATTTGCCCTCAGAGTGCCCACTTTTGATGCTTCAGCGGTTGACCTAACAGTTGAGTTGGAGAAAAATGCAACCAAGGAGGAAATCAACGCTGCTATAAAAAAGGCAGCAGAAGGTCGTCTCAAAGGTGTCCTGGAGTATTGCACTGACCCTGTAGTATCAGTAGATATTATTGGAAATACTCACTCGGCGGTATTTGATTCGCTGCTAACCCAGGTCATTTCTGGCAATTTTGTTAAAATCATTGCCTGGTACGATAATGAGTACGGTTATGCATGCAGGGTGGTCGATATGATTGAAAAAATCAGATAGGCTTTTTTATTCAGCTTGAGAAAGGGGGCCTGAAAAGGTTCCCTTTTTTCTTTATAAAACCGTTTGTTCCCTTTAGTTTGTTATCTGAACTTAAGAAATATTATTAAACGATACAAATTGATATTGTTTTGCCACTGGCCTATTCATTGAAGGTTTTTAAATGCATATCATTTCCGTCAAAAACGGCATAGGTAAACCTGTTCACCCATTCTCCCGTGTTTATGTATCGAGCCCTTCCATTAAGGCTTATGTCGCATGGAATATGCCTGTGGCCAAATATGAAAAAATCGTAATGTTTGCTTTGTAATATTTCGTTGCAGTATGCAACCAACTTCTCATTCAGTGGATCGACAACTGCTTGTAAATCAGAGCGATTAGAATACCTTTCCTTTTTAGTAAACAAAGAAACAAGCTTACTTCCTAACCCCGGATGAAAGTAAGAAAAAATTCTCTGCAGGAGCCTGCTATTATATGCTCTTTTTGCAATTTTATAAGATAAATCACCAGGCCCGAGACCATCACCGTGTCCAATCAGGAAAGATTTTCCATTGCAGGAAATCCCAACCGGTTCATTAAAAATTTTAAGCCCGATTTCTTGTTCAAGATACCCAAACGTCCATAAGTCGTGATTGCCTGTGAAAAAAAACACAGGAATTCCTGAATCGGTTATTTCAGCTAGTTTTCCAAGCAACCTGGCAAAACCTTTTGGTACAACCGTCTGGTACTCGAACCAAAACTCGAAAATGTCGCCAAGCAAGTAAATGACCGCTGCTTCCGATCTGACCGTATCAAGCCATTTAACAAGTTTTTTTTCCCGAAAAAGACTTTCTGAATAACTAGGAATTCCAAGGTGACTATCTGAAACAAAAAAAATCTTTCTACCCTTCTGAAGCTCCATACATGGTTTTTAATAAACAGACCTTTGGCAAAGATAGGTTTTTCATTTTACTCTGAAACTTTGTTTTTCGTCAGGTTTTTTTAATGGAACCGAAACCTCTGAGGTACTATTATCAAAAAAACATGAAAAGCTTCAAAAATGTTGTCTTTAAAAAGGTTTTATAAAATGATTCGCTTAGAAGAGAGTAAATGAAAAAGCTCCTACTTTAGCCTTTGGGATAAAATTTCTTCGAGTTGGGCTACTGAGAGTCCGCTTGCGATAATTTTTCCATCTCTGTCGATAAGGACATTGTACGGGATTGCTTCTACATTGTAGAGACTTACTACAGGGGAGTTCCAGAACCGTAAATCGCTTACCTGAATCCAATTTATCCTGTCTTCCTCAATTCCCCGCAACCATTGCTCACGATTCCTGTCGAGGGAGATTCCGTAAATTTCGAATCCTTTATTGCGGTACCTATCATATAATTCCCTGAGCTTTGGGTTTGCCTGCCGGCAAGGGTTACACCATGCGGCCCAGAAATCGATCAGCACAATATTTCCTCTTAAGGATGAAAGGGAAATTATTTCTCCGGATGGATTTGGAAGAGCTATTTCGGGTGCAATATTTCCTGCAGCTAATCTTTCTTCAACGTTTTGGCGATGTTCTTCATCAAGTTTCCACTCATTTACACGCCTTTTCAGATCAACCACATGCTTGTTGTCCGGATAAACCCCAGACAAAGATTGAGCTAATTTTTCAAAATATTCGAAATGCTCGGTTTCTTTCAGCAACATTTGATTGGCAAAAAACTGGTAAAGGGCAAGAATGCTTGCCAGCGAACGTGGATGCTGGTCTATGAAATCCTTAACAAACCGTTGCTGCTGTTCAAAAATCGAGGTAAATGCCAGATCTATATCCTGTCGTAATTCCTGAAAATTGTCGTAACCCTTCATTTCGCGAAATACAGTGGCTAACGAATCCAGTTGCTTGTAGCCACGCCTCTTGGCTTTACTTAGTTCATGTAATAGGGATGAGCCTTTTGAACCTTCTACACTATAGGTCTCGGGAAGATTCTTTGCATCGCCGGTAAGCCTTATTCTTTCACCGGGTTCAACCAGTAGGGTAATGAAATTTTCCTGGTTCAAACGAAGAATAAAAAACCCGGCATCCTCAATAGGGTGAGTAAGTTTGAAAACTCCATGTGGGTCGGTTTGCACCGTATCGAGAGGAATTAGTTCGCGAGTTGTCAATTCTTCCAAAAGAAGTTGCACATTATCAGCATTTTCCAAGCTTCCTTCTACTTGAAAACCGTCCTCTTTTGCAAAGTGCCTGTGTCCGCAAGAAACGGCAAGGGGTAAAATAGTAAGAAATACAATCAGTTTACGCATAACAAGGTTGGTTTGAGGTAGGCAAATTTAATTCTTTAGGAAACCCTTAAAAAACTTTTAAGAATTTTTAACCAGCTTGTTTTTTCAGAGAAAGGGACAATAAAACAGCTATTAATGGTGCTGCCTGACCGGGCGATCGATTAAGGAATATCCAAGAATAATTACCATTGAGGAAATCAAGGTGCTTAGTAAAATTCTGGCTAAAGTTTGAAAGAACTCTACAAAGCCGAATATTTCAAGGAAAAACAATACTGCATGATGAATCAAAACTAATGAGAGAATATAGGTAGCCATCCATTGAATTCCCCTGTTCGAAATCATCGGTATTGCCTCTGGCAGTTCAGAACGGCCATGGAGCAGGGTAATCAAACCAGGGCGGGCGAAAGCCATAATTAAAGTAGCGCTAGTATGTATGCCCTGGCTGTCACTAAACAAATCAATGACCATACCAATACCAAACCCGCTCAGCAGAAGCAACCACCCTGGAACCTGAAGGGGAAGAAGCATAATAAAAAAAATATATATGTACGGATTGATATATCCTCCAAAATTGATGTTATTAAACACCGAAACCTGGACAAAAACCAGAGCAATCAGGTAACCAAAGTATTTTAAAATTTCATTTAACATAAACCAAAATTTAGGGCATTACTTCGGTAAGAGCCTGCAACTCCTTCAGCTCGTCGAGCATGAGGTTTTTCACAACCATAACATATCGAAGGTTATTGAAATCGAGCGCTAATTTTATCTCGGCAGTAATAAAATTATCACCAGGCCTTACTTCGAAATCCTGTATGGTGCCAATGAATATACCTTCAGGAAAAATGACAGAATAACCACTCGTTACAATAGTATCGCCATAGGCTAATTCGACATGCGTAGGAATATAATTTAGGGTAGCTTTACGGTAATTGAAGCCTTCCCATGTTAAAGATCCTACGTGATCATTTTTTTTCACGCGTACCGATACGTTCGAATCTTTGTGTAATAGGGAAATTACTGAGCTGAACCTTTCGGTAGTATGCGCAACAATACCAACTACACCATCTAAGGTTATTACCCCCATGTGAGGTTCAATTCCGTGGCGCCTGCCTTTGTTAATTGTAAGAAAGTTATCGCGGCGGTTTATTGAATTATTAATAACCTCAGCATTTATATATTGGAATTTTCTGTTCATTACAGTATCCTGATAAACAAATAAATGCGTGTCGGTTTTAAGAAATGAATTGCTGGTTATCTGCATAAGTTGCTGATTCTGCAGTGCCAATTGCTGGTTAATCCTGCCAAGATTAAAATAACGGGATACTCCTGAGGTCAAGGTGTAAAATTGTCCGGCAAAAAAATTGGCCGAGCTTACCAGAAAAAATCTTTGATAATGGTGGTTTTGCGCCAGAAGCAAAATGGCCACAGTCTGTAGCAGCAAGAAAAGAATGAAAAAATAGTACCTGACTATAAAATTTAACAAATTACGCATGATGCAGCAATAGTAATATCACAGTTTTCCTATCCCTTTCACTCCTGGAGAAGGGTTTTTCCAAAATTACTGAATCAGGAAAGGAAACTTATCGAAATTCTTCAAAGCAATTCCGGTGCCACGAGCAACAGCCCTTAAAGGATCCTCTGCCAAGTGCACCGGCAATTTGGTTTTCGCAGCAATTCGCTTGTCGAATCCCCGAAGTAACGAGCCGCCACCAGCCATATAAATTCCGGTCCGATAAATATCGGCCGCGAGTTCAGGAGGTGTCATCTCGAGTGTATTTAAAATGGCAGCCTCAATTTTCACCAGTGACTTATCAAGTGCATGTGCCATTTCCTGGTAACTTATCATTATCTCTTTAGGAATACCGGTTAGCATGTCCCTGCCGTGAACCGGAATATCGTTTGGAGGGTTTTCCAATTCTGTAATTGCAGAGCCGATTTCAATTTTGATTTTTTCGGCAGTGCGCTCGCCAATCAGGATATTGTGCTCCTTGCGCATGTATTCAATAATGTCGGTATTTAAATCATCGCCAGCTATCCTGATTGACTTATTGCAAACAATACCCCCAAGCGCAATAACGGCAATTTCGGTAGTACCACCTCCCACATCAATTACTATACTTCCTGTTGGTTCGAGTACGTCGAGGCCTATGCCAATTGCGGCTGCCATAGGTTCATGAATTAACCTGACCTCTCTTGCCCCTGCTTGTTCGCATGAATCGCGAACTGCCCTCTCTTCTACTTCAGTAATTCCTGATGGGATACAAATAACCATTTTGAGTGAGGGTGCAAATAGTGGCTTTTTATCGTCGATCATCTTAATCAAGGCTCTGATCATAGCTTCAGCAGCCTGAAAATCGGCAATCACCCCATCGCGCAGGGGTCGTATGGTTTTTATGTTTTCATGGGTTTTACCATGCATCAGCATTGCTTGTCTGCCGACGGCCAATAATTTTCCACTAAGTTTATCCATTGCAACAATTGATGGTTCTTCCACAACAATCTTGTCGTTATGAATAATTATGGTATTTGCTGTGCCAAGATCAACAGCTATTTCTTTGGTTAAAAAGGAGAACAAACCCATTTTTGAAGCGGTTTAATTTGAAAATACTAAGTTAATGTTTAAAGTGCCTTAATCCTGTGAATATCATTGAAATTCCGGCATTGTTGCAATAATCGACCGAATCCTGGTCTTTTACAGAGCCTCCTGGTTGAACAATTGCATTAATACCTGCCATATTGGCTATTACAACACAATCAACAAAAGGGAAGAAAGCATCAGAAGCCATTACAGCACCTTCCAGGTCATGCCCGTGATCCTGAGCCTTGGTAATTGCCTGTTTGAGAGCATCAACTCTTGAGGTTTGCCCTACTCCGATACCTAACAGTTTTTCGCCTTTTGCCAGGACTATGGCATTTGATTTTAAATGTTTTACTACTTTGCAGGCAAAACGCAAGTCGGTAAGTTCCTGTTCCGAAGGTTTTGCATTGGTAACACATTTCCAGTTACTGTATGATTCAGTAACCGAATTTGCATTTTGCCACAATACTCCGTTTAAGGCCTGCCTGAATTGATTGGTCAGCTTCAGGGTGTTCTTTTGTTTTAAAACGATCCTGGTTTTCTTCTCCAATAAGAGATCAAGTGTCGATTCATCAAACCCTGGGGCAATCAAAACTTCAAAGAAAATATCTTTAATTTTTCTGGCTATTGGGAGCGTAATATTGCGATTTGCTACAAATACCCCTCCAAAAGCCGATACTGGATCGCTGCTAAGTGCATTCTCAAATGCTTTTTCAATATCTGAGGCTACTGCCACCCCACAGGCATTTGTATGTTTTATGACGGCAAAGGCAGGTTGCTCAAATTCGGCAATCAGTTGCAAGGCAGCATCCAGGTCGAGAATGTTGTTGTATGATAATGGTTTTCCTTGAATTTGCTCTATCAGTTCGTCGGGGTTGCCAAAGAAAACACCTTGTTGATGTGGGTTTTCGCCATAACGAAGCTGATTTGGCTGGTTCAGGTTCAACTTGAGAGTATTATAAAAACCTTGGTTCAAATAGTTGAAAATGGCCGTATCATATTCCGATGAAATATCAAAGGCAGCGGCTGCAAGTTTCATTCTATAATCAAGGGTTGCACTTCCATTATTTTCATTAAGGAAATTAGAAACTTCCCCGAAATATTTTATTGCCGGAACCACGAGAACATCTGAATAATTTTTTGCAGCAGCTCTGATTAATGATATTCCTCCAATATCAATATTTTCGATCATAGTTGAATGGTCAGCTCCTGATGACAGGAGCATTTCAAACGGGTATAGATCAACCACAACCATGTCGATAGGTAAGATATTAAGTTCTGAGAGTTGCCTTACGTCATCCTCAAGATGGGTTCGAGCCAGAATAGCTCCAAATATTGACGGATGCAGAGTTTTGACCCTTCCCCCTAATATCGGGGGAAAATGAGAAAGGCTTTCTACCGATATTGCATTTATTCCGATAGACCTGATGTAATCAAGGGTTCCGCCTGTTGAAACCAATTCTACTCCAAGTTTATCCAACGTCGCAATCAATCCGTGCGCTGCACCTTTATTATACACGGATATCAGCGCACGCCTGACTTTTTTCAATCCCAACATACGGCTTATTTACGAAGGTTATTCTTGTTACCTTTGGCCCAAAAAATACGGCACGAAGTTATAGTAATTTTCCATCGTATGTCTTTCATAACTCAAGAAAAAATCTTTTCGAGAAAATGGATTATTTCCTACTTGCTAATCACTTTGGGGTCATTAATTATGGCAGCGGGATATGTTTTTTTTATTGCCCCGCACAGGATTGTACCAGGAGGCGTTTTTGGTATAGGCATCGTGTTGAATCATCAATTTGGCATACCAGTAGGATTAACAGGCCTGGCACTTAATATCCCCCTTACAATAATTGGAATTAAAGTTCTTGGCCCCAGGTTTGGGATTAAAACAATCGTTGGATTTGTCCTTGCCTCGCTTTTTATTGACGGCTTAACCCTTATATATGGTCAACAGCCTTTGGTGCCAGACGATGCCCTGGTTTCGAGCATTTTTGGAGGGGTTCTTATTGGTTTTGGACTGGGTTTGATTTTTAAATCAAAGGCAACTTCAGGTGGTTCAACAATAGTAGCAATGCTGATGTCAAAATTCACCCGGATTCCCATTGGGCAAACCCTGATGATTGTCGATTCGGTGATAGTTTTTGTTGGATTAATTGCTTTTGGAGATTGGACAATCCCATTATATTCGTGGATTGCAATATACATTACGGGAAAAGTGATTGATGGCGTTATGGCTGGCGTTTCTTACGAAAAAACTTTGTTTATTATAAGTGAAAAGTATGAACAAATAGCCAATAAAATTCTGATGGACCTTAAGCGGGGAGGTACATTCATTAACGGAAAAGGAATGTACAGTAATGACGAAAAAAAGATAATTTTCGTAAATGTTAGCCGCCGTGAGGTAGTTATTCTGCAAGAGTTTATTCACGAAATTGATCCTAATGCTTTTGTTACTGTTATAGATGCTTCAGAAATTCTGGGCAGAGGATTCAAATCGCTCCATGAAAAGATTTCTGACTAAAAGTACGTCACTTTAAAGGCATTAGGAGAGGTCGAAAGGCCAGTGATTGAAAAATTCCCGAAAAATGTAAAATTCACTTGTTGAGTTGAAATTTAATACTAACTTTGCCACGCTTTTTTGTAATCCAAATTTGCTCTTTAATATAACGGTCCGGTAGTTCAGTCGGTTAGAATACATGCCTGTCACGCATGGGGTCGCGGGTTCGAGTCCCGTCCGGACCGCCAAAAACAAACTAAAGAGGCTATCCCAAAAGGAAGCCTCTTTTTGCTATTGATCGTTTTTTATTGACTATTTTGGGATTACCTTGCTTCTCCGCCAATGGTCAGATTCCAAAAGCCATTCCAAAACAAGCCTCGTAAAAATAGCCTTAGCGCCTGATTGTTTTTAATAGCAAACCGGCCTGTATTCTGTCGGTGAGTTCCATATTGTTTAGAAAGGCAAGTTCCTGCATTTGGTCAGGTTGCACCCGCAATACCCTGAAAACTTCTCGCAATGAACCATCTAAAGGAGCCGGGCGGATATGAATTCGTTCCGGTCTTACATTAATTCTTGAGACATCAGTAAGACTTTCGAAATTCAACATAATTTGCTCGAAGTCAGCCATATTCGCATCGAAATAATCAATAGTGGCAAATCCATGTATTGAATAATATGTGCCTTTCATATCAATAAAAACAGATTTTACCCTAATTGACCGCCCTGCTTCTGCAGCCTGCTGCTCTGAAATGACAGACATTGCCGGCATTCCGTTTACAGTAATGTTTTCAGAATCCAAAACCCTTAACCCCAAATTTTCAATATTGTTCTGAGCTGCATGGAGTAAAGAAATCCCATTAATTGCGGAAAGAAGCACCATTGCATTACCATGCTCAGGCGTTATCCGTATTTGTCCGGGGATTATTTCAACATTCCAGTCAAGGGGCACCGGAAATGTAAACCGTTGATTAGGATGGTAAAACACCTGATCGTCGAGGTATCCTTGCCGCGGGTCTTCTCCATAAACCATACCATCGATCATACGCAGGTAACTATGGCGATTTACCAGCCATAAATCGCCTCCAAGAGTTTGTTTCCATTCCTGAGCCTGCTGGTTTACTGAGTTGTATCTGTCGCCCGGGTCAGGATGGGTTGACAAAAAAGTGGGTATTCCGCCTGTTTTGCCTTCGAGTTCCATTTGAACCAAAAGTTGAAAAAAATCGGCAAAGCGAGATGCATCATAGCCGAGTTTGGTCGAATACTCAACGCCCAGTCGATCGGCCTCGCGCTCGTCGTTACGACTGTACTGCAAAAATAGAAGTTCCACTCCGGTAAAAGCCAGGTTGGCAAATTGAGCAAATTCTTCTGATACGATCATGCCACCAAGAAGCAAAAGTTGGGCAAGTTGGCCGCGGCTTTTCCGACTTAAAGCATGCCTTGCTGTAATATGACCCATCTCGTGCCCCAACACTCCAATTAATTCAGCTTCGCTATTAAAATGAGCCAGTATGCCCCTGGTCAGGTAGATATATCCTCCAGGTACTGCAAAAGCATTAATAACATGCGAATCGAGAATTCTAAATTGGTAACTGAGATTTGGCCTGTGCGAAATCAGTCCCATTTCCCGGCCTTTTTCATCGATAAAACTCTGCAAATCAGGATCTTCATATAACCCGAAGATCTCTGTCATTTGCTTGTCGAACTCAGCTCCAATAACCATTTCACGCCGCTCTGTGATAAGCATGAATTCACGCCGACCTGTAACGGGATTCCTGGAACAGGAAGGCGTTAGCAAAACCATCAGGAAAACAAATATTTTAAAAAGGCGAAATGCAGATTTCATGTTCAGATGCTTTAATTTTTTAAAATTAGCAAAAAATACAATGGGTTTGCCCTCCTGGTTTAGGAGGTTTTTGACTAATATAATTAATTTATCCAGAATTTATGTATAAGTTAAAATTAATCCCAGACAACTGTCAAACAACGACCGGATAGGAAGCTGCAAAATAAATTTAATACCTTTGCATTCATTAATTTTAAAATACCATGTTTACGTTATTTCGGTTATTCGCCTTAAACTTTTTGATTTTTATTCCACTCGTGTTGTTTTCGCAGGAGGTTGAAAAGATTGAGTTCGAGAAAAGAGTAACAAAAGACCAGTTTCCTGAGCAGATAATTCAGGAACTTGGTGAATATCTCGAAAATTCGCGAAGGATCAGGTTTTTTCAGGAATTTGACGGCATACAATACACCTGGGAAATAAAAATGGTATTCAACCGGATTTCTTTCAGCATTGAATATAACCCTGATTTGACTCTTCTCGATATTGAAGTGCTGGAAAACTGGCGTAGGTTGAGTCCATTGGTAAAGGAGCCTCTTGCCGTTTATTTTAACCAACATTATGTACGTTACAAAATCAGGAGGGTACAACAACAATTCTTACCTCAGCCGGGAAGGGATCAGAATGAATTTATTGCATCTATTTTGAAAGGTCCCATGCCACCAGCTCAAGCCTACGAGTTGGAAGCCGAAGTAAAGGGAATCAACAATAATGAATTTGGTTCCTTTGAGTTTTTGTTTGATAAGGATTTTCAACTTAAAGAGAAACGTAAAATAATACCACTTTCCGATGTCAATTTGCATTTTTAAAAAAAGTCTCATTTTTGTAGTCGCATGCCTAACCATATTTGTAATTCCGGTATTTTCGAATTCGCCCGTTGAGGTAATGGTTGAACCGGCATATTCGGTAACCTGGAGAGCAAGCGACAGGTGGAGTTTTACCAGTCAGATGAAGATGAGACAGTTGGTAGCAGGTAATGAAATGAGCGGATTCGATGGTATGGATACTGATCGATTTGAGTTTCAAATATTTGCAAATTACACCTTAATTGGTTCACGAAGAGTTGCTGTTGGTTATGTTTATAGATTGCTTGACCCTTTTGACGATAATCCGGGAAATTATCACCGGATCGTACAGCAGTATTCCTCAACCTGGACTATCGAAAATTCAAGGCTTGCTCTCCGGGTCAGAGCAGAGCAAAGGTTTCGTGAGGGAGAATTTCAGCAGCGCTACCGTACAAGGCTAAACACCGAGATTCCCGTAAAAGGAGTTAGACTGGAACCAGGCCATCCGTATTTACTTTTTTCGAACGAACTACTGTTTGAACCCGATGATGAAGCGGCGGCATGGGATAACAGGGCAGATGCCGGTATTGGTTGGGTGTTGCGCAACAACCGAAGAATTCAGATTCAGTTGCAGCACAGGTTCGAAGAATTTAACCTGGAATCAAGAAGTCATACCATTCAAATTATGACATCTTTTTTAATGAATTTCTGATTTCCCCGAGCAAGATAATCAAGGCTGATACAAATTAAGAAATTTTATACTCCAGAATCAAACGGGATTGAATATCAGAAATCAGATCAAGTCCTTTTTTAATCATCAACTTTTCAATTGGAGATAACACACCAGGAAAAATATGGTTGTTGGCTTCTGCAAAGGATTCCAATTGCCTGAGTTGGCTTGTTACCCTAAGATGAGTAAAAAAGCTGAAAACCTGTACAATTTCATCTTTTTGATTTTGGGAGATTGCCCCTGCCATGTTGATAGCCGCTAACCTTTCGAGGGTGTTTCTTTTACTTATTCCACATGTCAGCGCCCAGAACCTTACAAGACTTGTAAGCACAAAAATGGGTGATTTTACATCGAAGGTTTCCATGCGCCTAATTGCATCAAGATTTGGCAATTTAACCGAAACAATACTTTGGGCAAGATTGTAAAAAAACACCTGGTTTAGTTTAAGATTGTTTTTGCAAAAGGTGTTCAACTCGCTGGCAAGGCTCATATCGCCAAATACCGGCCGGAAATCGAAGAAAATTGAAACATTGAGTAATTCTTTTGGATTCGGGATATTAATCCAATGGCTTACTGAAGTTTTCCAATCCTCCATTTCACCGCACCACTGGTCATTCATGGCCATTATGCCTCCCTTGCACAATGGATACCCTACCATACTCAGATTTTCACAAACAAAGCTGCCCAGCCTTAGAAAATATTCTTTAGCACGGTTGCTTTCCTGCAAATTGGTCAGTTTATATACGATAGCATTATCCTGGTCGGTTGCAAGGGTTTGTTCTTTCCTGCCTTCGCTTCCAAGCGCTAAAAAAACAAAGGGGCAGGGAGGTGGTCCAAGGTCTGACAATGCTTTACCTATAAGTTTTATGGTAATAGCGTCGGATAGTTTGCTGATTAATTTACCGGTTGATTCCAATCCTGATTCCGGGCCAACCAAAGAGGAAATAAATCGTGGTAATCGCGACATGGCCTGGTTAATTTCAGGAACCGAATCAGCCTTATTAATTGCCTCTGCCAGAAATTCAGGAGAGTCCTTGCGCGATTTTGTTAATCTCAAAAGGCTTACATACCGGTATAAATTGTCTTCAATGGTTTTCACCACTACATAAGGAATATTATAGCGTATCATAATGTTTTGTGCCTCCAACGCCAAATCATCATGCAGAACCTCAGGCACTGGTGAACTCATGATGCGCGACACAGGGGCGTCTGCTCCCATTCCTTCTGCAAAGGCCCTTTTACTAATATCAGTATGGGTAACCATTCCGAGAATTTCCTTGTTCGGACCAGTAACAAGGAGAACCTCTGCATTTCCCGAAACAAGTAGTTTTGAAGCTGTAGCGATTGAGGTTTTGAGCGGGCAATTTAGAGCTGGATCACTAAAATTGATTGCCGGCTGCAACAAGAAATTAGAAGGCAAATGCAATTGATTATCGCGCATTCTAAAGTCGGTCATTTGATCTGAACTGTCATACGCGTCAGCTATTATCCCATCGCAATAAACAACTTTTTGCTGGTTGTCGAAAACCGGAAATAATGAAGCTACAATCGATAGAAATTCTCCGGTACCCCTTTTAATTTTAATAAGTTTTTCTTTAACCTGAAGTCCTTCATTAATAGCTTTAAATATTTCCCTTTTTTCCTCCGGATCCTCAAAAAGGTCTTGTATGTTGGTTTCTGCTATTTCGTAAAAGGAATCATATCCGAGTAATTGCAAGGCTTTGGTATTAATTTCGATAAATTGAACCCTTCGTCCTACTGTACACCTGAACACTCCCAGGTTAAGTACGCCAGCTACCGATTTAAGTTTCTCTACGGCATGGCCAAGCTCCCTTTCTACAACCTTATGGTCTGACAAATCTTTAATCGCATAAATCAACCCCTTTTTACCATTTACTTCAAAGAGTGACCTGCTAATGACCACCTCTACGGTTCGTCTTTCTTTTGTAGTTATATTTTTTTCAAATACTATTGTTTCGGATGACTCAAGAGTTGTTTCGTTCTCATTCTGAATATCATCGGGAGTTGTAAGGTTTTTTATAGTTTCGGTCAGAAGAGGGTTGCCTTCTTCAAAATCTCCCTGCGAAAATTCAAGTAAATTTAGAAGGTAAGGATTGCAGTAAACTATCTCCTTGTCAATAATCATCAAAACTCCGTCAGTCGAGGCTTCAACCAACTTTTTATACCTTTCCATTGACTCCCGTAGTTTCTCCTGAAATATTCTCCGCTGCATTTCGGCAACAAAATTGCGGCGGGCAAGGTATGCAATCACTATGGCAATTATAAAAGTAATAGCTATCGAAATCCACAAAATGTTTCGGGTTATGGCTTCAATCTCCTGGTTTACGTCGTCGATGTAGATTCCCGTGCCAACAATCCACCCCCATGGTTCGAACAACTTAACATATGAAAGTTTGGGGGCAATGGTCAATGTGTCGTCTTTCCACTGCCAGTAATATTCAACATAACCGGTGCCGTCATCACTGACCTCACTAACGATGTCTATAAACAAATTGCGCCCCATCAGGTCGCGGTACGACGAGAGATTTATACCTACAAGCATTGGCCTGTATGGGTGGGCTATCATAATGGGGGTGGTGTCATTTATCCAGAAATAATCTTTCATTTGCGGGCCATATCTCAACTCACTTATAATGCGGGCTGCTTCGGCTTGCGCTTCGCCTTTGGTAAAATCTATGTTTATCCTCGTGTACTGTTTTTGAATGATACTCCAGGCTGTGTTAGTCAATTCTCTTATAGTCTCCCTTTTTTTGTCCATCAGGCTTTCGCGGTACTTTGGCAAAGCCAGCAGGTAAACGGCTATTAAAAACAGGAGTATAGCCACCAGTGAGGGTAACAGGATGCCAATAAAAAATTTTTGATTACCAGCCATGTCTTAAATTTATGTCAGCCAATATGAAGTTAGTCCAATTGATTTAGTATTAAATATAATAAATCCGCTTTTCTTTTTGTTGCCGGTAATTGGCGGGCAAAAAACTACCTGCCGGCGATTTTTTAGTTTATGTTCACCAGCAAAATAGCCATCGTTCCAAACAAACCATCCGGCAACAGACATACCCCACGGATGAGTGTGCCCTACAAAGGAGTATGTCACCTCCATTTGTTTCATAAACCTGAAATGCTTGCGAAGGCCAATTGTGTTTTGTGGAAACCACCTTGTAAGCCCGCAAAGGTCGGGCTGTACAAAATGCGAAAATAACAAGCCGGTTCCATTTTGACAGAGTATTTCAAATTCGGGCAGATTTTGCAAAAACTGTTGGTTCCGGTCAAAGACCTCAGGAATCAATTCTTCCTCATAGAGCCAAAGACCGTTGTTAGAAAAAGTTTTTCGCTCAATTTGGGAAAGTTCGTACCAATTAGCTGGAATTTTAATTTTTTGGTAATAAGAAGGTAGTCTTTCGCAAATATGCAGGTCGTGGTTTCCTGCAATTACCAAATCCGCATTTTCTCTAAGAAGATCAAGGCATGCATTTGCATTGGGCTGATGGTGGTAAAATTCTACGGCATAACCTGTAATATCGCCAAGGCAAACAAGATAATCGTAACCGACTTTTTTCAGGAGCTTAAAAGCCTTTTCAAGCATTTCAAAGTCTTCGTGAATATCTGCGATGATGGCTATTCTCATTGCGGCAGGATGATTGAGAATAAAGATACGAAAAATCTTTAACCCAGCCTGTATATATTTCACATTCAAAAGGCTGTGAAAAAGGTTACAGCAATTATTATCTCCAAATATGCATATGGAGTTGAGTAAGACTGGTTAGATCCTGTCTTTGGGAAATATTGTTCTTAAAATGCTTCTTTGACGGAGTGGTTTTCCGAAAATTACATTCAGATTATTTTCGGCGGCCAGATTGTCGGGCCAAAGTTCGAGCGCCTGCAAGTATTTCTGAACGGCGTCGTCGAGCATGTGCTGGTGACGTAAAACTATTCCCAGATTGGTCATTGCAACAGAAAGCCTTCTTAGGGTTTCGACCTGCGCTTCAACGATTTGGCTTACTCTTTTGTCTATAAAACGTCCGGTGTTTTTATTTCTGAATAGCTCGTCGTAAGGGCTAAAATATGGTTTAATCTTTTGCCGAATTTCCTCTTCTGACAGGTTACCCCAGTATTTGATCCAGGTGGTATATATGCTTATACTGGAATAGGCATGTATTTGCGCCAGATTTAGCAATGAATCTCTTTTGAGGGAGTCAAGTCCAGGTTCAAGAGCCATGGCAATATGTGCTGCAGCCCTATTGTTGTATAAAACACCCACTTCATATGAAGCCTGGTAATGCGGGTACTGCCTGTAAATCCTTTCGATGGTATCCATCAAAACAAAAACAGAGTCGTACATGCCAGCCTCTGCAAACCCATTGTACTTTTCATAGAGTTCAAAGGCAAGAGAAACCCTGGGGTCAATAAAACGTTTTTGGCTTCCGGTAAAAAAAAAGCTTAAAACTATACCGGCAATAGCAAGGGTACCCACCACCAGGATGAATACCCTTGTGTTTTTATTTTTAAAAAACTTCATTGGTCATTAATGAACCTGTTCAGCCAGAAATTTACGGATTTCAACAGGGGTAGGTTTGGTGAACTTTGAAACAATAATGTTTGTAATAATAGACATGGGAGCTCCAATCCATCCAAAAAACCATCCACCCATATAAAAATTAACAAAATCGTGGAATGGCAGCACAGCACCCATACGACCTGCTACAAAATAAGTAACAGAAAAAATACTTATTGCTACTCCGACTGCCAAACCGGCAATAGCTCCCTGCTTGTTGGATCCGCTCCACCATATGCCTAATAAAAACAGGGGGAAGATAGTGCTTCCGGCAATAGAGAAGGTAAGGGCAACCAGTTCTCCAATCAAGGCAAGATCCAAAAAAGCAATGAATAAAACTATCACCGCCATTAAAATGGTTCCAATCCGGGCAATAAGAAGTTGTTTTTTGATTGGGGCATCAGGATTAAACACCTTCACATACAGGTCGTGCGAAAATGCCGACGCACCTGACACCAACAAGCCTGCGGTTGTCGAAAAGGCAGCCGAAATACCACCGGCAGCAAGAAATCCTACAATAAGCGGATGGATGTTACCAAGCTGGGCAGTATAAATCACAATGGCATCCTTTGCAAGTGTTCCCACTTCAGGGTGGGCAGCAAGTATCTTTCCGAAAGCCGAATATACCGGAGCAGTCCAATATATTATGGCTATAAAAAACAATCCCCATGCAACCGACCACCTGGCATCCTTTGGATTTGGCACAACGTAAAAGCGCTGAATGACATGCGGCAAACCTGCAGTACCAATCACCAGGGAGAAAACCAACACAATCCAGTGAAAGAATGTCCCTCCAGAGGAAGCAGCCCAGGGCATTGCATATTCGGGCGATGCGACAATAGCAAACTGGTGCCCGTAAATGTTGTATAGATTGGCTGATTCCGAAAGGGGTATGCCTGAAACAATATCAGAGACTACGGAGCCGTATCCGATAGGTGGCACAAGCCAAAAATAATCGAACCTGAAAAGCAGAATAAAAAGAGGGGCCAGGAAAGAAATGGCAATAATTACGTATTGAATCTGCATGTTTTTGGTTACCCCAAGCATACCTGATATCAGGGTGTAAAACAATACCACTCCCCCACCTATAAGCAGCGCGTACAGGTAGTCGATCCCCATAATCCATTTAAACAACAGCCCAATTCCGGCAAACTGCGGCACAGTGTAGGCAATTGCTATGATTATAACAATTATCGACGCGGCAATCCTTAGTCCGGTTGAATAGTATCTGTCGCCTATAAAATCGGGCGCGGTAAATTTGCCATATTTTCTGATTTGACCTGCCATAAGTACCAGAAGGAGGACATAACCGCCAGACCAACCAATAACAAAGGCAAGTCCATGGTAACCCAGGCCAAACATTAGCGCAGCCATACCAAGAAAACTGGCAGCGCTCATCCAGTTTGAGGCAATGGCCATTCCGGAACCTACTCTCGAAATTCTCCGGCCAGCAGCATAATAGTCAGATGTATCTTTGGCACGAAAAAGGGTGCCTACCAATATAAAAATGATCAGCACAATAATCATTATGATTGCCGGTCCCAGCTTAAAACTGCCTTCAAGTTCGGTAGCCACAGCATTGGCATTTGATGCCAGCGACATCAGAAGCATTATGGTAAGTAAGAATATTTTTTTCATCCGTAAATAATTTTTTGGTTAAGGTTGGATGAACCCCGAAGGGCTCGCTGAAAGCAAACTCGCATGATGAATTTTAGCTTCGCTGAATTACGTTTCATCCGTGTTTGTGTTTAACGAATCATGCTCGTTTCATTTGGAAATAATTTACCGTCCTTAGAACTTAAGGGTTAATAAAGGTAGGAATCAGACAGTTAGTCCTTTAGCCTCCATTTTATCGGCCTTAATGCAATATATGACACAAAGCGCGACGAACAAAAACAATAAAAACACTGCGGTAAAGAAATAGTGAAAAGGGAATCCCAAGAACTTGGTATCGGTCAGGATGGAGCGGTTGTGGGTCATGTAAAGTGTCAAAGCTTCTTCAGTCAGATTTTGATTCTCCGGCAAAAATTCAACAGCAAGTTCTGGTTTCAGTGAAAAAGGTGCAGCAATGATTCTTGGGTCATTTGGGTGCAACCCAAGTATGTCAACTACTATGGATTCCAAATGCAGCCTTGCTTTAATATAATCTGGATTGGTTATATTAGCGCTAACCCGTTGCATTTCGGAGAAAGCTTCAATCCCTTGAATAAGGCTATAGTCTTGTTCGCCAGCCACCTTAAACATGCTGTAGCTGAACGCATTCGACATGGCAGAAATGTATTCAGGCTCCAGATATATTTTACCCAGACCCTGCAGTACTGACCTTGCAAAAACCTTGTATTGTTCCTGAGTTGCCTGCCCTCCTTTAACATCAGCCCAAACAGTGTTAAACTCGACTAATGCCGGTTCGGGTGTCGGCTTGCCAATGATTTTCAAGGCAATCTGAAAACCAAAAATGGCAGTTGCCCAAATCGCTAAAAGCCACACGATCAATTTTCGATTGTTGCGGGCTCGCAGCGTTTTTGGTTTGAAAAAATTAATGTGGTAATCGTTTTGAGAATTCTCCATATTAGAT
>DATIKK010000050.1:0-2244 GCA_035477635.1 Bacteroidales bacterium | reverse complement strand
TTTATAATGATGTTGTTTATGGCATCAGACCCTAAAACTTTTGGTTTGAATGGAGTTTTTTTATCAAAAATGTAATGATAAGCCCAATAGGGCGAGGTTTCAACCTTTAGCAGCGACCTTATCTTATCGGTGGAGTCGCTTTCAATCAAGGTTCTGAAAAGCTGTTGCGACTTATAAATCAAGCTGGCGAACTGGGCTATCCGGATTGTGGGAAACCCTGTTGGCCTGAGCCTGGCGAATTTCCACAAATGAGGTGACACGGATTCAAGGTTGTATTTTCGTTTTAAGTGATTGTATTCTTGCAGCATGGAGCGTGGATAATCATCCTGGCTTTTTTCCGAGATTAATCCCGACTGCCCGAAAAGCAAGGCTTCAATGGCAAAAAGGTTATTGCGGCAACGTAGAAGTGTTTTTAAGGGCGTACGTTGTGCAAGCAAGCTAAACGCAGTTGCATTGGTTTTAAACCCAAAATTTCGGGCCAGCAGAAAATATAGAGTTTGATCCCAATCGTTTTTGAAGTATTCAAAATATTGCAGCACTTCTGCTGATTTGCGCTCAAGGCGCTCTACCAAAAGCCTGTTTAACCATAATCCAAGGATTTCCCTGTCGATGGCATTTGGAATACCCTGACATGGAATCCAGGCTTTTGACGACAAAAGTCCCTGGTATGCTGTAAGTAACTCTTCCCTGAATTTCCCTTTGGCTTCCAGCACAGGTATTGCATTGCAATGGCGGTCGAAAATCTCCCTGTCGTGCTCGTAAACCACATGAAGAATTACATTGCCATAAGCAGCATCTTTGTGGTGCCCGTGCTGCTCCCATTGCGAACTGCGCACATGTAATTCTACATGGCCTGCCCAAAGGGTTTCTCCGATGCGGATTTTGGCCGCAGTAAAGTCGGGCCCCGAATCACTATTTTCATGACCGGGATGAACAACCTGAACAGGTTCGCCTGTGGTAGTGGTTAACTGGTTGGAATTAAAGAGTCTGTATTTCCACAGGTAGTGCAAAAATTCCTCTTTCAATGGCAACGAATTACAGTATGATTATTTCTATGCAAATTTGTGTTTAATCAGCATTTTGTTTATCAAACAAATTCACTTCATGATCGCTTGTACGCTGGATGTGCTGAAGGTTTATTTTTCAAAAACCTCTTCGGCTATTGACACTTTTGGCAGGAGTTCGTTTTTGCGCAAAACTACTTCTTTTGAAATATAACCTTCCTGATTGGTAAGGTTCAGCCAGAAGAATTTAAAAATCTGAAGGAGTATCCCCGGGCTTAACTTTTTAA
Source organism: Bacteroidales bacterium (assembly GCA_035477635.1). Lineage (GTDB taxonomy): Bacteria > Bacteroidota > Bacteroidia > Bacteroidales > UBA7960 > UBA7960. The sequence continues at coordinate 953 of DATIKK010000050.1, read as the reverse complement.
AATGCTTCAACTTTTTAAAATAGTACCAAATCAGGAACGAACGTTCTTTTTTTGAGAAATGATGCATTTTATTTGCTAAAAGATACCTTAAAAACTTAAGTGTGGCAAGGTTTTTTCGCCACACATTATCTTTGTTTCCTGACACGCTGAGCGGTGAATACCTTATAAGGACGCTGGCATTATTGATGGAATAAACAGATTTGTAGCCCGAAGCTTCGAGTATAAGAATATCGTCGGTATGCCAGGCTTCGGGCATATCGGCGAAGCCGGTTTTTTCGAAAGTAATGCGCCTGAAAATATGCTCCGAAAGGGAAGCGCGCGATTTACGTTGAGCTTTCCTAATATAGGCCGCTGTTGATAGCTCTATAGTTGGAAACAGGTATTGCCTTGAAGTCTGGTTTCCGTTTTCGTCAATGATAATTGAGCTGAAACGTACTACGTCAATCTTTTTTTTGTTCACTACCGGCAGGCAATTGTAAAATTCTTCAACGCAATAGGGGGTAAGCACATCATCATCGCCAAGAAACATTATCCAGTCTTCGTCGCCAATAAGGCTGAAACATCTGCTCCAATGCATTGTCAGTGATATGTGACCAAAATTATCATCAAAATGACGGTAATCAATGTCAATTAATTTTTTGTAAGTATCTATTAACCCGGAGCAACCATGAGGACTGTTGTCGTTGCCAACATAAACTTTAAAACGTTTATCAGTCTGTGCTGCCAGAGAGGCAAGAGTGTTTTCAAAAAATTCTGCTTTGTAGTATGGAATTATGATGGCAAGCATATTTACAGAATTAAACTGCAAAATTAGGTCTAACTTTTTATATATCTATATTTTATAAAAAAAACCTATCAAAAAGCTGACCTCAAAGTGCTAACAGAAATAGTGGGCCTAATTTTCAGCAAATTCACACAGGGTATCAGCCTGCCAGACCTGTAAGGTGAAGTCC
>DATIKK010000049.1:0-2602 GCA_035477635.1 Bacteroidales bacterium | reverse complement strand
AGTAGCTGGTTTAACAGTCCTTTATGATTAACCCGGAGGTGATCAAGAAATCTTTTCTCAAACTCTGTTATCAGGTTACCGGGGATGTCAGCAAGCAGGCCTTTTACTCCGCAATAGATAATTGCAATTTGCTCTTCAACGGGCAGTGGGCTAAATTGGGCCTGTTTAAGAATTTCGACATTACGGATGCCTTTGTCAAGAATACTGCGGGTTTGGGGATCGAGTTCTGAGCCAAATTTGGAGAAAGCTTCTAATTCCCGGTATTGAGCCTGATCGATTTTGAGGTTTCCGGCAATTTTTTTCATTGGCAGGATTTGAGCGTTTCCTCCTACGCGGCTTACCGAGATTCCCACGTTAATCGCCGGCCGTACACCTGCATTAAAAAGATTAGTTTCAAGAAAAATCTGACCGTCGGTAATTGAAATAACATTTGTTGGTATGTAGGCAGAAACATCTCCAGCCTGAGTTTCGATAATAGGTAAAGCAGTAAGGGAGCCTCCCCCTTTTACCATATGCTTGATTGATTCAGGAATGTCATTCATTTTTCGGGCTATTTCGTCGGAAGATATTATTCTTGCTGCCCGTTCAAGAAGCCGCGAATGCAGGTAAAAGACATCGCCGGGATATGCTTCGCGTCCTGGAGGGCGTCTAAGAAGAAGTGATACCTCTCTGTATGACACTGCCTGCTTGGATAAATCGTCGAATACAACAAGAGCGGAGCGACCTGTATCTCGGAAAAATTCGCCTATGGCAGCTCCGGAAAACGGAGCAAAGAATTGCATGGCCGCAGCTTCGCTGGCTGCAGCCGAAACAACCACCGTGTAATCCATGGCTCCAAATTTTTTGAGAGAGTTTACGATTTGAGCCACAGTAGATCCTTTTTGCCCTATTGCAACATATATACAATATACCGGTTCGCCCTTTTGAAACAATTTGCGCTGGTTAATAATAGTGTCGACAGCAATGGCAGTTTTTCCGGTCTGTCTGTCGCCAATTATCAGTTCGCGTTGTCCGCGCCCAATAGGTATCATGGCGTCGATAGCCTTAATTCCAGTTTGAAGGGGTTGGTTAACAGGCTGCCTGAAGATAACCCCCGGGGCTTTCCGTTCCAGCGGCATTTCAAAGAGTTCGCCTTTCACTGGCCCGGCACCATCTATCGGAACGCCCAGGGTATTAACCACGCGTCCTATCAGCCCCTCTCCCACCTGAATTGAAACCATGCGGCCGGTACGCTTTACGACGTCTCCTTCCTTAACCTTATCGGACTCTCCAAGCAAAACAACACCTACGTTGTCTTCCTCAAGATTGAGCACAACACCATGCAAGCCGGTTTCATTGAATTTGATTAACTCTCCGGCCTGGGCATTCGATAACCCATATATACGTGCTATTCCATCGCCAATTTGCAGAATAACACCTGTCTCTTCAAGTTTGGATTCAGAGCGAAAGCCAGACATTTCCTGACGAAGGATGGCAGAAATTTCTGAGGGTTTTATTTCAGGCATCGTTGCTAATTTTTTGGCATTAGGTGGGTAAATTAAAAAGTCTCTTCAAATCTGCAAGCTTACGTTTAAGGCTGGCATCAAGGTGCTTTTCACCAATATTGAGAATAAATCCACCAATGATTGTGGAATCAACTTTTTCCTGAAATTCAATGGTTTTATTGGTAAACCTGCGTGCTGTTGCCAAAACTTTTTCCCTGAGTTCGCCGTCGAGTGGGGCAGCTGTAATTACGCAAACCTGTTCGATACCCATGTGCGATTTGAATTCTTTTTCAAATTGCCTGGCTATCCCTTCAAGAAGCGCACCCCTTCCCTTACGGGATATTACCATTATGTACAGCATAATGAACGGATGAATTTTGCCTTCGAACAAGCGGCTCAGGATTTTTTGCTTTTTGCTGTGATGTATAATTGGGCTTTGCAAAATAATCTTAAGTTCATTTTCCATTGAAAATGTTTCTGCAATGAGTTGCATATCCCTGTTAGCCTGTTCAAGGATGTCCTGTTCTATTGCAAGCAAAAGTAATGCCTTGGCATATCTCCTGATAATCTTGTGGTTTAGCCGGCGCATATCTAAAACGATTTCGCGTTATCAATTCATGGTGGCTTTGTTGAGAAGCTGGGTAACAAGTTCTTTGCTGCTTTCTTTATCCTTTAGTTCGTCGTGTAGTACCTTCTCAGCCATATCAAGCGAAAGGTTAGCTATTTGTGATTTGAGCTGCCCCAGAACAGAATGTTTCAGAGATTCAAGGTTATTCTGCGCGCTTCGAAGCATCAATTCAGCGTCTTCGGTTGCTTTAGTCCTGGCAAGTTTAATAATTTGGTCACCCTCTGCGCGAGCCCTTGCAACTATCTCTAGGCGTAACTTTTCTGCTTCACGAAATTTTTGGTCTTTAACCTCCTCCAGTTCGGTCAATTCTTTCTCAATAAATTTGGCCCTTTTGAGGGATTCGGCTATTGTGCTTTCCCTCTCTTCAAGGCCTTTAAGTATAGGTTGCCAGGCAAATTTTCGCAGGATAAGCAAAACTATTACAAAGGAGAGTGATTTCCAGAAAATCAGCCCTAAACCAGGAGTTACAAGTTCCATGACAGGATAATTT
>DATIKK010000048.1:0-1508 GCA_035477635.1 Bacteroidales bacterium | reverse complement strand
TCAATGGTTTTTGTGCCCTGCGAACCATGCTCGTTTCATCCGTAAATATTTTTAAGATTAAAGTCGGATGAACCCCGAAGGGCTCGTTGAAAGCAAACTCGCATTATGAATTTTAGCTTCCCTGAACTTCGTTTCATCCGTATTTGTGTTTGCATACTATTATGGGGGTTTAAAAATAACTTTTTGCCTTGATGCAAAAAGTTGCAAAAAAATCAAGGCTTCATGTAATATTACCGGTCATTGAGCCTGTCGAAATGACCATCTTAGAGGCCACACCTGCGGATTGCTTCTGCAAGCCTAACTCTTACGCCCCTTCGCTCGAAAACGTACGCATTTTCCATGAGGCCGGATATAATATTGTAAATCATTCCGGATCATTTCGACAGGCTCAATTACCGGAATGGTAGCATTTGCACTGCCTCCTGCTAATGACAAGAAAATGAAATCAACTGCTTTTTTCATCCGTAAATATTTTTAAGATTAAAGTCGGATGAACCCCGAAGGGCCCGTTGAAAGCAAACTCGTTGTCGAATTTTAATGCATGTTTGTGTTTTACAAATCCTGCTCGTTTCATTTGATTAATATTTTACCCGATGAAAGCGTAATCTCTTTCAGCTTCAACCTCATCAATTGATTTTGCCAGCGGCGTTCCAAGAATCCGGTACGAATCTTCGGTGATCAGGATATTTTCCTCATTGCGAAGCCCGCCAAACAACCTGTATTTATTAATTTTGTCGAAGTTCAGGAATTCACTGTTGATTTGGTTCTGTTGCCAAAGGTCTATTAACTGCGGAATAAAATAAATGCCAGGTTCGACAGTCAGGACATTTCCGGTCTGTAGCTCCCTGCTTAATCGCAGCGATTTTAGCCCGAATTGAGCGCTTCTTGGCTCGCCATTGTACCCTACCCAGTGTTCACCAAGGTTCTCCATGTCGTGTACATCAAGCCCAATAAGGTGTCCCAGTCCGCATGGGAAAAACAGTGCGTGGGCGCCGTTTGCCAGGGCCTCATCTGTGTTGCCTTTTGTCAAACCAAAGGTTTTTAGGCCATCGAAAATTATCCGGGCAGCCTTAAAGTGGGCTTCACGGAAATGAAGACCTGGTTTTAAGATTTCAAGCGCCGCATTATGGGCATCAAGGCATACCTGGTATATGTCGCGCTGTGATGATGTGAATTTCCTTGAAACTGGAAAGGTACTGCTCAAATCTCCGGCATAGCCAAGCGCTGTTTCTGCACCTGCATCAAGGAGGAAAAGTTGTCCCTCCTTAATAACATTTCCATGATAATGGTTATGGAGTGTTTGGCCATTTATGGTTGCAATTACCGGAAATGCAAGTTGTCCGCCACTTTCAAGGGCTAATTGGGTTACTTTGGCGGCAACCACGGCCTCAGTCATTCCGGCTCTTGCAAAACGCATTGCAGCGCGGTGCATTAGGACGGTGGTATTTACGGCCTTTTCAATTTCAACTATTTCTTCTTCCGTTTTTATATTTCTTTGACCTGCAATT
>DATIKK010000047.1:0-2390 GCA_035477635.1 Bacteroidales bacterium | reverse complement strand
TTGTAATCTTTTCGTCCAACCACTGCCCCTTTGTGGTGGCTGTTGAAGACCGTATGATTGCACTGCATCATGAGTTTAAGCCCAAAGGTTTTCCCCTGATTGCAATCATGCCCAACGACCCCGTAGTGGAACCGCGCGATTCATTCGAACTTATGCAGGTAAGGGCCAGGGAGAAGGGTTTTCCATTTCCTTATGTGTTTGACAAAGGACAGAAAATTTTCCCGCAATATGGCGCTACTCACACCCCTCATGTGTATCTTCTGGAGCGTGTCGGAAATGAGTTGAGAGTAGCTTATATCGGCGCTATCGACAACAATGTGCGCGATGCCAGCTTAGTTACCGAAAGGTATCTTGCAAATGCCATCAATGCGTTGCTCGAGGGTAGAAGGCCCAATCCGGAGGTTACAAGGGCTATTGGCTGCACCATCAAAGTAAAAAGGGCAGAGTAATCTTCACCTTTTCTAGAATCGAAACCGGAACTTCAATGTTGCCGGTTTTTTTTGTGCCCTAATTTTCGCGCATCACATTCTCGCTGTACTTCAATTTGCTCCTCAACAGAAAAAATATTATGATGAATTTAACAATGATACAATTCAGAATTGACTAACAGTAGAAAATGGAAAATTTAAAAAATTTTCCCTTGCCCTTCAAACCTTGAATAGCATTTTGATATCCAAAGGAAGAATGTAAAACAGGAATGATGTTAATTTTTAAGGAAAGGTTTCCATTTCGAAGGAAAATCTCCAATTACTGATTTTTTATGAATTCTTGTGTGAATGAAAATTTTTCTAAATATTTCAAACTTCAAAAGATTAGTAACAATGAAGCGATTGAGCATTTATCTTGGTCTATTAATGCTGGTAATGGCAAGTTTTGCACGTGGCTACCAGGTTGGCGATGTAGTATCCGATTTTCGATTGCCCAACCTTCACGGACAACGAGTTTCCATGGCTGACAACCCCAATGCCAAAGGATTTGTAATTATTTTCTCCTGTAATCGCTGTGGTATTGCTGTAGGTTTTGAGGACCGCAAGATTGCCCTTCATGAAAAGTTAGCCCCCAAAGGTTTTCCGGTTATAGCCATAAACCCCGACAATCCCCAAACTCATCCCCATTTAGTGGATCGCGCCCGGGAAAGGGGTTTTCCTTTCCATTACCTTTTTGACGATAGACAGGTAGTCATTAGGAGATTTGGGGTTACTTTCCGGCCCCATGTTTTTATTCTCGAAAGAAATAGGAGAGATTTAAGGGTAGCATACATGGGTGCCCTTGATAATAATTATCGGGATGCAACCCTTGTAACTGAAAGATATGTGGAAAATGCGATAAATGCCCTTTTGGCCGGAAGCCGTCCTGATCCCGATTTCACCCAACCTGTTGGCTGTGCCATTCGAGGAAGATAAACCACGATGAATGTATTTCAGTCAGAATAGGACAGGCAGCCTAATTTTCGCGCATCACATACTCGTCATATTCCACTTCGAACCTCAGCTTATGCTTCGATTCTTCCTGGGCAAGGGCATGAAAAGCCCGGATTAGTCCGGGGTCGGTTGTGCGCTGTGCCAACGCCATATATAGTTTGTAGGCCGCCTTTTCTTTTTTCATGGCCAAAATTAAAGCCTCCTGATAATCCATGTGTGCTGTAGCGGGAATAGCAACCAGATAATCTGACAGCTTAAGGTCTGAAACCTGTTCATTTTCAAAACTGTAAGCCTTTTCTTCCTTAATCTTTTTCAACCGGGCTTTATGCTTCACCTCTTCCTTGGCAAATTCGGTAAATACTGCCGATATCTGGCTGTTGGTTTGTATTTTGGCAAGATTTCGGTAAAAATCTACCGCTTCCTGCTCTGCCTGCATGGCAAAATCGAGTATTTCTTCGATGGTGCTAAACGGTTGCATGGTTGGGTGTTTTGGTGATTTGTTGCTCAAAATATTGGGAGAAGTATTTTTTGATAAAATCGCAGCCATAGCTGAATTCCGTAAAACTGTTGTCATTTGCTTTATGCGCACTGAAGCGAAAATGACCATTATCGGCAGTTTTCTTCTCTTCGAGGAATTGTATTACTGATTCTGATACCTCTGCAGCCTCCATTTTTTCAAAACTACGATCGAGCGTTTTTGCAAGTGCATTGAGCTGATCGATACCTGTCAAAGCAACAGGGGAGGGGAGAGAAGCGGTATTCCTAACAAGGTTGTGTGAGGAATTGATGAAACTTCCATCTTGTTCAAACGGAAACAATGTCGGCAGGATTACATCGGCCATTTGAGCAGTCTCGGTCATATACATATCCTGAACCACCAAAAAATCAAATTTTGATAAATATTCCTGAATTTTCTTTTTATCGAAAGCACATCCTGCCGGGTCTTCACTAAAAATAAATGCATTTTTG
>DATIKK010000046.1:0-5012 GCA_035477635.1 Bacteroidales bacterium | reverse complement strand
CAGAAGCCTGAAAGGGTTTAATGAAGAGTCAATTTTAGCTACTTTTTATTCAGTACTTACCGGAGAATGGAGGTATTTTTTTGGAGAACAATCGTACCTGAGCATGCTGGTCAATGCAGCATATTTTGAGCGGAAAATGATCGGGACAACCGTCAAAGGCTGGCCATGGGGTTTAGCTGCGGGCATTAATCTTGAAACCCCTCCAGGGATAATCTCTGTTTTTTTTGCAATGGGTGAGGGCCCGGAAACCCAACTATCGTTTCGGGAAGCAAAAGTACATGTCGGATTTATAAGCCTTTTCTGATTTTTTCTGAAATTTGCACTTGTATTCAACATTATTTATCATTTAAACAATCTATCATTGGAGAATATTATTTTTGGGATACGCCCCCTGCTCGAAGCGCTGCAAAGTGGTGAAAGGCCAGAAAAAATTCTGCTTCAGCAAGGTCTTCATGGCGAAAATTTTCAGGATTTGTTCCAAATTATAAGGAACGAAAAGGTGCCTTTTCAGATGGTGCCACCTGAAAAACTAAACCGGATTACCAAAAAGAATCATCAGGGAGTAATAGCCTATATTTCTGGTTTTTCATACACGACCTTGCACCAGGTTTTGCCTAAGATTTATGAACAAGGAGAAATGCCTTTGCTGATGATAGTTGATCGCGTAACAGATGTTAGAAACCTTGGCGCAATTGCCAGATCGGCAGAATGTTTTGGGGCACATGCCCTTGTTTTACCCGAAAAAGGCAGCGCCCCTGTGAATGCAGATGCAATAAAAACATCAGCAGGGGCTTTATCAAAATTACCTGTTTGCAGGGAGCCTAATCTGTTGGAGGCCATTGCTTTTCTTAAAGAAAGTGGAGTATTGGTGGTTGCTGCTACTGAAAAAGCCAGCAAACCGTTAAACAATGTTTTACTTTCAGGACCAGTTGCATTTGTTATGGGTTCTGAAGACAAGGGACTTTCGAAAGCCATCCTGACCATGGCCGATGAAACCGCTTTTATTCCGGTTAACGGCACTATTTCATCATTGAACGTTTCAGTAGCTGCCGGTATATTTCTTTACGAAGCTCGCAGACAAAGGAAAAGTAAGCATCAGCATCGTAAATAAATGCAGTCAAAAAATCAAAAATTTCGGGCTAAAACCCTCTAACTATTTGTTTTTCAGCAACCCGGCCTTAAGGTCGGGGTTATGTTAAAATTCGGAAATATGACTATTGGAATTGACATTGGAGGCAGTACCACCAAGATTGTAGGATACCATGAAGGGAAAATTATTGAGCCACTCACCGTAGAGGCAAACGATCCTGTAGCATCGGCTTCGGGAGCATTAGGAAAGTTTTTAAGTGTCAGTAAATTTCGTTTGGACCAAATCGAGAAGGTCGCAATTACCGGCGTAGGAGCATCTTTTATAGGGAATGAATTATTGGGTCTTCCCGTACAAAAGATTCTTGAGTTTAAAGCCCTCGGGCATGGTGGCCTATTCCTTTCGGGACTAAAAAAGGCAATTGTGGTAAGCGTGGGAACAGGCACTGCCATTATAAAGGCCACTGAGGATAGTTTTCAACACTTAGGTGGAACAGGTGTTGGAGGTGGAACTATACTGGGACTTTCGAAAGTAATGGTCAATCTGAGCAGTTTTGACACCATAATTGAAACAGCCCGAACAGGTTCAACCTCAAACGTTGATCTAAGCATAGGTGATATATCACTGGCCGAAATCGGAAATTTACCAAGTAATCTGACAGCCTCAAACTTCGGGAAAATGAATGACCAGGCCACAAAAAATGACATTACCCTTGGAATTCTGATAATGGTATTTCAGGTTATAGGAATGATGGCCATCCTTGCCGCAAGAGCTGAAAAAGATACCGATATAGTGCTTACCGGAAAGTTGATTAATGTCCACCTTTCGCAAAAAACCTTCAGAACACTTGGCGACCTTTACAAGGTAACCTTCCATATTCCGGCACATGCAGAATATTGCACGGCTATCGGAGCAGCTATTTCAGGCGTATAATAAAGCTTTACGCAGGATTTGGAAAATATATTACGAGCAATATTTTTATAATTGTCAGTGGCTAAAAAAATTGTTGTAGTTTTGCATTCAATTCATTAACACCGCTGCATTGATTTTCGCCTTTTTGTTTTCCGAAACCTTTCATTTAAAAAGTTTCCATTGCCGATAGAGCTTAAATCAGTGCGCATCAAACAACCCTATCACATTTATGAAAACTGGAAAAGTAAAATTCTTTAACGAGGTTAAAGGTTTTGGATTTATCAAAGATCTGGAAACCGAGAATGAGTATTTCGTGCATGCAACCGGCTTGATTAATAAAATTCGCGAAGCCGATGAAGTTACATTTGAATTGAAGGAAGGTCCTAAGGGTCCTTCAGCTATCAATGTACGCATCGCAAAATAGCGATCCCGGAACAAAAAGAAAACCCTTCCCGGCAGGGAGGGGTTTTTTTTTCTATATAATTGATTGCAGCTTTATTGCCACAAATTCTGCGGGTAAGCACCTTTTCTAACCAGATCGGCGATTGCTTCGACAACCATCTCCTTATCCTGGCGGTAGGTTACGCCAAACCAGGAGTCATCGCATGGCAATACCCTAATTTTGCACTTGCCTGCGCTTACCATTTCGTCCATTACCTTTGGAATGAAAAACTCCGCACTCAGATCATTGGCATTCACTTTCATGAAAAAGAGGAATTTTTCTTCCAGATGTGCAAAAATATCATTTCCAAAACCCCAGAAATTCATTGAAACAATTTCATCTGGGCTCAGATTAACTGGTTTTTCGGAGGTTTCGCTAACAATCCGGCCGGATTCGGTTCTGCGAATTGCATTATGCTCTTTCACATCCAAAAGAAATCCGTTATTATCGACACGACATATGCCACGGGAAACCTGTCCATGCTCCGACAAAGTTCTTTCAAGCAGATAGCCGGCCATGGCATATAGGCCCGGGGTTTTTCCTATTTGATTTTTAAGATAGGCTGCCATGGTTTCGTAGGCATTATAACCGTAAAAATCATCGGCATTGATTACCGCAAATGGCCCATTGATGAGGTTCCTGGCAACCCAGATTGCATGTCCTGTTCCCCAGGGTTTTTCTCTATTGGGCGAAAAAGGTAATGACATCGGAAGGTTGTCAAGTTCCTGAAAGGCAAGTTCAACCTTTATTTTACCATTTAACTTTTCGATAAAAACTTCCCGAAACTCTTGCTCGAAACTGCGTCGTATCACAAAAACCACTTTACCAAATCCGGCTTTCATTGCATCGAAAACCGAATAATCCATAATGGTTTCGCCCGAAGGGCCAACCCTGTCGAGTTGTTTCATCCCTCCGTAACGGCTGCCCTTGCCTGCAGCCAAAACTAATAAGGTCAGGTCCATATATAATTTAGTATTGGAAAAATTTCCCCAAGCAAAAGTAATACCTGAATTTAGATTTTGTCAGGTAAGGTTTTTCTTTTTTTTCATTCAGAACAATCTTATACTGTTAATAATGAGTTTACTTTTGTGTAAGAAGATTTTACCAGAATTTGTTTTTGCGTTGCAGCAAAGATTTTGGTATAATCAGGATTTTAAATTTCTTGTAGTTTTCATGATTAAAAACCCGTAAAGCTAATAATGAAAATCCAATTTCTGAATTACCGCCTTCTGGTATGGATGCTCCTGTTGATAGCCATTATTCTGGGAGGGGGTTATCTTGTTACGGCGTACTCCTACAATTTGCAGAAGGAAACCGAACACCGTATTGACATGGCTCGTCAGAGCGTAAGTGTTGCCAAGGAAATGGAAACCGAACTGGTCCGAATGCGTGGTTTTACATTAACTTACATGGTGGATAAATCCCAGCAATGGATTGATTCCATAAATGCTCGTGAAACCCGTTTTATAATACTTCTCGAACGAGCAAGGCTTAATGCAGAAATTCCTGAGGAGAACCAACTGATACAACAGATTTCGGCCTTGTTTTCCAATTACCGGCAAAACCTTATTTCGGCTGCAGCAAAGGTTAAAATTTTTCAATACAGACAGGCCGATGCACTTATTGCCTTTTCGGCAAAAGACCTTATTGGAACAATTCTTGAAAAAAGCCGCAGGTTTATTTTACTAAATACAAATGCAGAAGCCGAATACGAAAAAAGAATTGATCAAACCAATACAATCATATTACGTACGATGATTTCACTCGGTTTGGGTGGAATTTTGGCAGGCTTGTTACTTGGGTGGATTATTTCGCGAATGGTTCTAAAACCGATTCATCAGTTGATTCTTCAGGTTAGAGGAGCCTCCGGCGGGGCATTTTTAGAAAAATTAGAAGTATCAGATCAGGACGACCTGGAGGACCTGGGGAGAAGAATTAGAACCCTGATCGAAAGAATAAATAAAACTCAGGAGGACCTGGAGAAAAACCGTGAGTTGCTGCAATATTCAAACAAATATGCAGTTCTGGGCAAAGTTGCCCCCACCCTTGCACATGAGATTCGCAATCCGTTAGCCTCCATCAAAATGCTGGTCTATTCCATAAAAGAAGAAGGAAAGTTAATGGAAGGATACAACCAGGATTTGGAGATAATTTCCAAAGAAATTGACCGCATGGAGGCTTTTATCAGAAATTTTCTGAAGTTTGCCAAACCGGCAGAACCTTCATTCGAAATAATTGACCCGGTGGAGGTTCTTCATGAAGTGATTCAACTGGTCAAGCCAAATTTGAAGAAAAACCAGATCGAATTGGAACTCAGGCAGGTTGCCGAGCGACACAAGGTATCAGGCGATTCCAGTCAGCTAAAGCAGGTGTTTATGAACCTGATAATCAATGCCATTGAGGTAATGCCCAACGGTGGCAAATTAATTTTTACAATCCGTCCATATCAGGATACGGAACTTACATCAATTGAAAATCAAACAAGGTATCTGTCGGTAAACATCGAAGATTTCGGACCCGGTATTCCGGAAAAAGTAATGAAAAATCTTTTTGAGCCTTTTATCAAAGGCT
>DATIKK010000045.1:0-7691 GCA_035477635.1 Bacteroidales bacterium | reverse complement strand
CTGAAATTATCCCTGCAAATGAAACGAAAAGAGTGGTTTGCCGGGTTATGAAGTTCTGCTGAAAAAATGAGTTATCCTTTAATGTACCAACATAAATCTCTAATGACGGATTTGGGTTAATTAGTGCCAATAAAAATGATGCAAATACTCATATCCTGACAGATGAATACTGGAAGGCTATTTTTTCTTTTTCAACAAACCATTCTTTATGAGTTAAACTTCTTAACCAGGCTTTTCAATTCGTCGAGTTGGAAGTCAGTAAGCCCCTCAGGCTCGAATCCTGCCTGTTTGCAGATAAACCATATTTTCGCGGATTTACAAATAATATCGATATTATCAAAAGTATCCAGTATTTCTTCTCCAATAGCAAAAACTCCGTGTTTTTCCCACAAAACAATATCATGCTGCTTAAGCATATTGATAGTTGGTTCAGCAATTTCCTGGGTGCCTGGAAGGATATATGGAACGAATCCAACACCCTTTGGAACAAAAACCATAGTCTCCGGATGCATTCCCCAAAAGATTCTGTTTAGTGCTTCAGCAGATTTCAGGGCTGGATTTTGGGTTAACGCTACCAGTTCGTTGGCATGGGTATGAATAACGACTTTTTCTTTTCGCCCAGCTTTATTGATCATTTGATGAATACCCAAGTGGGTTGGCAGCTCAGATGTGGGTCGAAATTTATAGTTGTTTTCAGCGTTACTAACCAGCAAATGGTAAGCATCACCTGCGTCGTTGAGTCTTATAAATAAAGCATTATTTAGGGGGCTTCGGGCTAAATCCCTCATCCTTTTTCCGGTTCCGGTAACAAAAAAGTATTTTCCGGCGAGTTCGGGGTAAATTTTTGGTAGTTTGAATACAGAAAAATTTTCCAACGAAAGATTTTTATTTATCAAAGCGTCGATATTTACAGAAATGTTACCGGCATTTCTTTCGGCCCATCCGTTTTGCCAAAGGTACTGTGCCACTTCTGCCACCTGAAGGACAATCTTTTTTATCTCTTCATTGCATTCAAAAATTTTATCCATAGCGTTCAAATATTGTAAACTATCAATTTGAAAATTCATTTTTTATGGAGTATTCTCTTTTTAAGCGAATCCCCATTAGCTTAATTTGATAAATTATGTCGGCCGATTGCTCAACTCCGGTAAGGACTCCAAGAGCATCCTCCAATTTAACTCTTTTGGCGAATACGCCGTGGGCACGCACAACTAAAGTAGGAGAGTTTTTTAGAAGTGGTGCAACTTTCTCAGCTACTTCGTATGAGCCGACCGGCACATCGCATTCTACAATCGGTATTTTCTTATAAAGGTACATGCCTTCCTCATAGGTGCAGGTTATTTCGTCTTGGATCATTGATAGAGCTGTAATTGCAGGTGCATGGGCGTGGACTGTGGCCATAGCATCAGTTTCCTTGTAGATAGTTCGATGAACATTAGATTCAATGCTGGCAATTAACCCGCTATGAGCATCCTCGTCATCCAGCGAAATTTCAACCAGATCCTCTGGTTCGAGCCAGCCCAGCATTGAGGAACGGCGGGTAATAATAATTTTTCCACCACTCCGAATTGAGAGGTTTCCGGAATGACTGCTGTTATATCCCCGGTTGCTTAGATTTTTACCTGCAAGATCAAAACTTTTACAGGTTTCTGGATCGATAGCCATGTTTGCCCAGATTTGAATTGTTAAGTAAGGAAAATTATTGTTTCCAATCGATTTCCAACTCATCTAATTTATGTTTTCCAGGTACTCCTCTCTCATCCCATCCCCGAACAAAGTAATACTGCGAAAGCATACCTTTTTTCGGGATTACGCTATCCTTAGAAATGCCCTCTTTAAAGGGTTCATTAATAACCCTTTCGGGCAATGTATAGTCTATCACGCCGGCGGCAATGTTAAAAGGCCTTTCCAGATTATAGCTTCGTTCACCGATTTTGGTTAAGGTTGCAACGTTGAATTCCAACCCGGTTATTGCTGTTAAGAAGCGTGCATGGAAACCAAGGCCAGCAGCATAACCCAAAAATTTGCAACAAATACGGCCATCCTCCACAGCACTTTGATTTTGTTTCAGGGCAAACAAATCAGGTTTTCCTGTCTGGGTGAATCGTGGAATGCGTTTGGGTGCACTGAATAGCTCCATTGCAGCCATATAACCAGTAAGTTGGTAGCCACCCCTGTTAGAAGTGGCGTAACCCAATGCGTGGCCAAAAGCTCCACGAGGATCGTAAGCTGGTATTTCGAGCTCTTTTTCATGTATTGCGGTTTGGGGATCACCATATTTTTCCGCAAGGATTTTTGAACCCCCGGCAAGTTCAGAACCAATCCCTTCTACGAATGCTGTTTTTTTAACTGCATCGATAAGTATATCCTCATTGCCAAATTTGAAATTGTTGTAGGGGAGTAGCCATTTTTCCTGAAGTTCCATTGCGCATGAAATGGTAACCCCCATTGATATGGTATCAACACCCAGCCGGTTACACCAGTAGTTGGCCTGGGTTATTTTTATTCGACCACTGGTGGATATGGCAACTCCTGTTACCGTACCGATGGTAAAAACCAAAGTATTCTCAGGCGACAAAGGATTAACATCTGGCTTTACCCTATCGGTAAAAAGCTTCGCACCAGGACCGTTGCTCCCAAGGTATTTTTTGAGTAAATCATACTCGATGTGAATTGGTTCAGCGAATATGTTTGTTAGGTCAACCTCAGTGGCCTTGTTAAACATTCCCAGCATCTGACAAACCCTAAAAGGTAACAAAAGTGAATAATAATAACTTATCCTTTTTGATTGTTCAGGATTTGCTTAAAATCCTAACTTTTCTGGTCATGAACCCATAAATGGCAATGGCCAGAAAACAAAAAAGAGGAACGTAGTATGATAACCTAATGCTTTGAGTAAGATCAGAAACCTTTCCTTGCAAGGCTGTTAAAACGGCTCCACCAACTATGGCCATTATCAAACCTGAACTTGCCACCTTGGTATATCTGCCCAGTCCCTCAACGGTAACCCCATAAATAGTAGGGAACATGAGAGACATGAACGCTGAAATTGAAACCAATGCCAATATGCCTGCCATGCCCCCAATGTGAATAACAACCAATGAGGCTCCAATTGCAAGTAAAGCTGAGAACATAAGCAGGGTTTGAGGCTTGAAAAATTTCATCAAGCCTGTGAAAATGAAGCGGGCAACGGTAAACGCCACCAAGGAAGCGAGATAGTATGTTGCGGCTTCTGCTTCATTCACATTGATCTCATGCATAACATATCGGATGGTGAAAGACCAAACCCCAATTTGTGCGCCAACATAAAAAAACTGGGCAACTATTCCGCTAAGGTATTTCCGTTGCTTTATCAGGTATTTAAAATCAGCAAAGAATCCATTGTCATTCTCAGCGGTAGCCTCATAGTTAACTGTGGGCATCTTATGAAAAAAAATCAAAATCCAAATAACAATCAAAATTAATGCGACTCCTACATATGGACCCATAATCGCATTAAGCTCAGCGCGCTGAATGAGTTCAAGCTGTTCAGAACTCATAATGGCACGTTCTTGGGCCGACGCCTGATACAGTTGCGAAAGAATAAAAAACTTGCTAAGCATGACACCAGTGATGGAGCCTATGGGATTGAACGACTGTGCCAGATTTAACCGCCGGGTTCCTGTCTCCTTTTTGCCCATTTCCACGATGTAAGGATTGCAGGCGGTTTCGAGGAATGACAGCCCCCCCGCAAGAATATACAAGGCTATTAGAAAATGACCGTACATCATTGTTTTACTGGCCGGATAAAAAAGCAGCCCCCCTATAATGAACATCGCCAAACCGATAAGTATTCCCACTTTATAAGAATACTTTTTTATAACCATAGCTGCAGGAATTGCCAGGCAAAAATAAGCTCCGTAAAAGGCCATTTGCACCCATGATGTTTGAAAGTCGGTCATGCTCATGATCCTCTTAAAAGCTGCCAGCAAAGTATCAGTCATATTGTTGGCCAACCCCCAGGCAAAGAAAAGACTGGTGATTAGAATAAATGGAATCAGGAAGTTCTTTCCATTTGATTGTAAGAGGCTTATTTTTTTTGCTTTCATTGCGAGTTTTATGGTTAAGGTGTGTCTATTCTTTAAATTCCTGAGTGACTTTTTACGGTACCTTCTTACACAAAATGTTTTTCACAAAACGTGTTATACAAATCTTGATAAATTGAATTGTTTTTTCCCGGGATAAATTCTGATGTTTGGTAATTGACTTGCCTTAATGCATCGTCAGGGTTATTGTACCAGTTTAATGCTGCCATTGCAAAACATGCAACTCCAAGCACCGTAGTTTCCTTTGTATCATTAGTAAAAACGGACACACCAAGCACATCAGAACGAATCTGGTTCCATAGCCTGTTTTTTGACCCACCTCCGACACAAATTATTGAGTCAGCCTTTGAAGCTGATACTTTTTCAAGTTTGGATAAACCCTTCTTCAAGTAGAAAGAAAGTGCTTCCAGAGTTGCTCTATATATATGAGCGCGGGTTGTTGTGTGGGTTAAACCTTCAATACAACCCTTTTTATTTAGTATGCCTCCGGAAAAAAACTCCGGAATTACGGTTACTCCATTGCATCCGGGATCAATTTTTTCGGCTTCGCTTATTATTTTGTCGAATCTGGAAGCATCTGAATTAATGTCGCAACACATCAGATTCATCATCCATTCAAGCACACCTGATGCAACCCATTGCACACCAGGATTTACCAATCCTGCGGTCGAATCCAGTTCAATGGTTACACCTTCTTTTCTTCCCGGTATTGCCAGTTTTCCAGAATCCGATCGTGCCATCAGGATTTCCCAGGTTCCTGAGCTCAGCACTGGTTGATTTGATAAAGCCCCTGCCCCAAAAACTGCAAATTGTGTGTCGTGCCCACCAACAATAACAGGAATTTTTTCAGGTAATCCAAGCTCCCGGGCAGCATCACCAAGCAAATGACCAGCTATTGTGCCGGGCTCCACCATTGGATAGAACTTCTCTTTGTTAAGTCCGATAGTTTTTAAAATGGCTTCATCAAAGTCGCGCTGTTTCAGGTTTGTTAGCATTGAAGTTCCGGCCATAGTTGTATCATTCAGCATTTCACCAGTCATGCGGAAAATGAATAGTGATGGTATGAAAAGGAACTTATGAGTATTGTCCAGAACTTTGGGCTTATTCTGACGAAGCCAGCCCAGTTTGAAAAGAGTATTAAAGGGGTAAGATTGTAATCCGCTTTTTTGATAAAGTTCATCAGCACCAATGAATTCAGTAATTTTGTCAATTATGCTTTCAGTGCGATTACATTGCCAGGAAATGACAGGGTAAAGAAGTTTTCCCTCTTTTGTAACAGGAGCTCCGTCAACCCCGAATGTGGTTAAGGTAATTCCGGCAACTTTAAACTTTCCTTTGGCTTCTTGAGTTACCTTTCGGCTGCACTGGCACATTTTTCTCCAGATCTCATCAACATCCCATAATAAACCACCCGGAAGAAAGGTGTCTTTTATGGTATTATTTGCAACTGAATGTTGAGATACTATGGACCCTTTCCCGTCAACCAAAACCGCTCGCACGTTTGTTGCGCCACAATCGAGAACAAGTATTGATTGGTTCATGGGCTGTGGAGATTTGGTTTTTTAATTAATTTGTGCAGGGATTTTATAGATCAGGAAATTATTTTCCGTACAAAGGACCATAATTTCCACAAGCACGGTAATCCTGTCCTTCCTTATCCATGCCAAATGAATTCCATGCGCTTGGGCGGAAAATATCTGATTCATCAATATTATGCATACAGACGGGAATTCGAAGCATCGAAGCAAGTGTAATCAGATCGGCACCAATGTGACCGTAGCTTATTGAACCGTGATTGGCTCCCCAGTTATTCATCACAGAATAAACATCCGTGAATGCTCCTTTTCCGGTTATCCGGGGTGCAAACCATGTAGTAGGCCATGTAGGATTGGTTCGTTCTACGAGCGTTTTATTTACATCGGGTGGGAGTTCTACAGTCCAGCCTTCTGCTATCTGTAAAACGGGTCCAACGCCTTTTACAAGGTTAACTCTCGACATGGTAACGGGCATATCGCCCCGGGTAAGGAATTCACTTGAGAAACCACCACCCCTGAAGTATTCATATATGGCCGAAGGCCAGGAAGTATGTTTAAGACATTCCTGAACTTCGCCATCAGTTATTTCCCAAAATGGTTTTACTGCAGGATTTCCATTAATGCTCTGTTGACCGGTGAAATCCAGGGCAGATGCACCTGAGTTGATAAGGTGAATAATACCATCGGATGCTTTTCCGGTGAGTTCTTTTCCGGTTACACGCCTAACTGCTTCGGGACTCCAGAAGGTTCGTACGTCAGAAAACATTTGAGCCGAATTGGTGAGCAAATTTCCGAAAAGCATTACCACCCCATTGAGCGAATCGTTCTCAGTTGCTACAAGGTAAGCTTGCCTGCGGCCATTCCAATCGAATGATGAGTTCAGGATCGCTTCCATAAAGTCACCGTTGGGAAAATGGTCTGTCCAGTGCCGTTGGCCCTGGAAACCAGCAAGGATAGCGTTATGCCCTAAAGCTTCCTCCCCATATCCCATCCTGGTAAGGTTTTCATTTCCCACCATAAGGTCTCGCGCAATTAAGGTCATTTTTACAACGGTTTCCCAAATTTTGTCCTTCTCCGCCTGCGACCTTACAACCTTGTTCTCGTCTTTACCTTCAGTACAATGTTTCCTGGTCCATTCATAGGCTTTTTTGAATTCATCCTTATCATAAATCCCCTCATCTATTCTGCGAATAAACTCGCTCATATCCACATACTCATTTCGCATTCCAAGATAAGATTGGAAAAAATGGTCATCCACAATACTTCCTGCAATTCCCATAGAAACTGAGCCCATCGATAAGTATGATTTTCCCTTCATTGTTGCCACTGCTAACCCGGCTTTGGTAAATCTCAGGAGTTTCTTTTTAACATCATCGGGAATCGTGGTGTCATTTGCTTCCTGAACGTCATGACCGTAAATTCCAAATGCCGGTAAGCCTTTTTGGGTGTGTCCTGCCAGCACTGCAGCAAGATATACTGCTCCGGGCCTTTCGGTACCATTAAAACCCCAAACGGCTTTTGGCCGATTTGGATTGGTATCCATGGTTTCTGAGCCATAACACCAGCAGGGAGTTACGGTAAGAGAAAGCCCTACTCCTTCTTTCTGAAATTTTTCTTCGCACATGGCAGCCTCGGCAACACCCCCTATGCAGGTATCAGCAATTACACATTCAACAGGTGTTCCATCAATATGCTTTAAAGTGGAAGAGATCAAATTGGCCACATTTTTTGCCATGGCCATTGTTTGAGTCTCTATTGATTCTCTGACACCTTTACGTCTTCCATCAATTGTAGGGCGAATTCCAACTTTTGGATTTGAACAGTAATACCTTTTCATATGGGTTGTTTTTTTGCGTTGATGTTTATTTTAAGTTAGAAAAAAGAAGCGTGGCTTGCTACAATTAAGAAAAAATCACTCAGCCTTGCAAAATAAACGGAACATTTACTATCCAAAAAAGTAGTCTAAGTTTTGAATTTCAAACGAAAATTACCCTTTTACATACTCCAATCTTTGCCGAAGAAACCGCAAGTCCTGTTTTGCCGAAAGGCAAAAAGAAGAATAAGTAAACTA
>DATIKK010000044.1:0-3195 GCA_035477635.1 Bacteroidales bacterium | reverse complement strand
ACAAAAGATGATGATATAAAAAATAAAAAATCAGTTCTTGTTAATGATGTTAATTTTTGAAAAATATCTTGTGTAATTTCTTTAATTCCAAATTGGTCAAGGAACATAAATCTTGGCAATGTTTGATATTCCGATGATACCCTGCCAGTGATTCCGGCGATACCCTGCCAATTTATTTTTCGATTTCTGTGGCTAAGTTATTCATTTTTTTAATTTCTTTTTTCTCATTGATTCTCCATTTAATTCTATCCGGTGTGAGGAGTAAACAATCCTGTCAAGGATGGCATCAGCAATTGTATTGTCACCGATTAATCCGTGCCAGTCTTTGACCGGTATTTGCGATGTAAATATTATCGATGCACTGTCATATTTGTGTTCGACAATATCAAGCAAAGCCTGTCGCTGCAACTGGTCTATGGCAGTTAAGCCAAAATCGTCGAGGATTAACAATTGAGCTGTTTGTAATTTTTTGAGCAGTGATAAATAGTTGCCCTGAAGTTTCGACAGTTTTATTTCATCCATAAGCCTTGCGGTATTAAAATAAAGTGTTTTGAACAGCATGTGGCAGGCATGCACGCCCAAAGCCTGGGCCAGGTAGCTTTTACCGCTGCCGGTTGGCCCGGTAATGATGATGTTTTCATTGTGTTTGATAAAATCAAACGAAACCAGCCGTTCAAACAAATTCCGGTCAAGGTTCCGGGGGTGGCTGTAATCAATGTCACGGATTGAAGACTGGTGCTTAAATTTAGCATTTAAAATCAACCCGTTCATTTTCTTTTCCTGCCTGTGTTCCCACTCCTGGTCAACCAGCATGGCAATGTACTGGTCGATGGTGTAATTGTGGTAATTTGCACTCTGGATGTTGTTGTAATAGGCCTGGGCCATACCTGTCATCCTCATTTGTTTCATTTTTTCAATGGTACTGTGATTGTTCATAATTCATTATTTTATTTGTAGTTATCAGTATCTCTTAAGTTGCTGTGTGGTTTTATATCGTGCCCGATTTGCTGGGGCTGTGGTTCCAAATCGGCATTGTTTTTTAATATGTTGTCGATGATTTTAAAAGAACAGATGTCGTATTGAAGCGCTTTTTTGCATGCAGCCTCGATGCGCTCTTTTGGATATTGGTGTTTCATGGAAATAATCCCCTGTGAGCGTTTAAACCCAATTTCAGGGTAAGGTTGCTGGTCGATTAATTTGCCAACATAGACCGCAGTGTTCATCCCGATGGCAGAGGCCATTTTTACAAAAAACTCCCTGCTCCACGACTGGTAATACAGGTGGGTGCTCGACAGGTGGTCTTTTATGGTTGTGTAACTGCCGCCCCGGTAGCTTTTAGCATGGGTGGCTATCCGTTCTTTTTTATAGTATATCTCAACGGTGTCGATGGTATGCTGTATTTCAACATCATTGCCGATGTAACGATAAGGTACGCTGTAATAATTTTTCCTTTCGCTTAAATAAACATAGCCCATCTTTTGCACCTTCGCACGGTTGTAATATTTTATTTGGTATGGTTCTGCCGGTAGCGGGGATAAATGCTGTTTTTCAAACTCGACAAACTGTTTAAACCGGCTTACCCCGGCTGTTTGAAGTTTGTAACTGTTGTAACGTTCAAGAAGCCCACTTATCTGTTTGTTCAGGTCGGAAAGGCTAAAGAAGGTCATTTTCGACATCTCGTAATAAATGCGCTGGTACACCAGTTTAACTGCCCCTTCGACCAAAGCTTTGTCCTGGGGAGAGTACGACCTTGTGGGGTTAATCACACACCCGTAATAATGGCCCATGTCCCTGAAAGTTTTATTGATAACCGGTTCGTATTTTGACGATTTTGTAACGGCTGATTTTAAATTGTCAGGCACGATTGCCTGGGGGACCCCTCCAAAATACGCAAGGCAGTTGCCAACAGATTTTACAAGCGATTCACGCGTCTGGTCATAACTGGCCTCTACATATGTGTATAAGCTTGCAGGCAGGATTCCTGCAAAAACCTCTACTTCACGGATTTCACCGGTTTCCTTGTTTACAATCTGCAGTTTCTTCCCGGCATAATCAATAAAGAGTTTTTCCCCTGCAATATGGGTGAGCTTTCCGCTGACATTTTTACTTTCAACCCAGTCGCTAAATAACTGGCAAAACTGGGAATAGCCGTAATGGTCGATATGTTCCTGTTGATACCTGTGCCATAAATGAAGGCGGGTACACCCCGGGGATTTTAATTCATTTATATACCCGGGAAAAAGCCCGTGCAAAGTGGCGTAGCGGTCACCGTCAAGTGCCTCTTTTGAAGGGAAAAAACTTTGAAGCTCATGCTCTTCCAGCTTTAAAAGTTCCTCAAAACTACGTCCGCTGGATTGGAGCTTTTTTACATATTCATTCACCGTGTTACGGTCAACCCCTATTGCCCGGGCAATCTTACGGTTGGATTTCTTCTTGATTTTTAAAAGCAGTAATTGTTTTACTTTCATGATGTCGATCTGTATTGCAGCCATATTTTCTCTGGTTATTATTTAAAACCAGGGAATTACAAATAGAAATCGAAAAATGAAAATAAATCGACAGTGTTTATTCCGGAACCATTACCCGATTTTGCCTTTTTACTCGTTTTTGGCAGTGTTTACTTCGGAATAGTTCCGCGCCGCCGCCGCCCGCCCAAATCCAAAAACCCACCCAAAAAGTGGCAGCATTTGACCGGAATCACTGGCAGCCTTTCATCGGAATAGGTGGCAGGGTTTGCGCCGGATTATCCAGGCCAAAGAAACTTTGCAGGTTTGTTTCGGGTAATGTACTTCGTCGCGCATCCTGAAATAATAAAAGCTGGTAATACAAATCCTGCGGACGGTTGTTTAGTGGTGTGGCAGAAATGAGCATCACTTTTTTCTTTTTACTTTCAATTAATCCTTCACCTCTGCGCGGAGCTTTGCATATTCGCTGCAATGCCGAAAACATTTGCGATGTATGGTTTCTGTACCTGTGGGCTTCGTCCACCAATATCAGGTCGTAATCCTCTTTTGCCCAAAAGTTAAGGTCTCCGTCAAGGATTTTTTCCAAACGTCCGTTGGTAATAAATTTAGTGTGCCTGTCAATCCCGAACAATCGAAATGTTGTCTTCCAGTTTTTTTCAATGGCAGGAGGATAAACCACCAAAACCTTTGTATTTAAGGAACCATTGGCAATCAGAAATCGCTTGGTAAT
>DATIKK010000043.1:0-3983 GCA_035477635.1 Bacteroidales bacterium | reverse complement strand
CATGTGTATTAATCAGGCAGGCTAAAATAGTGTTTCGTTCTAAATACTAAACTTTAATCCGTCATAGGCCAGGTGAATATTTGGAGGTAGTTCTTTTTCAACCTCCCTGTGTAGTCCCATCTGGTGACTTATATGGGTGATAAAGGCTTTTTCCGGCGACAGCGATTTAATTACCGCAAGAGCTTCTTCAAGGTTAAAATGCGATGGATGCTTTTTTTTACGCAATGCATTTAGCATAATCACTTTTGACCCCCTCATTTTTTCCAATTCTTCTTTTTCAATCAGGTTAGCATCAGTAAGGTAAGAAAAGTCGCCTAACCTGTATCCCAGCACGTGCATTTTAGAGTGAAGGGCTTTAATGGGAATGAATTGCAGTTGCCTGACGAAAAATGGCAGCGAATTGACCATTTTTAACGAAAAATGAGGCACTCCAGGGTATCTTTCTTCTTCAAAAGCATACGAATACTCCTTCTTAATTATTTTTTGTACATCCTTTGAGGCATATACATCCATGGGGCGTTGCTGTACCCAGTTAAATGACCGCACATCATCAAGTCCACCGATATGATCCTTATGACTATGGGTAATAAGTATTGCTTCAAGGTTTTTAACATTTTCGCGCAGCAACTGTTGTCGAAAATCAGGACCGGCGTCAATCACCACGCATGTATTTTCCTGCCAGATCATTATTGAGGTTCGTAGCCGTTTGTCAAACGGATCTGTGCTCCGGCAGACCGTGCAATCGCATGCAACTACCGGCACACCCTGCGATGTTCCGCTACCAAGTACTGTTATCTCCATTTTGTTAATAAGAGTTCATTACCAAAAGTAAACCTTTTGCAGCGCAAATCCGCTTCTTCTTTTTACAAGGTTGATAGATATTTGGCTTAAACTTTTTTAGTAAATTGCGCACCAAAAACTATTTTAAATATGTTAGATAAATTTAAACTGGTAAAACCAGAAAGTATTGATGATAATATTTTTAAGCTCATTGGTAGCGATTGGATGCTTGTATGTTCAGGCCAGCCTACAAACTACAATATGATGACTGCCAGTTGGGGGTGTGCAGGAATTCTGTGGCGAAAGCCGGTTGCAGTAATTTTTATCAGACCGCAGCGCCACACCTTTGCATTTATCGAAAACAATGCATGGTACACATTAAACTTTTTTGGAGAGGAATCGCGTGAAATGTTAAATCTTTGTGGCAGCGTTTCGGGACGCGATATGAATAAAATGAACATTGACGGGCTTTCTCCACTAATTACCCCCCAGGGAAATGTTGCTTTCGGTGAAGCGAAGCTTGTGCTCGAATGCCGGAAGTTGTATTATGATGATATAAAACCTGAACTTTTCCAGGTTTTTGAATTGGAGCTTATTTATCCGGCAAAAGATTATCACCGGTTCTTTATAGGAGAAATAATTACTGCCTGGAAAGGACTTTAATTTTTAATTGAAAGGGTTTTTTGAATGTAATAGCTTTTTTTTCATTAATACTTCTTATTTTTGAAGTTCGCATACAAGGAAATAAGTAATACAGAAAAAAATTTGAAGGCATGGGAATAATAGCAAAAATCCGGAAAATCATTCGATCCTTGTTTTTACGCGCCCTGCTTGCCAGGGTTACCCGCGAAAACAAACGGGTTGTGGGGTTAGCAGAGGCAAGAAGTATTGGAATTCTTTACGAGTGCGACAATGTAAATAACTACCGGCAAATTACCGGCCTTATCAAACACCTTGAAAAAGAGGGGAAAACAATTTATTCTCTTGGCTTTGTCAACCAAAATAAAACCCCCGAATTCACTATGGCACAATTGAATTCATTTTTCTGCTATAAAAAGGATATAGGCTGGAATCTTAAGATTAAAAATCCTCATTTGCAGAGTTTTTTCAGTGCAGGGTTTGATATTTTGATCGACACAAGCCCGGGTGATTTCTTTCCCCTGAAATACCTTGCCGGAGTTACCTCTGCGAGCTATAAGGCCGGAATCTTTAATAACGATTATCTGGAAATTTTTGACTTGCTTATACGTGAACAAAGCAACGGAAGTCTGGAAGATCGCCTGAAACAATTAGTAAAATATTTGGAAATGATTAATTCCACCTCCAATGAGCAGTAATTACAGGGGCGCTGGTGCGGCTATAGTTACCCCGTTTCATAAAGAAGGACAAATCGATTTTAAGTCATTTGAAAAGCTCATTGAACACCTGATAGGCAATGGAATCAGGTATATTGTATTTATGGGGACTACCGGCGAATCGGTAACCCTTAATCACGACGAAAAGCAGGCTATTATAAGCATGGCCGTTGAATTAGTTGACAGTCGAGTGCCAGTTGTGATTGGAGTTGGCGGTAACAATACGCAGGAAGTCGTCAACAACCTGCGATGTATTGACTTCGATGGGGTAGATGCCATAATGTCGGTAAGCCCTTATTACAACAAACCGCAACAAAAAGGGATCTATCTTCATTTCAAAACAATTGCAGGTATTTGTCCGGTGCCGGTAATTATTTATAATGTTCCCTCGCGAACAGGGTCGAATATTACTGCAGAAACCACCCTTCAACTTGCCCATGAGGTGCCAAACATTATTGCAATAAAGGAAGCCTCGCGCGATATGGTACAATGCTCCAGGATTATAAGAGACAAACCCAAGGATTTTTTGGTCATTTCGGGCGATGATGTAACAGCATTGCCATTTATGGCTCTCGGAGGCGACGGTGTAATATCGGTCATTGCCAATGCCTTGCCCTCTGAATTTTCTGCAATGGTTAATTATTGCCTTGAAGGAAACTTTGGGGCGGCCCGTGAGTTAAATATGAAATTGCTGGATATTACCGAAACCATTTATGCCGAAGGCAGCCCTTCGGGTATTAAAGCTTTGTTGTATTCGCAGGGATTATGTCAGAATGCTGTAAGGCTGCCACTTGTTAAAGTGAGCAAAACACTCCAATTAAACCTGGCAAACCTCCTTAAATCTTTCGAAACGGTGCCCATGAAAGGTTAGCTTAACGCCTTTCTGAATCATCTTTTTAAACAGGAATTGAAACCGCTCAGGTCATTCCTGTTTTTTTCATTCCTGCTTTTGTGTCCGGAGTTGTAATGATTAGTCTTTACGGAGATTTTGCAGTTGACTTTCAATTATGTTTATCCTGGCAAGCGCATCGGCCTGTTTTTTTCGTTCCTTTTCCACTACCTGCTTTGGAGCACTTGACATAAATTTTTCGTTCGAAAGTTTCTTTTCAATTGCTTCCATGAAATCCTTCTGATATTTCAGGTCGGCTTCGAGCTTTTCTATTTCAGATTCAAAGTCGCAATGATCAGTTGCAGGAAGGTAGAACTCAGTTGTTTCAATCAGGATTGTGATTACCTTTTCCGGTTTTTCCTCAACATAGGCAATGTGGGCCAGGTTGCAAAGTTTTGCAATGATAGGGTCGAACCATGTATTTATTTTTCTGTTGTTTTTCCTTATATAAAGCTCCAGGGTTTCTTTAACTGACACATTTTTTTTCTGCCTGAAATTGCGTATGGCTATTATCACCTGTTTTGCAAACTCGAAATCTGAGATAACATTTTTGTCGAAAGGCCCTGCTGTCGGAAATTGTGCAATCATAATACTTTCGGGGCCGGCAGTATTTCGCAGCCGTTGGAAAATTTCTTCGCTAATGAAAGGCATAAAAGGATGCAGGAGGCGAAGCAACTGATCGAAAAAGTCAATTGTTGCTTTCATGGTTCTGCTGTCGATGGGCTGAAGATATGCAGGTTTAACCATTTCGAGGTACCACGAGCAGAAATCATCCCAGATTAGCTTGTATATGCTTAGCAAGGCGTCGGCAATGCGGAATTTATCAAAGTGATCATTTATCATGTTTATGGTCTGGTCTAAGGTTGCTTCAAACCATAAAATAGCAGCCCGGGCAGTTTGTGGTTGTTCAGTAATCGTATCGACAGTCCATGTTTGAGTAAGCCGGAAAGCGTTCCAAA
>DATIKK010000042.1:0-2694 GCA_035477635.1 Bacteroidales bacterium | reverse complement strand
CAGGAATAAAAGCCACACTCCGGCCATATCAGGAGCAGGGTTACCAATGGATGTGCTTTCTATTCGAAAATAAGCTTGGCGGGGGTCTTGCCGATGATATGGGTTTGGGAAAAACTGTGCAAACACTTGCCATGCTTATGTATGCCCACA
Organism: Bacteroidales bacterium; assembly: GCA_035477635.1. Taxonomy (GTDB): domain Bacteria; phylum Bacteroidota; class Bacteroidia; order Bacteroidales; family UBA7960; genus UBA7960. Next base: position 2,544 of record DATIKK010000042.1, on the reverse strand, counting down.
AAGAAGTTTCTCTGGTTTCAAATAATGCTGCTAACTTTATCAGCCATAAAAATAATATTTCTGCTGGTCAATTGAATATCTTCGCGGAAGAAGACCATAACCTATACTCAAATGCAGCAGGTCCGTCCTTGTTAATAATGCCCCTTTCGCTAATACACAACTGGGTGCTTGAAATAAACCGCTTTGCTCCGTCCTTTAAAATCCTGCAACACACAGGCACCGCAAGGGCCGATTCAACCAGATTGTTCAGTCAATTTGATCTTATATTGACCACATATGGTACGGTACGGAACGACATTGATATTCTCAGGGATTTTCATTTTAACTATATAGTACTTGATGAAAGCCAATTAATTAAAAATGCCGAATCGAAAATTTTTCACGCCATTAAGAGCCTGAATGCCAACCACCGTCTTGTGCTAACCGGAACCCCTATTGAAAATTCTTTAACTGACCTGTGGGCGCAGTTTTCATTTCTTAACCCGGGCATGCTTGGGAACCTAAGCCATTTCAGGGAAGAGTTTGTGCATCCAATAGAACGTGGGCACAATGAGAGAAAGCAAATCAAACTGCACCAACTTATTGAGCCTTTTATCCTGCGAAGAACAAAGGCTGAGGTCGCCAAGGATCTGCCAGACCTTACCGAAACACTGAGGTTTTGTGACATGACCGAAGAACACCAAAAGTTTTATGAGGAGAAGAAATCTCAGATACGAAACCTCATATTGGAGCAGGTTGAAAAACAGGGGATGAATAAAGCCAGGTTTTTTATCCTGGGAAGTCTGATGAAGCTCAGGTTAATTGCAAACCATCCAGCTCTGGTTGATCCTGAATATTTAGCCGATTCCGGGAAGTTTTTAGAAGTATGCAGCAGCATCGAGAACCTGATGGCCGAAGGTCACAAAGTTCTTATTTTTTCACAGTTTGTTAAGCACCTCAACGTATATAAAAAATACTTCGAATCGTTGAGTTTGCCATTTAATATGCTTACAGGCCAGATGTCAGAAAAGGAAAGGTCGGGCTTAATAAACAATTTTAACAGCGATCCTGAAAAAAAACTATTCCTTATTTCGCTCAAAGCCGGAGGGGTTGGGCTGAACCTTACCGGAGCTGATTATGTGTTCCTGTTAGATCCGTGGTGGAACCCGGCAGTTGAAAAACAGGCCGTCAACAGAGCCCATAGGATTGGTCAGAAAAAAAATGTATTCGTCTATAAATTCATTACCCACAATACCGTAGAGGAAAAGATTCTTCAATTGCAGGAACGTAAAACCAACCTGGTCAATATGTTTATTGAAGAGAAAAACCCATTTAACAACCTCGGCTTGGAAGAAATCAGGGAGTTGATAAACTAACAGAGCATGATTGTTATCTTTGCAATTGAGATAAAGCCCAGCTACCATTTCATTGTTAATTTTTTTTTAATTGTTCTAAAGTGAAAAAAGTTGTTTTTCTTTTTTTATTTTTTGCCTTCCTCTTTGGGGGATGTTCGGCTGTTTCCCGTCTTCAGAAGGCGGAGATTGTTACTGTTTTTCATTTGATTGAGGCAAAACGTTACAATGAGGCCAAAGGAGTGGTTGAAGAGCTAATAAACGATGAAAACACATCCACTTGGTCGAGGGTTTGGTATTCGCGCGGCTCCCTTGCGCATGCAGCCTGGCGCGAGGGTTTGAGAACCAACGATGCAAGGCTTCTCGAGTTGTATCCAAACCAATTAGATGTTAGTTTCGAATCTTTCGAAAAAGCGCTTGAGCTTGAGCCAGGTGGACGGATGAAAAGGAGGCTAACTCCAAGGTATATTCAGTTGGCAAACGATTTTTATACTTTTGGTGAACGGCATTTTAGGAGAGGTAATTTTGCCGAAGCTCTGAAAGCCTTTGAGCAAGGCCTAAAGATAATTGAGGAGAGTTTTTTACCTCCCAAAACTGATACTATTCTGATATACAATGCAGGGCTGGCGGCCTTCGAAAGTCGTAACTGGGATAGGGCTGCCCATCATTTTACCCGGTTACATGGCTTTGGTCATTCTGCAGGCGTAACCCGGCTGCTTTTCGAATTGCATCTTGCTGCCGGAGACACCATTACTGCCGAAAACACCATTCTGGAAGGAATTGAAAAGCATAATGACAACGAACAGCTTATAATGGCCCTAACAGAATGGTATCTTGAGCGTAACTCTACAACTGATGCTCTGAGAATACTTGAAAACGCAATCACGGTAAATCCGGATAACCCGATTTTTCACAATCTGAAGGGATTTGTGTTTCAGAAAAAAGGCGACAACAGAAACGCCATTGCCTCTTTTCAAAAGGTTGTAATCCTCACTCCCGATGACCTGCAGGCTTACATACATATTGCTACCTGTTATTACAACATAGGGGTAGGCATTGACGAAAACGCCAGGATGCTTACTAATATCAGCCAGGTACGACAAGAAAGGGAGAGATCGGCGCATGCATATGCTGAGGCAATTGAATGGCTCGACAAAGTATATGCGAGGAATAACCTGAGCCGTGATTATTTACAAAAACTTTATCAGTTATA
>DATIKK010000041.1:0-4313 GCA_035477635.1 Bacteroidales bacterium | reverse complement strand
CTGAGGTTTACAACCGCTTGATTAAAGAGTTCCGTTTTCCTTATCTGGGCGCTAACGTGATAAATACCGAAACCGGAAAACCTTTTTTTAAACCTTATACAATTGTTGAGCGGCAAGGTGTAAGGATTGCCGTCCTAGGGCTAACCACACCGGGGGTGCCTACCTGGCTTCCCGAAAAACTATGGCAAGGCATGAGTTTTCAGGAGATTGCTGAGGCGGCTGAATATTGGGTTAATATCATAAAACAAAATGAACGGCCCGATGCGATTGTAGGGTTGTTCCATTCGGGAATGGGTGTCGCCAACCCCGACCAGGGTTCTCTTGAAAATGCTTCCTATTATGTAGCCCTTACAGTGCCGGGATTTGATGTAATTTTTACCGGACACGACCATCGCGAATGGTTGAAAAGAGTCCAAAACCCTGAAGGTGATGAAGTCTTGCTTGTTGGCCCGGGAGCATTTGCCGAAAAAATAGGCGTGGTAGAATTCACCTTTTATCGAAATCCTGACAGATCTTTTGTTATTACTAATACAAAAGCCGAACTTATACCTGCAACCACCATTGCCCCAAGCCCTGACTTTTTCAGGCTTTTTGAAAAGGATGTGAATGAAATAATTTCTTTTTCCAATGAAGGGGTTGGTCAGTTAAAGGGGGATATGAAGTCGATTGATGCTTTTTTTGGGTCGGCTCCCTTTGTTGACATAGTGCATGATTTGCAACTTCAAATGACAGACGCTGACATCTCTTTTACCGCTCCACTGTCTTTTAATCAAACCCTCAGATCGGGAACCATGAGGGTTCGCGACTTTTTTAATTTATACCGTTTCGAAAACTACTTGTATGTAATGGAACTGACCGGAACGGAAATACTCAACTATCTTGAATATTCGTACGGATTGTGGCTAAACCAGATGACAGGCCCCGACGACCATTTATTGCTGTTTCGTGAGGATGACAACGGACAACCACTTGCCGATTCCCGGGGAAGTTTCCGCCTGTCGAATCCATCTTTTAATTTCGATTCTGCTGCTGGTATTTTATATACCGTTGATGTTTCGAAGCCGGCAGGCCAGCGCATTACCATTAGCGGTATGGAAGATGGAACTCCATTTAAACACGAAAAAACATACAGAGTAGCCATTAATTCCTATCGAGGTAGCGGGGGAGGAGGTCATCTTACCGATGGAGCCGGAATACCCCATGAAAAGTTACAGGAGAGGATTGTTTTCACCTCTGAAAATGACCTTAGAAGTGAAATGATTGATTATTTCCGTGAGAAAAAGGAAGTTTCTGCAAAAGCAAGAAACAACTGGAGAATTGTTCCCGAATCATGGGTTGAAAATGCACGGGAGAGAGACCTTCAGAAGTTGATGCCATAACCGTCTGCTTGAATCAAAAAAAAACGAGGCAATAAAGCCTCGTTTTTTTTGTTCTTTTTAATCAGGTTACCTTCTTGGAGCCAGGGCAGCAATGCCTGTAGCAACCTCTGAGGCTTTAACCTGGGCACCAGTTGCTTTTTCGAGAGCTGTCAGGTAATCGCCGTTGGCAACGAGTGTGTTTACCTCGGTAATTGCCGATTCGAGAACGGTGATCTCATTTTGAAGAGCTTCAACGGTTGCCCTGTTGCGAGCGGTTACAACAACCAATGCCAAATTAGCCTTGTTTTCAGTAACACGATTTCCCAAATCTACAAGGAGACCTTCGACCTGGGTGCGGACTTCGGCTTTACGAACTTCGGCATTAGCTTTCAGGGTTTCGGCCGAAGCAGCAATACCTTCAAGTTTTTCGCGAATCGGAGCAAAATCGCGCTCGCCAAATGGTTTGGCTTGCTCTGCTTCAATGGCAGCCTGAGCGGCAACCAACGAATCATTCAAAGCTACAAATTCAACTGCAAGATAACGATCAGCTTCTACAGCCTTTGCGCTGTCAAGAGCTGCCTGAGCTTCTTCAACTTGTGCCTGGGGTGCAGGCTTGCACGAAATCATTGCTACTGCCATTAAAAGGGCGGCAAAACCCATCATTACTTTTTTCATCCGTAAATAATTTTAAGATTTTTTAGTATCTGGTCTAATTTTAGAAAGACATTCACTAACAGCAATGATTGTGCCAAATGATATAATCAGTTGTAAATCAATTATTTAAAAATATGCAAATATTATTGAATTTCAACCAGAGTTTAACCGGTTCAGTATGACGTTGAAAAACAATGAGTTAAAGATCGGTTTTTCACCCGTAATTGTAAAGAAATTTGGCTTTGAGTAAAAAAACTTTACAACTTTTCAAACTAAAAACCTCTTATCAGGCTTCGCTTGTTTTTTTTCTTCCAATATCAAACTTTTCGACCCGCTCCCGAAGCATTACCCGAGATATTCCGAGTAATTTTGCAGCTTTTGCCTGGTTTATCCCGGTTTTTTTGAGCGCCCATTCAATGAGGTCTTGTTCAACCGCCATTATAACGAGGTTGTAAATTTCGCCCTCCTTGTTCATGATTTCTTTGTCAAGGTAGTTGTCAAGTCTTGTTTGCAATGAACTGTTGATTACAGGCGCAGTTGCAAATTCTTTACAAACCAGATCAGGGGTAATAACATTGCCTTTTGCAAGGATCATGGTTCGCTTTATGGTGTTTTCAAGTTCGCGGATGTTGCCTGGCCAGGAATATTCAAGCATTTTTGTCAGAGCATCGGGGTGAATCCTGATTCCCTGCAGCCTGCTTTCCCGGGAGTGTTTCTGCAGGAAATGCTGAACGAGGGTTGGAATGTCATCCTGGCGCAACCGTAAGGGAGGCAGGGCTATAGTAACCACCCTTATCCGGTAGTACAGATCTTCGCGAAAGGCTTTGTTAGCTATCAGCATTTCGAGGTTGCAGTTGGTGGCTGTAATGATTCTTACGTTCGAAACTTGAGTACGGGAGCTTCCAAGTCGCTCGAAGCTGCCTTCCTGCAATATCCGAAGCAATTTGGCTTGCAAAGGAAGGCTCATATCGCCGATTTCATCAAGAAAAAGCGTACCACCGTTGGCTTCCTCAAACTTTCCTGGTTTATCTTTTGTAGCTCCGGTAAAGGCCCCTTTCTCGTATCCAAAAAGCTCACTTTCGAGCAAGGTCTCGGGTATAGCAGCGCAGTTTAGCGCTATGAATGGCTTTGCCGACCTGTCGCTATACGAATGGATAGCCCGGGAAACCAATTCCTTTCCGGTACCGCTTTCGCCTGTAATGAGGATACTTACATCGCTTGCCGCAACTTTGCCGATCAGTTTATATACTTCCTTAATTGCCGGACTGTCGCCAAAAATTTTGTCCTCTGTTTTTGGCCCAGTACCTTTCTTTTGATTATCTGATGATGAAACCGAAATTGTTCCTTCTTTAGAAGACTGGGTCGTTTTTATGGCCTCTTCGATCAAGGAAAGAAGCTTGGGAATGTCAAAAGGTTTTTCGACATAATCATATGCTCCATGTTTCATTGCTTTTATAACCCTGTCGCCCGATCCAAAAGCCGTTACAACAATTACCGGAAAATTGGAATTATCCTCCTTTAAGGATTTAAGCAATTCCAATCCGCTTTTGCCAGGCATTTCTATATCAACTATTGCTAAATCAGGCTTTCCATCACTAACTACCCGCAAGGCAGATTCATAATTTTCTGCCTCAAAAAGCATATATTTCGATCCGGCCAGAAGCTTTCTGAACGAATACCTTACGCTCTTTTCATCGTCAACAATCAGTATCTTGTGCATATCATTTTTAATTTTCGGCCACTATTGGAATAAAAACGGAAAATATCGCACCTTGACCATCGGGTTTATTTATACCTTCTATCCAGCCTCTGTGCATACTTGCTATATTCTGCGATATTGATAGCCCTAATCCAACTCCCTGCACTGAGCCTTTGATAAAAGGCTCAAAAAGATTTTTCATTACTTTTTCCGGAATACCGGGTCCGAAATCTTCAATGTTTACCGACAAATACCTTGTTTGGTTTTCAATTGATGCAAGTTCCGTATTCTGATAGGGACGGATTGTAAAAATTAATTTGCCTCCGTTGGGCATTACCTCAATGGCATTGATTATCAGGTTCATAAACACCTGCTTTAGTTGACTGGAATCGCCTGATACCTTGTACCGCTCGGCAACCTGCCTGAATTCCAATTCTATCTGGTTTTTCTTCAGATTTGGCTTGACCAGTTGAATCACTTCATGAAGAACCTCCACCGGGTCAATTATTTCGAATGTAGGTTCTGCCGGTTTGGCAAACTTCAGAAAATTTCTGATAAAAGCCTCCATGCGGTCAATTTCTTTGGAAATTATCTCCAAATCC
>DATIKK010000040.1:0-2231 GCA_035477635.1 Bacteroidales bacterium | reverse complement strand
TTTTTGTTTTTTATTTAGGAAAATTTGGATACGAGACTGTGGGTTCGGTTACCCGCATCCTGTCAGTAATTACAGGATTTTCGTTTGGAGCCTCTACAATAGCGCTGTTTGCGCGGGTAGGAGGGGGAATTTTTACAAAAGCTGCTGATGTTGGATCTGACCTCGTGGGAAAAGTCGAAGCAGGAATTCCCGAGGATCATCCCCTGAATCCGGCCACCATAGCTGATAATGTTGGCGATAATGTGGGCGATGTTGCAGGAATGGGAGCCGACCTATTCGAGTCATATATCAGTTCAATTGTTGCGGCCATGGTACTTGGAGTGGCCATGATGAGCGCAACAATTACCGACAATTTCAATGGTCTTTCACCGGTGGTTTTTCCAATGCTTTTGGCAGCCGCAGGTATAATTACTTCAATCGTAGGAACATTTTTCGTCAGGGTAAGAGAGAAAGGCAATCCTCAAAATGCTCTTAATAGAGGTCAATTTGTATCGGCAGTCTTAATGCTTGCAATTACATATTTTCTTGCACAATGGGCACTACCCGAGAAAATTGTATTTATAGATGTTTTGTATGGGGGCATAGAGCGAACTATTACGCCCTTAAATGTTTTCCTCAGTGCTGTTACAGGCTTGGTTGCAGGCCTTATCATTGGATATTCTACTGAGTATTTTACCGGAATGGGATATCTCCCTGTCCGGATTATTGCCAGACAGTCAACCACAGGCTCTGCAACAAATATTATTTCCGGATTGGGAATTGGTATGTTTTCAACGGTTATTCCCATAGCAGTCATTGCAATAACCATAATGGTTGTATTCAATCTTAGCGGTCTTTATGGGATTGCTATTGCAGCAGTAGGAATGCTTTCAAACCTTGGGATTCAACTTTCGGTCGATGCCTATGGCCCAATCTCTGACAATGCCGGTGGTATTGCCCAAATGGCCAACCTGCCTCCGGAAACAAGAGAAAAAACCGACAAACTCGATGCCGTTGGAAATACAACAGCTGCCATCGGCAAAGGATTTGCCATTGGCTCGGCAGCTCTGACAGCCCTTGCCCTGTTTGGGGCCTATATGACAGCTGCCGGCATTATGCACATTGATGTGTCGCAGGCTGTTGTTATATCAGCACTTTTTATGGGAGCGCTGCTACCTTATATTTTCACCGGCCTGACAATTAAAGCTGTTAGCGATGCCGCGCAATATATGATTGAGGAAGTGCGCAGGCAATTCACTTCAATAGAGCCATTGAAAAATGCACTGGCGGTATTGAAAAAAAATCACGATGTTAAAATGGAAAATTGGCCTGCATCAGATTTGGAAACGCTACAAAAAGCCGAAGGAACTCCTCAATACGGCAAATGTGTTACTATTTCAACTCGAGCTGCTTTGCGCCAAATGATACTTCCGGGAATTATTGCAGTAGCGTTTCCAGTGGCTACGGGAATTTGGCTGGGACCTGAAGCCCTCGGTGGATTGCTGGTGGGTGTAACTGTTTCTGGAGTTCTTCTGGCATTATTTCAGTCGAATGCCGGTGGCGCCTGGGATAATGCAAAAAAATTAATCGAAAGTGGATACACCTACAACGGCAATAAGTTTGGGAAAGGAACTGAAGCTCATAAAGCTGCAGTTGTTGGCGATACAGTGGGCGATCCCCTTAAGGATACAGCTGGGCCAGCGCTCAATATCCTGCTTAAACTTGTGTCGATAGTAGCGTTGGTTTTAGCAAGTACTATTTTTTAAACTTGCCTTTTGTAAAGTTTAGAAATTGGTTGTGATCAAAAAGGTGTTGGATTGGGTATTTTGATTTTCCTACTCAACAGTTTCTCAAAATCAGGTGATAACACCACTGCCAATACATTCTTCCTGGTTGTACCACGCAACAAATTGGCCGGGAGCTATGGCTTTCTGTGGTTTGTCAAAGATAACGTATAGCCCGTTGCCACGCATTATCAGCAATGCATCGGTCAGGGGTTGGCGGTATCGTATCCGGGCCTGATAACGTGCACTCTGCCCGGGCTCAAGCCTTAGGTCATTGCGTATCCAATTTACTTCGTTGAGGGGTACATAGAGCCCATATCCCAACAGTCCCGGATGGTCTTCTCCCAGTCCCGTATAAATGTTATTTTTAGCGGTGTCCAGGCCAATTACAAACATAGGTTTTTCAGTTCCCCCCACGTTGAGTCCTTTTCTTTGTCCAATGGTGAAGAAATGCGCTCCGTTATGTTC
>DATIKK010000039.1:0-10573 GCA_035477635.1 Bacteroidales bacterium | reverse complement strand
AAGCATTGCAGCAGCAGGATCGTTAACAAAACCTCTGACCACCTGCCGGCGCCACAGTGTATCGTTCTGTGATGGTACTATCTGCGTAGGCTCAAATCTATCCAATGGGTTGAAGGTCATCGTGGCAAGCTCCATGGGGTCGAAGAAGTAATGTTGCATAAACTCATCAAGGGGCAAACCGCTTTGCTGCTTAATGAGATCGGCAAGTAAAATAAAGCCGAGGTCGCTGTAAACATAAGTTCGACGTTTTTGCAACGGAGTATTCAATACCCGATGAAAAATTGAATCGCGAAAACTGGCGGCCAGATACATATTTTCGGCAATCCTCACCGGAAATGCCTCAGAAATGGTATCGCTGTAAAAACCAGGTAACCTTTCGCCATTCTTCAAAATGGTGCTTTCAAAAAAAGGTATCCATGGTTGTAACCTTGCCTGGTGAGCCATAATATCGCGAAGCGCAAGGCGCGAAAGGCTGCTATCACCGGAAAACTTCAGGTAATATCCAATCCTTTTTCGCAAGTTAATGCGATCCTGGTCAACCAGGTTCATCATAGCCGCAGTAGTTGCAGCAATTTTAGTTATTGAAGCCAGATCGTAAAGATCGGTAAGCTGCACCGGTTGTAATCGTTCGTATGTATGGTAACCAAACGCTTTGTGGTAAATAAGCAGCCCGTCTTTAACAATGGCCACCTGGCTGCCGGGAAAAGCCATGCTATCGATGGCCATCTGAACAATACTGTCAACCGCATTCAAAAAATGAGCCTCCACACCGGCTTCTTCAGGAAAGGCAAATTGTATCCTGAAGTTGTCGGGTGTTTTATAACCCATGTGAACCGGAAAATGCGGAGGTACCGAAACAGGAAGCCTGCCCCTGGCGCCAACGCCTCCAAAAATCACCTGGGCTGCTGCCTCTTCGAATGGTATTCCATCCTGAAAAGCAACCACGATGGCTTCAAAATACAAGACATCTTCGCCAAACGGCATCAGACTATATGGGTTTGCAAATAGAGTAAGGATCACCTTTTGTTGCTGGGCAAGGCTAACCAGAAAATTGATGTTGTCGGCGTTGATCCCGTAATTGCGCGCAACATTGTTGGAATTGCGGTGTACGCCAACAATCACAAGATCGTAATCGTACAAGGTTTTGAGTATTTCTGAAGCCTGTTGAGGTGTGTGTGCTTTAGTTAGGCTATACTGCGAATACCATCCGTGGTTTGCAATCATTCTTTGAAATGCGTTGCCGGTTTCGGCCCCCAGCGAAAGAACGGCAATCCGCTGGCCGCGCGAAAACCTGATCGGCACAATATCGCCCTGATTGCGGATCAAACTGGTAGCTGCTTTAGCAATCCGGTTGTTTATGATATGTACATTCCGGCTGTTGATGTCTGAGAGTAACCTATCGGGGTTTACTGGCCGGTAATTTGCCAGGCCCATCATTTGCTTGTAAAAAAGTACTTTTCTTACCCTTTGGTTAAGGTCGTCAATGCTGATTCGCCTCCTGTCAATTGCTTCTTTAATAGCCTGTACCGCCGCTGAAATATCCTGAGGCATCAGCAAAATGTCGTTTCCTGCCAGAAAAGCCCTTACCTCCAATTCGCCAGGCTTGAAGTGGTCGCTCACCCCTTGCATATCAAGCGCATCGGTTACAATTAGCCCTTTGAATTCCAATTCGTTGATCAGCAAATTATTAACAATTTTCGGCGAAAGCGAAGAAGCCAGGTTCCTTTCAGATTCCAGGGCGGGTATTTGTAAATGGGCAACCATTACTGAATGAATCCCTTCCCGGATCAGTTGTCTGAAGGGAAAAATATGCGTGCTGTCAAGTTCCTGCCTGCTTAATTCGAGCAAGGGAAGCGTAAAATGTGAATCCTGGTGTGTGTCGCCATGACCCGGAAAATGTTTGGCCGAAGCTATAATGCCGGCACTCTGCAATCCACGCATATAGGCCAGGCCTTTATTGGTAACATTATACCTGCATTCGCCAAACGATCTGAAGTTGATTACCGGGTTTTTGGGGTTGTTGTTTACATCAACCACTGGCGAAAAGCTGATATGTACGCCCAGTCTTCTGAGCTGCCTGCCTGCTTCCATGCCCATCTGATAAACCAGGTCGTTGCTTGACATAGCCCCCATGGTGAGTTGGTGTGGGAACGCAATCAGGCTATCGAGCCGCATGGCAGGACCCCATTCAGCATCCATGCCAACAAGCATTGGCGTTTGGGCTGCAGCCTGAAATCTGTTTGTAAGATGTACCTGACGAACAGGGCCTCCCCTGAAAAAAATCATACCTCCGGGATTGTATCTTCGGATAATCTGCTCAATCTGACTGCCAAAGTGCGGATCCTGCCCTGGTCGTACCTCAATCATTATCAACTGCGCAATACGCTGCTCAATGGTGAGCGATTCCAATACCGAATCAACCCAATGAGTGCGAAAACCGGTTTGCCAGGGCAAAGTTGAAACCTCTGGCAGGCCAGGCCAATTATCATTTGCCCAGACTTGCACTGAATATATAGCCAGAGTTAACCAAAGAAAAAGAAACAGTCGGCGTAACATTTTTGGATTTTAAATTATAGTCAATTGTGAAACAAATTTAACCATTGTAAAAATGAGAAAATCGAAAAATAACAGCATGTTGGAATTATTTGCCCGATTCAATCCATTGCATATCAAATTTGCAGTTTTTTCCATGCTCCTCTCTTCAGGACAAAAAATGCTGCTAAACCCATAATGCCAAAATAAATTACCTCTACAAACCAAACCATTGGAGCGGTAGCATCGAAAGCCGTAGTGATAAAGAAGGCCACGGAAAGGTAAATGGTGATTGAAATAATTTCGATAATCAGTGCGATAGTCGTTTTGCCAGTTCCAGATAGGGTACTAAAAACGATCATTCCTGCCGAAAATACTATCAGGGCCATAACAATAATCCTGAGAATAGGAATTGTGGCAGCAATCAATGAGGGATCGGAAGTAAAAACAGACACTACCTGTGCCGGAAAAAGCACTATTGTTTGAACAAATATCAGATTACTGATAAAACTTATCAAAACAATTTTTTTCATCATAGCCATAACCTCTTCCCTCTTTCCCTGGCCAATTAAATTGCTTATCAGGGTTGTGGTTGCCGAACTCAGACCCCAGACAGGGATCATCAGAAACATATAAATACTCCTTGTAATGTTCGAGGCAGCAAGGGCAGTTTCGCCAATTCGCTCAAGTACCAGGAAAAATGCAAACCAGGCTGAAAAGGCTATAAAATATTGCAACATAACCGGACCAGCAATTTTGAAAATTCTGGAATAAAGTTTTCCGTGTGCCTTTTGAAATCTGAAAAGTCTGTAGCGGTTTTTATAATTGTAAATAAACACATAGCCGAGATAAAACAAAAATGCAACACCTTCCGAGATATTGGTTGCAAGAGCAGCTCCCGAAATTCCCATAGCCGGAAACCCCATCTTGCCGAATATCAGAATGTAATTTAAAAACACATTGCTGGTTGCCATTATGATTGTAGCTGTAGAAACCACACGGGTTTTTACAATCCCAACAAAAAATGAATTGAACGCCACATTCAACAATCCTATAAAAAATCCATAGCGCCTGTAATGCATAAATTTTTTGCTCTCCTCCAAAACCGCCTGAGATTCAACAAACCGGTCAAGAAAGTTTTCGCCCACTAAACTGATTATTGCAAACATGAACACCGCAAGGGCAATAAGCATATAAATTCCATGGTCGAAGAGCCTCCCGATAACCCGATGGTTACCTTCCCCATTGCGCCGGCCAATTAGTATCTGCATTCCTATACCAAACCCGGTACCAAGCATAACCAGGGTAAGGTGCAGCAGGCCGCCAATGGCGGCAGCGCCTAAGCTCACTTCCCCAAGCCGGCCCAAAAAGGCCGTATCAATAACCATCATCAGATTCTGAGCGACCAGGCCGATAACAATCGGAAAACTGATGTTCCAGATGCTTCGGTATGAATTTGAAACAACAGAATATTGCATAATTTCAGTTTGAACATTCAAAACACCTCTTTTGCAATTGGGAACAAACCATTGCTAATCCTGACAAAAAACCATTTCCCGGGAGGTCGTCAAAAACGGCACAAATAAAAAGGTTGCAACCGGAGGCAGCCTCCCAGGCTTAATCAATCAATAAAATCAAGCCTTTAAGATATTCACCCTCAGGGTGAAATACATTGACGGGATGATCGGCAGGCTGTCCCATTTGGTGCACAACGCGCACTGGCCGTCCGGCCTCTATGGCCGCTGCCAGAATTGCGCCCCTGAATAGCGGCATATCAATCACCTGCGAGCAACTGAAGGTAAAAAGCAACCCCCCTGGCAAAACATGCTTGATGGCTTCATAATTAAGTCTTTTGTATCCCTGCAGGGCATTGTGCTTCACATGGGTGTGCTTGGCAAATGCCGGAGGATCGAGTATTATGATGTCGTAGGTATCGCCAGAATGCCTGAGATATTGAAGTGCATCGGCCTGAATGAGATGGTGCCTGGGGTCAACTCCAAAATTCAACTCCACATTTTGCCTGGCAAGTTCTATGGCTTTTGCCGAGCTGTCGAGCGAATATACTTCGGTAGCGCCACCTTTCAAACCATAAACAGAAAACCCTCCTGAATAGCAAAATGTGTTCAATATTTTGCGGCCATGGGCAAAAGGCTCCAAAAGTTTGCGATTTTCGCGCTGATCAATAAAAAAGCCGGTTTTCTGGCCTTTTTCCAAATCTACCAGAAATCTGTGCCCATACTCTTTAACCTCAATAATGCCCGACTCCCCTGTTACATTACCATTAAAACTCCTGCCCTCCCAAAAAGAATCGGGAAGGGTTTCACGGCTTTTGTCGGAAATACTTTTGAGTGCTGCGCCATAAACATTTTGCAAGGCTTGGGCTATCTGATCAAAATATGGATACATTCCTGTGGCATGCACCTGCACAACCAGATGGCCGTTGTAGTTGTCAATGATAATGCCCGGAAGATGATCGCCCTCTCCATTTACAAGCCGGTAAATATTAGTGCCTTCAGCTTTTGTCAAACCGCATGATTCGCGCCAGGCATAGGCCCTGGCAATCTTTCGATACCAAAACTCCTTTGAGGTGATTTCGGGCCTTTCGGGAGCAAAGGCAAGCATGCGTATGGCAATGGTGGCATCCTGGTAAACTCCTGCGCCCAGGTATTGATCAGATGAGTCGAAAACCTCAACCGGCGTTCCGTCAGTAATACCAAGCGGCATTTTTTGTATCGCGCCACTGAAAACCCAAGGGTGAAACCGCCGCAAAGAAGCATCTTTTCCGGCCTTAAGAAGTACTTTAAATGGTTTTTGCATAACAGGCTGCAAAATTAACGCTTTTGGCCGAAACTGGATGAAACGGGAATATGTTCTGGTGCTGCCGGGCACAGGAGAGGTAAAAACTACTAAACAAAGGTAAATTTATTGCAGAAATTTTCACCCAGCACTGTCACTACCTGTTGCAAAACCCGTGTTGCCGGTTTGGCGGTATGGTGGATGGTTAGTTGCCGATTTCAAGGCATTTACCTTTCAAGTTACAACTACTTTAGAAACGAGCAGTGCCGCTCGAATACCCACTGCACCGGCAATTAACTATACCGCGTGTTGGCAACTGGTGTTCATTCATATCCGTCTGTTTTTCATTTATTGAGCTTTTATTTTCAAGTCATTGTCAATCTGCACCAAACTATCCACGAAGCACAAATTTATTTTGTTTTTTTGAGCGTGGGCAAACCCTAAACCGTCCTGAAAGGCGGTAATCGGGTTGGATTTGCAAGCTCTTTGACAAAGCGTTGGATTGAGCGTTGGCATGTACGGTTTTTAAATGTGCTTGCAAATGCGTAGGCTCTTTAAATTGGCGGTAATCCCAACTCTTTCAAAAATTCATTGTGTTTATCTGTATTCGTTTTTATGCTTTTATTTATTTCTGTCAATTTTGTATTTACTTCTTTCAAGTCAATCTTTATTTCGTCAACCGATGTGCTTACATATCTTGAAATATTTAGGTTATATCCGTTCTTTTCAATTTCATCCATTGAAACCCTGCGAGCATATCTTTCAATATGTTCAGGTCGATATTTGTAAGCTTCAATGATTTTTTGAATATCATTTGAGTCTCCGTTATCGCCTTCTCTTAATGTATTTTGTCTTTTCCCTTGCTTGTAATGTTCTGCTGCATTAATGAATAAAACATCGTCTTGTTTTTTGCATTTTTTCAGAACTACAATACAAACAGGAATACCAGTTGAATAAAACAGATTTGAAGGCAAACCGATAACTGTGTCAATATGCTTATCCTTTAATAATTTTGTCCGGATTCTTTCTTCTGCACCACCACGAAATAAAACACCGTGAGGCAATATAATTGCCATAACTCCTTCTTTCCCTAAGAAGTGAAAACCGTGTAATAAAAATGCAAAATCAGCTGCTGATTTTGGTGCTAAACCATAACTTTTGAAACGAAAATCATCTGCCAAGGTATCGCCAGGTTCCCAACGCAAACTAAAAGGCGGATTTGCTACTATTGCATCAAATTCAACCTTTTTAGCTGGATTCATTTCGTTTAGCATATTCCATTGATTAAGCAAAGTGTCTCCGTGAAATATCTCAAACTCGGTGTCTTTCATTCCGTGCAAAAGCATATTCATACGGGCAAGGTTGTATGTTGTGATGTTCTTTTCCTGACCGTAAATTTTGCCAACACTACCACCATTTTCCTTAATCCGCTTTCTAACATTGAGTAATAAAGAACCCGAACCACAAGCAAAATCAAGTACCTTATCAAATTTCTTCTTTTTGCCCATTGTTGGGTCTTGACTGTCTAAGGTAACAATTTCGGAAAGAATGGTTGAAATTTGTTGTGGGGTATAAAACTCTCCCGCTTTTTTGCCTGAGCCTGCCGCAAACTGACCAATCAAATATTCATAAGCATCACCAAGCGTATCTGAGTCCGTTGAAAAATCAGCAATTCCCTCAGCAATTTTCTGAATAATGGTGCAAAGTTTTTTATTCCTGTCAGTGGATGTTTTACCCAACTTTTCTGAATTCAAATTGATTTCGGAAAACAAGCCCTGAAATGTGCTTTCAAACGATTCGTTTTCGATATACCTGAAACCTGCTTCTAACATTACGAGCAATTCGCTATTTTGCGTCCGTGCCATTTCGGTAATGTTGCTCCACAAGTGTTGGGGTTTAATTACATAATGCACTTTGCGGCGCATTTGTTTTTCAAATTCCTGTACATCTGCTTTATTGGCTGAATACCATACCGACAAAGGAATTCGTTTGTCTTTTTCAGGTAATTTTGGATAATCTGTCCCCAATTCCTTTTTCGCTGCTTCTTCGTAATTGAATGATAAGTAGCGTAAAAATAAGAATGAAAGCATATAATCACGAAAATCGTCCGGATTCATTGCTCCTCTTAGAGTGTCCGCTATATCCCAAAGGGTTTTACCCAGTTGTTGTTGTTCTTTATTTGTCATAACTTATAATGAAAAAGGAAATGAAGTTGTTAGTTTTTCAAAGACTTTGATAAATAAATCTTTGTTGTCTTCGTTCATAGGTGCTAACTTTTGGGTGTAAATTTTCTCGTGTGATAAAGAGTTAATAATATCAGACTTGACATTCGCATCATCGAATTCTAATTTGTCTAGCACATAGCTAAATCGACCTTCACCTAAAAATGATGCAATGCTTTCCAAAATTTGCCTTAATAAAACAAAATGATAGGTGAATAACTCTTTTCTAACTACAGCGTCATTTACTATTTGAAGCAATAAAAGGTGATATAAAACAATGCCTTTCTTTTTTCCTACCAACTTATACTTATTGTTTTCAACTTCTAAAAATCGAACCAAGTACTTATCTTCAATTATCTCTTTAACATAGATTTTATCGCCTCGTTTTGTTTCTTGATTTCGCTTTGATCTAAACTTTTCCCTGTTCTCACCTTTGGATAGCCAATCCTGTAAAATTGAGAAAAGTCCCATATGGTGAGTACTTACGATTATTTTCTTTGTATCACAATGCTTTTCAAACAAATCAAGTATTAAGCGAGCACTTATGTATATATTGTTATCATCTAAACTTGAAACAGGGTCATCAATAAAAAAATGTTTGTTTTGTATATCTGACAAACCCTCGATTTCAAATAATGCAAGAAAAAAACACCAAACGAAAATCCTTTCTTCACCTCTTGAAATTTTGATTTGCTTTTCAGGTTCATCTGATTTATAAAACTTGACCGAGCCAAAGCCGAGTTCAGGGTTATCTGATTTTCTATAATCTAGTTTGAAATCATATTTAGGCTTGTAAGGAATTAACTTTTCACGAATAGGACTTTCATCATTGAATTTTGTAATAAATTCATCCAACGAACTTTCAATAATCTTTAAATGAATATTTTCATTTTTATTAGGTTCGTCATTTTCCCAAACAAATAAATCTTCACTGTATGCATTATAATAAACTCCAGCGTGTTTGCCTTTATTTAATTTCTTAGTATGGTCTTTATAGGAAACCGATAATCTTGTCTTACCCGTTGAGTTGAAGGCATAAAGTAGAATTATGTTCTCTTTTGCTTTCTCTATCTGTTTTGCAATATCTTTTTCATTCATATACGTTATCCTTTAATTTTAGGAAACAACCCCTGCATCAAACCCTTTTTATGTAACTTTAATTGCTCCAATTTCTCAGATTGACCTTTGATCAATTCATCTAAGGAAGAAAGACAAGACGCAATTTTTTTTTGTTCTTCTATTTTTTTTGGAATCATCAATTCAATTCCTTTTAGTTCGTCAAGCCCAATTCTTTTTCTTGTAGAACCTGTTGCTTTTTTCTCTATAGCTTCTCTAATTCGCTTTGAGTTAATTAAAGAATAAATGAAGTATTTTGAGTACTTACTTTCATCTACAACTAATCTTATCCCATCAGATGCCATAACGCACTTCTTCAAATAATCAGGAATGATACAGGCTCGTCCAACTGGGTCACCCATTTTTGATATGATTATTTCCCCTGCATAAATATTACAGCTAAGTAGTTCGTCTGCTTTTTCTTTTGATGTGTAAATTTTATATTCATTATTGAATTCACCATCGCCAATATTTTGTAATTGAATGATTCGGAATCCATCTGCTGTATAATCGCTAGCTTTAAGATTTGAACCAAATGGACCACCCGTAAAACTCCATTTCACTTTTTTATTGGCTGTATCAATCAATGATTTCTCCACCCACTTCCCATCCTTCTCAAACTCCATAAACCGAAACTTCGGCACTTTCTCACCTTCTTGCGGAAAAAGGTTTTGCATTAATCCTTTTTTGTGGTCATTGAGCAATTCCAACTTATGGTTATGAGCTGAAATCACTTCATCTAAGGAAGAAAGGCAGGATGCGATTTTTTGTTGTTCCTTTGGTTTTGGAACCGAAATTTTTTCAAACTTAAAATCTGAAAAATAAATATGCGGTATTCCAGCTCCTTTAACATAGACAGAAAAGTCAACCGTATTTAGTAAGTAATAAATCCAATCTAAATGATATAGCTTCTTATTTTTTGATTTCAAACAAACCAATGTTCCAAGAATAGAAGAGTGACTTTGGCACAGATTGAGCCTCCCAACTCCTGAACCATCTTTGACAATGGAAATGTATTTTTCTTCTTGTTGAAAATCATCAATATAGCCTGCAATGCTGTCAGCACCATATACTGGATACCCTTTTGGTTTAAGCTCAAGTTTATTTAAAGCCATACTTGAGCTTTCTGAAATAGTGATATCTCCAATTAATTTTTCTGCCCATTCCTCATCATTCAGAAACTCAGGAAAACGCAATTCGGGTATCAATTTTTTATCTTTATTCATAAGCTGCTAATCCTGAAATTTCACGCCCTTGGGCTAATTTTTTTAATAGTGGAACTAAGTCTGCCATTAACACCAATTCTTTTACCCTGCGTTCTTTCCAACTTAGTTCAAGTGGTTCTAAAAGGTCAGTTAGTTTTTCACCGTCAAAAATCATACGGCTCATAATCTGTTCCACAAAAGTTTTAAGTTCTGCTGTTTTTAGTCCGTTTTTGTTTGCAAGGTCAGCCAGTTCTTTGTTGTATTTATCGTCTTTAAATTTGTCATAACCCTTTCGCAAGGTTTCAACATCTTGTCCGCTGTTCCAATCCAAACCATTTATGTATTCGGTTAAATCTTCCTGCTCGTCCATCAGGTTGGCATTTGAACTTAGCAAACTAATTACCTGTGACTTGGTCATTTTCTGTTTTGCAGGTTTCTTTTGTGTACTGTCGGCTATCAGGTTCATTATGTAATCGTAATCAATAATTGCCGAGGCAAACAATACAAATTCAAAATCCAATTGTTGCACTTCGGGAGCAGCTGAGTCGCCCTCTTTTTGCTGTATAGTACTTAACTGCTTTGCTGTTTCAATATACGAACTACGGAACTCTTGTAATTTTTCTTTTGGTAAAATAGCTTCAATCTTGGCTTGTTGTGTTTCGTCTAAGTCGGTGTATTGGTCTAATTGGGTTTTTAAGCGTT
>DATIKK010000038.1:0-6548 GCA_035477635.1 Bacteroidales bacterium | reverse complement strand
CCTCCTTCGCAAGGAGGGGAGCTTTAAACCAAGCCACCAGAGTTAAACTCGCGCTGAGCGGCATTTGCAATGCTATTAAGCAGGGCTTCATCAGAAGCTCCTCCCCTGACAAGGGGAGGTGTCTCGCAGAGACGGAGGGGTAATTTGTAATTTTCATGTAACCACCCCGTCCTTCGGACACCCCTCCTTCGAAAGGAGGGGAGCTTTTGGAAAACAAGCATTTACCATGCAGCCTTGATTTTTTTGTAACTTTTTGCATCAAGGCAAAAAGTTATTTAAACCCACCCCCCCGCTGAGCGGCATTTGCAACGCCGTTTCGAACTTCATTGAATTTGCAATTCAATACTATACTATTTGCGCAATTACATTCCGGAATCAAACGGTAAAATGATGAGTTTGAATCTGCAAGGTTTATGGATAATTAATTGAGGAAATTAATGTCGTATCTTTGAACTATGGTTATCAAAGATGAAATATTAAAAAAGGCAAATGATTTTAGTGCTTTGTGTAAAAATCACAAAGTAAAATCTTTATACGCATTCGGCTCTTCGACAAATAGTAATTTCAGTTATAAAGAGAGTGATATTGATTTACTTGTTGAGATAGATGCGAAAGATCCTATAGAGAGAGGCGAAAAACTAATGTCATTTTGGGACATGATGGAATCCTTTTTTAATAGAAAGGTTGACTTGTTAACTGAATCTTCCATTCGTAATCCATTTTTGCGTAAAAGCATTGATTCTACTAAGGTTTTAATTTATGACGGAACAAGGCAAAAAATACTTATCTGATATTTTGCAAGCAATTGGCCTGATTGAAAGGTTTACTGCCGAAATATCAGATTATCCTGATTATGAGAAGGATTTTAAAACACAAAGTGCAGTAGAAAGACAATTAGGGATAATTGGTGAGGCATTAAATAAATTTGAAAAGTTATACCCCGAATCAAAAATAGACAATTCCAAAAAAATTGTTGGATTGCGAAACCGGTTAATTCACACCTATGATTCAATTGATCCAACCATGATATGGGCGATTTTAAAGAATCATTTACCGCCTCTCAAGAGCGAGGTATCAAAGCTAATAAAAGCATAAAAACCTGTAGCTAATCGAATCGGGGAAAAGAGATACCGGACTAATTCTTTCGCCTAAGCCGCAATGCAACGGCCACCATTCCGGTCATTTCGACAGGCTCATTTCGACAAGCTCAATGCATCGCAATGACCGCACTGAACGGAATGATTTACAAAATAATAAACGGCCTCATGGGAAATGCGTAAGTTTTCGAGCGAAGGGGCGTGAGGGCGGGCTTTGCGGAAGCAATCCGCAAAGTCCAGGAGCGCAAGGCCCATTTAACACGGTAGTGTTCGACCCGGACGGCTTGGATTGCGCGGCAGCCCCAAGCGATAGAAAACAAGCATTTACCATGCAGCCTTGATTTTTTTGTAACTTTTTGCATCAAGGCAAAAAGTTATTAAAGACCACCCCGTCCTTCGGACACCCCTCCTTCGAAAGGAGGGGAGCTTTTGGAAAAAGCAGTTGATTTCAATTTTTTTGTCATCAGCAGGCGACATATGTAATGCCAATCAGTTGGGCCAAATCAAAAACTCCTCACCTGACAAGGGGAGGTGTCTCGCAGAGACGGAGGGGTAATTTGTAATTTTCATGCAACCACCCCGTCCTTCGGACACCCCTCCTTCGAAAGGAGGGGAGCTTTTTGAAAAAACAGTTATTTCGCTTTTTTTTCATTAGCAGGAAGCATTGCAATTGCCGTCTAACAACGGGGTTTGGGGCAATTTTAAGGGCTGAAAATAATTACGTAAATTTTATGCTAAATTTTTGTTAATATTCGAAATATTAATTAAATTTGGCTCCCTTACCCAATTCTTCTGGGAAGTAGAGTCTTTCAATAAAACCAATTATTAACCTAAACCAAAAAGCATGAAGCGAATTCTGATTTTCAGCGGGCTTTTGCTGCTGATGGGCGCAAGCTTGTTTGCGCAAACGATCCGCGTTACAGGAAGGGTTACCGATGCTACTGATGGCACTTATCTGCCTGGTGTTACTGTGCAGCTTCAAGGCACTACACAAGGTACAGCTACAGATGCCAACGGAAACTTTTCACTTAATGTTCCTTCTGACGGCGTGCTGGTTTTCTCCTTTGTTGGGATGACAACTGCCGTTGTTCCTGTGGAGGGGCGCGTTGTTATAAACGTTGCCCTTGAACGCGAGGCGCTTTTGATTGACGAAGTTGTTGTAACAGGTTATGGGGTACAGCGTCGGCGAGACATTACAGGTTCCCTTGCCTCAATCAGGGGCGATGCGCTTGAGCAAATACCCATTTCCAGTATTGACCGGGCTCTTCAGGGACGCGCTGCGGGGGTGCAGGTAACTGCTGGCAGCGGTATTCCGGGTGGTGCCGTTTCAGTTGTGATACGGGGGATTGGCTCATTCGGTTCAATTGCACCTTTGTTCATTATCGATGGCGTTCAGGTGCAAACTGGTACTTTATCGAGATATTTGGCCTCTTCCAACGCCTTGGCAGGCCTTAACCCCGAAGACATTGAGTCAATCGAGGTATTGAAAGATGCCTCGGCCACGGCCATTTTCGGTTCCCGTGGCGCCAACGGGGTGGTAATTATCACCACCAGAAGAGGCCGCCAGCAGGAGGACGGCCGTACAAGGTTCGACTTCCAGGTCTCCCAGGGCTTCAGCAGTTACATCAGGCAGATGGATGTGCTGAGCGGCCCCGAGTATGTACAACTCGATATGGAAGCCTTTGCAAACCGGTGGGGAAGGACTCACGCCACGTATGTCGCAAGGAGAAATTTTCTCCTTGGAAGGAGATGGCTCGGCTATGAACCGGCTACCGATACTTATGATTTCAACGTGGCGCCCACCCACGACTGGCAGGATGCCATTTACCGCCAGGGCAGAGTGCAGGATGTGCGTTTTTCTGCAAGCGGTGGCGTCCGTACCAGGTTTTTCATCTCAGGATCGTTCCACCAATTAGATGGCCATGTGATAAACTCCCACTTCAAAAGGGGAACACTTCGCCTAAATCTTGACCACGATATAAACGACAACCTGAGGTTCGAAAACAACACCAATTTATCTGTTTCTAATCAAAGGACCGTACGTGTTGGAGGTGTTTTCACAAATCCGGTTCGTAGTTCCCAGTTCGTAGTTCCCATGAACCCTATTTA
The DNA here is from genome assembly GCA_035477635.1 of Bacteroidales bacterium. Lineage (GTDB taxonomy): Bacteria > Bacteroidota > Bacteroidia > Bacteroidales > UBA7960 > UBA7960. The sequence continues at coordinate 3,342 of DATIKK010000038.1, read as the reverse complement.
TAATCCCGACGGATCATGGCATGGAATGCCAAATCTATTGTATGGTCTTCTAAACTATAATATAGTTGCAGATAATTTATTGAACTATGTTAAAGGCCTTAATTACAAAATTATCCAAAGCAATGCGGTAAACTGGAAAATCACTGATAATTTGAACTACAGGGGTTTTGTAGGAATTGATGTGAATGACATTGTAGAAGATCTTTTCTATGACCCGCGTACCGGGGATGGAATGGCTGAGGTTGGAGCAGTGGGGGCAACACATACCCGCTTTTTTATTTGGCAGACTGCAAATACCCTGAATTTCAACCAAACCTTTGGCAGGCACAGAGTAGGGGCTATTGCCGGCTTTGAAACCTTTGAGCGTTTAACTAATTCCATGCTTGCCTGGGGTATTGGGCTTCCGGATCACCGGATCAACCTTCTGAGCGCTGTTGCAACCCCAAGGGGCACGACGGCCTCATATTCAAATTTTAAAATGCTAGGGATGTTCGGAAGGCTTGATTATGCGTTCGACGACAGGTATATTGCATCTTTTTCCATGCGCAGGGACGGAAACTCCCGCTTTGGTGCAGCCAACAGGTGGGGAACCTTCCCTGCCGGGTCGTTGGGATGGAGGATTTCCAACGAGCGGTTCATGGACTGGTCTGACAACTGGCTTGACAACTTTATGCTCCGGGTCAGTTACGGTATTGCCGGGTCTGATGCGGCTATAGGCGATTTTGCGGCTCGTGGACTGTTCGGCACGGGGATAACCTATTTGGGCTTGGCCGGGTTTATTCCATCTGTACTTCCAAATGATATGCTTACCTGGGAAGAAAGCGCAACTGCCAATATTGGCCTTAGCATGACTGCATTCAACGGTAGGATAAACCTTGATTTGGATGCATACCGTAGGGAGTCGTCCAAATTGCTGTTGTCAAGGCCATTGCCTCAAAGCACCGGATGGCTTAGTATGATACAGAATATCGGCGCTATGGAGAATGAAGGCTTTGAAATTTCGCTCAATACAGTGAACATTTCCCGCTCGCGTTTCAGGTGGAGTACCGATTTCAATTTTGCCACCCTCGACAACGTAATCACCGCGCTGTTGCCCGGAATGACTTATATGGATACCCGCACTGCTGTCGGCCAGTCGCTCAACGACTGGTTTGTTCACGAGTTTGCAGGAGTAAACCCTGCCGATGGCCGGCCCATGTATTACGATATTGATGGAAATATCACTTATCAGCCAAGGTTTGAAGACCGCCGCTGGTTTGGCCCGCAAAACCCCACCCGTTTCGGGGGTATTACCAATACTTTCCAGTTTGGCAACCTCACCTTCTCATTTTTTCTGCAATACTCCGGTGGAAATGTCAGACAGAATTCAGAAATAGCATCGGGTTTCCGTTCAGGAAACACCGGCGCTCGCAACCAGTTTCAGAGGGTCTTTGATTACCGCTGGCGCAACCCGGGCGACATGACCAATGTGCCCAGGCCGATGGAGGGTAATGTTTATGGCGGCGCTCCCCAGAGTTTCTTTACATTGAATAACATCTTTCTCGAAAGAGTTGACTACCTGAGGTTGAAGGATGTTAGCATTACATACGAATTACCAAGGAGCCTTGTTGAAAGGGTGCGGCTTACCAGCCTGCAACTCTTTGCCCAGGCAACCAACCTGCTAACCTGGACTACTTACAGCGGTTTAGATCCGGAATTTACGGGCGATGACTTAGGAGTTTATCCTCAAGGTAAATTGGTAACCTTTGGCCTTCGCACGTCATTCTAACCCTTTTAATCAGAAGTACCATGAAAAAAAATATTTTTAGAATATTCCTGGTCAGTATGTTTGTGTTCTCCCTGACCTCGTGCACAGAGTGGCTCCATACAGAACCACGACATGCCATTTCAGATGAAGCAGCCCTGAATGATATGTCAGGCATAGAGTCGACAGTGATAAGCATGTACGACATTGTGCAGTCCGGTAATTATTATGGGCGCGATATGCTTGTGGCCGGCGACGTTCTGGCTGATAACGCCCAAATATCGGTGACAAACACCGGCAGGTTTTTGGCTCACTCAACTAATGTTGTTGGCGCCGGGTTTGGCGAGACTGTTTCGGTTTGGAGAAATGCTTACAGAGTTATCAACATAGCCAACCTTATCCTTGATGCTGTCGGACTGGTTGCGGACGGCACACCTGCTCGGATTAACCAGGCAACGGGCGAGGCCCATTTTATGCGCGGGCTGGCATACTTCGACCTGCTCCGCATTTACGCCCGGAATGTAAACCATCCGGTTGGAGAGCCCCTAGGGGTAATTCACAGACTAATCCCTTTCAGGGGATTTGACGAGCATACCTTTGGCAGGCGTTCTACCATACTGGAAGGATATCAACTAGTTGAGTCGGAGTTGCTTGCTGCCGAGCGGTTGCTCAACAATACAACCCATTTTCCTTATCGCGTAAGCCAGATTGCTGCTCAGGCATTGTTGGCCAGGTTGTACCTGTATTGGGGCAGGTGGGCAGATGCAATAATTTATGCCCGAAGGGTACGCACAGCCTGGGCCACTCTTGCCCATGCCCACCCATGGCTTACCCCTGCGGCAAATCATCGCCAGATTTGGAGCGCCACTCCCGGTACCGAATCAATATGGGAACTGCGCTATGAGGCTGGCGAACGTCAAGATATGGATAATTCCCTGCAAGGCATATTGATGATAACCTCTCCTCCGGGGAATGTAGGATATGGAGATGTGATCATGCGGGCCGACTTTCTTGCGCAGTTCGAGCCAGGGGATGTTCGCGGGACGATTGCTACGCACAACGGCGACCCTACTGGAATGATCTTTCGGCGTTTAAGGGGCGGCGAAACAGTCCATTATACGATGAAATTCAATGGTTGGCGTGACCCCGCTGTCCCTTGGTGGGATGATGTCGAGATAATCCGCACAGCCGAGGTTCAGCTTACCCTGGCTGAAGCTCTTGCGCATCCCGGTGCGGCCCAAAATCTTGCCGAGGCTCGCACCGAACTGAACCTTCTCAGGGCAGCCCGGGGCTTGCCGCCTACACCTGCTGCAGATGCCGGCCTGCTTGAAGCCATCATCAGGGAGCGTAGGGTAGAACTGGTATTTGAAGGTCACCGCTGGTTTGACCTTACCCGCCTTGGCAGGGATATCCCTAAGCCCGGAGGCATTGGAACACCCCTGGCATGGAACGACTTCCGCACCGTGATGCGTATTCCATTGGGTGAAAGGGACGCCAACCCCAACTTAGTGCAAAACCCTGGCTATTAATAAATATAAAAACCGAAAAGTATGAAAAAAATAGGAAGATTTTTATTAGCCGGCATTATGGTTTTTTCC
>DATIKK010000037.1:0-2885 GCA_035477635.1 Bacteroidales bacterium | reverse complement strand
ACCTTGCGTTTAGTTGTTTTCATGCCTCAAGATACTAAATATGAAGCAAATAACAAAACCAAATCTTCAAAAAAATAGCCTTTTTGAGCCTTTTTATTAACAAAAAAAAGGCCGTCTCGAACTTTTGAGACAGCCTCCTTTTTTTTTATGGCTTTAAGGTCTAATTGAAAAAGTACCTTACACCAAACATAATCCTCCAAACATCGCCCATACCGACACTTGGCTCATAAGTTCTGGAAACAAGCTCATTTCCAACTGTGGCCATACGGTAAATGATACGGTTCTGGGGATCAATAGGTCCGTGTAAAGCTGGATTAAATGTTACTCCTGTTGGTGCTCCTGGACGCGCTACCAATGGCTGGTTGGTAACTACCCTTTGGCCTACACCCCATTCATTGTTGAGCAAATTGGTGAAATTGGCAATATCCATGCGAACCTGAAGCCGGTTGCGGATTCCTCCCACGTTAATTGCAAAATCCTGAGAAATGCTCAAATCGGCCCTTGTCACCATCGGCATAAACACAGCGCCACGTTCGGCAAAGCGACCGCGGTTGCGGCTTAGGTATGAATCTTGTTCAATGAATGCATTCCAGGCAGCTATTTGTTGAGCTGCAGTGAAGGTTACAACCGCAGCAGGGTTGTCAAATGCCACGACCTCGCCAATATTATTTAAACCGAACGGCCAAAAATTCATCTCAGCATCGTTACTGTGTATGTAAAGCAGGTCGTTGAATGTACTTCCATCGCGGTTTACATCGCCGGAGAAAACATAGGAGAAGTTACCGATCGTACGGCTTTCGATGAAAAGCGAAATGGTGGTAGCCCATGGGGTGGTATATGAAAGCGCCCCAAAGGCCCTATGGCCTGCAGTATTGCTTGAATAACCAAGACCTGGCAAATTTGGATTACCCGCATGTGCATTTGCCTGCCATGAACTCCATGCAATAGAGGCGGGGTCAATGGTGTTTCTTGCAATACCGTAGCTATAACCACCTGTGAAGAACAAACCATTCTGGAAAGGCCTGCTAAGCGAGGCAGCAATATTCCAGGCATATCCTTCATTTTGGTTTTTAAGGCCAATGGCGCGGGTAACCTTAGTGATCATTCGGTTGCCTGTTCCGGAAGCATATAAAGGCCTTACGTCGCCTCCAGCGGTCATGGTGGTTGTAGGCCTCAGGTTGGCATTGATGTAATAAATACCGTTTACATCCCTGCTGTAAACCCCTTCGAGTGTTCCAATAAAACCCCAGGGAAGTCTTTGGTCAACAGCAAAGTTGGTTCTCCACACCTGTGGGAATTTGAAATCTTCGTCGGTATAGGCCAGCTCGTAGCTTGAAGCGGGCGCACCGGTAACTGTGGCAGGCTTCCAAAAGTTTGGATCAGGATGGAATGGGCGGCGGGTTAGTGAGGCACCCGAAGTTATTGCCTCGGATCCTGTCAAAATACCATTGTTGCCAATCTGGTTCGAAATCCATACATAAGGCGGGGAGCCGGTGAAAATTCCTGTACCTCCTCGCACCTGGGTTGTGGTATTTCCGAATGCATCCCAGTTGAAACCAAACCTGGGCGACCAGTGAATGCGCGGATCGGGTAGTTTGTCGGTGCGGAACCATTCGATTCGTCCGTGCTCGTCAGTAAAAAAGAAGCTTTCAACTTCGGCATTACGATATTCTGAGTCTCTAAAGAAAGGTACATCAATTCTGAGGCCACCTGTGAGTTTGAGCCTGTCGGTTACCCGCCACTGGTTTTGGGCGTAAATGCCGGCATAGAACACATGAAGGGGTTGGATGGGAATATCCTGGCCGGGAATATTCGACCAGCGCAACTCGAATCTGTTTAATGTTACAGGTGATGGGGCTGTACGATAAGCGGCCGGATTGTTTGGATCGAATGTACGAATGAAATGTCTGGCGTCTGTAAAAAAATCTGCAAGCGAGTTATACACATAGGCGCTTTGCGACTGGGGAAAGAAAATATTCTCAGAGTTGAAAATTTCGGCGCTGGCACCAAGTGTGATGGTGTGATCTTCCAGGAAAATAGAGAAATTGTTCTGGAACTGCCAGGTTTCGTACCTCAATTCGTTATTGGGTGTAAAAGGCTCAAAACCAAAAGAGGTGTAGTTGGTACCACCGCTCAAAATGTCAACAAACGGGAACATGGTGCCCAGGGGTTTACGGCTTTCGTCCTGGAAGGTATATCCAATCAACATATTGTTGAACATATTGTCGCCAATGCGCGAATTCCACTCACCCACCAGGGAGCGGATATTTTCCATGATCTGATAGTTCGAATTCTGGAAATTCAGTGCGTTTGTAGAGCGCCGGCGTGGTTGCCCGCCTACTGCCCCAGAGTTTGACAAAATAATATCTGCGAAAGAATTCAAATGGTTGTACCTGAGGCTGAAATTATTACGGTCGTTGAGGTTAAAGTCGAGTTTGGCAATGAACCGGGTTGCCGGAGTTTGGCCATCATATCCTTGGAAAGGTCCAGTTTCGTAATTTAATGAGTCCCTTAGAAAACTGCTTAGTCTTAGGAGATCAGATTCCAAAACTCTGGTAATATTTCCACCTACAGGTTCTCCTCCTGTGTTTGCCCTCCAGGTAGTAACCGGCTCTATAAGATTTTCCTGACTAAAATCGACAAAGAAAAACAACCGGTCGCGGATAATGGGTCCACCAAGGTTTAGGCTAAACTGGTCGAAATCAAATGAACCCGGATCGAATGTATGAGCTCCTGCTTGATTGCCCACAAGGCCTTGTTGCCTAAAAGAATACTGAAACTCTCCTCTAAACTCGTTTGTACCACTTCTGGTAACTGTATTTACACCTGCACCAACAAAATCGGCTTGGCGTACATCGAATGGGGCTATATCAACAGTAATTGCC
>DATIKK010000036.1:0-12976 GCA_035477635.1 Bacteroidales bacterium | reverse complement strand
AGCAAAAAATGATTGGGAGCAGCTTGGCGCACTATTCGCAACTTGGTTGACTGGGTAGCTCCGGCAACAAACATAGTATTTTCAGGAGAGCCCCATTCGGAGCATTGCTCAAGCACCAGCTCAAACAAATGCTTCCACTGCCCGGTACTGATCCCCATTTTGGCGAGCAATTGGGGCATTTGTGGTTGCCACAATTGAAAATCTCCTGCTCCGGGATTTGAAGTCAGAGCAAGTATAATCGTCCATTTGCCTGGTTTGGAAAGAAAGGGTCTCAGGCTATCGCCTCCCATATATGGATTTACGGTAAGAGCATCGAATCCGATAGTGTCAAAAAAAGCCCGGGCATATTGTGCTGCGGTATTGCCTATATCCCCGCGTTTGGCATCGGCAATTGTAAAAATGTTGCCTTGCAGGGTGCTATTGATGTATTCTATGGTCCTCTCAAGGCTTATCCAGCCCCTGCTTCCCTGACTTTCGTAAAATGCAATGTTTGGCTTATAGGCAACCGCAAAATCACTTGTAGCATCAATAATGCGGCGATTAAACTCAAAAACAGGATCATCAAAATTTTTCAGAATGAAGCCGGGAATTTTATCAATATCGGTGTCAAGTCCAACACATAGAAACGATTTCTTTGTGCGGATAAGATCAACGAGTTGCAACCTGTTCATAGACTAATTGGTTAAATGACAACCCCTTCCTTTAGCTTTTCTGCATTTTCGGCAACCTGAAGAGTATCAATAATCTCTTGTATAACTCCATTCATTATTGACGAAAGGTTGTACATAGTGAGGCCAATGCGGTGGTCAGTCATTCGACCCTGCGGGAAATTATAGGTTCGGATTTTAGCTGACCTGTCGCCTGTCGAAACCATGGTTTTGCGTTTCGAGGAAATCTCGTCGAGATACTTTTTATATTCCAGGTCGTATAGGCGTGTTCGAAGCACGCTCATGGCCTTTTCGAGGTTTTTGATCTGGGATTTCTGATCCTGAATCGAAACCACAATACCAGTAGGAATATGTGTAAGCCTGACGGCTGAATATGTAGTGTTTACTGACTGGCCGCCCGGACCAGAAGAACAGAAGGTGTCCTTCCTGATATCACTTGGCTTTAGTTCAACATCAAACTCGTCGGCCTCAGGAAGCACAGCCACAGTGGCAGCCGAAGTATGCACCCTGCCCTGTGTTTCGGTTTGCGGAACACGCTGTACCCGGTGAACCCCGGATTCGTATTTCAAAAGCCCATAAACCCCTTCGCCGGTAACATTAAAAATAACTTCCTTGAAACCACCCGAAGTACCTTCGTTCATATAAACCAACTCAGTTTTCCAGCCTTTTGACTCACAAAATTTCAGGTACATCCGGTACAGGTCGCCGGCAAAAATTGCCGCCTCGTCGCCTCCGGTTCCGGCACGTATCTCAACAATTGCATTTTTTTCGTCCTGCGGGTCAACTGGAATAAGCAAAAGACGAATTTCCTCTTCCAGTTTTTTTTCACGTTCCAACAAATTATCAAGCTCTAATTTAGCCAATTCCCTGAATTCCGGGTCTTTTTCAATGCCAAGCAGGTCTCTGGTCGAATGGATATTATCAAGAATGTTTTTGTATTCTTTGAAGGCCTGAATAATTGGCGAAAGGTCTTTGTGTTCTTTGTTTAAGGCAATATATCGCTTCATATCAGAAACAATACCCGGGTCGGCTATCAACTTTGCGACTTCTTCATATCGCAAATTAATGGCCTGAAGTTTTTCTAATAGCATAAATCGGGATAAAAATTTAACTCAGCAAAATTACCAAAAAACATGGCACGAAATTCAATAATACACGAGCTCGCCTTCAGCAGGAGGAATGATGGTTAGCATTTTTTTGTCAGCTTTCTCGCATCGGCCAACAATTTTTGCCTCAAGGTTGAAATCGCCTGCTATGCCTATTATTTCGGGTGCATGGCTTTCATTTACATAAATTTCGAACCGGTGACCCATATTGTAAACCTGGTACATTTCGCGAAATGAAGTGCCGGATTGTTCCCTTATGAGTTGAAAGAGTGGTGGAATTTGGAACAAACTGTCTTTTACGATATGGAGGCTTTTTACAAAATTCAGCGCCTTTGTTTGCCCGCCACCGCTACAATGAACCATCCCGTGTATATGTTTCCGCATATTTTTGAGAATGGCTTTAACTACGGGTGCGTAAGTCCGGGTGGGCGACAATACCAACCTGCCTGCATCGAGTGGTGTTCCGGGTACGGGGTCAGTAAGTTTACAGTTACCTGTGTAAATTACTTCCGGATCGAGGGCTGGGTCAAAACTTTCAGGATATTTTAAGGCATACTGCCTTGCAAACACATCGTGCCGTGCTGATGTTAGACCGTTGCTACCCATACCGCCATTGTAGATTTTTTCGTATGAAGTCTGGCCAAAAGAGGCTAATCCAATAATTACATCGCCCGCAATAATATTTGCATTGTCGATTACCTCATTTCGTGGAATTCGCGCGGTTACCGTCGAATCTACTATAATTGTACGTACCAGGTCGCCCACATCGGAGGTTTCACCTCCTGTTAGGGCCAGGTTGATTCCGTGTGGGCGCATATTTTCAATAAACGCCTCTGTTCCATTGATAATGGCTGCAACAACTTCGCCCGGAATCAGTTTTTTATTACGCCCAATCGTAGATGAAATCAGCATGTTGCTGGTTGCCCCAACACACAGCAGGTCGTCGAGATTCATCACAATGGCATCCTGAGCAATGCCTTCCCAAACCGACAAGTCGCCCGTTTCGCGCCAATACATATAAGCTAAAGCCGATTTAGTACCAGCACCATCGGCATGCATAATGTTGCACCAAAGTTCATCGCCACCAATATAATCGGGCACAATTTTGCAAAAAGCCAAGGGATATAATCCTTTGTCAAGTTTTGAAATGGCATTATGCACATCCTCTTTTGTTGATGAAACTCCCCGTTGGTGATATCTGAATTGACTGTTCATCATTTTAGATTTAATGCTTTTGGGCTATACTTCAAAAAAGCCGGCGCTAACAAAAAACTACCTTGTCCGGGCAGGTGCACGGCCCGGAGGTGGTACAACTTGCCCACCTGCAGGTGAAGCTGGACGTGTTTGCTCAGGTGGAACAAAATCTTCCCTGAGAATTCTAAACTCAGTGCGGCGGTTAAGCGCATGAGCTGCTTCGCGTTGGCGTTCCGAAGGTAAATTGTTGATAAATGCCTCATCGAGAGTAGTACCTTCTCTAAAAGTAAACCCATCGCGTGTTATGGTGCGAACAAGGTTGCGCGGGTTTGTTTCGCCATAACCTTTGGCTACCAATCTTCCTTGGTGAATGCCCATTTGTATTAAATAATCGACAACAGCCTGCGCCCTAAGCTGAGATAATGTGTCGTTGAATAATTCCGAACCTCGGCTGTCGGTGTGCGAAGCAAGTTCAATCACAAGACCAGGATTGTCATTCATGGTACGCACAAGTCCGTTTAAGGAATCGCGGTATTGGGGCTGTAATTCCCAGCGCCCAAACTCATAAAGGATTTCTGGAAGGGTAATTGGATCAGGGGGTATTGGCGACAGGTTCAGGTCAACAACAAAGTCGTAACTACGATTACGATCAACGGTGCTTTGATTTGTTCGTGAGGTAAAATACCGGTGTTTGCTTGCCAGTATTTCGTATGTTGTGTTTTGCCTGAGCATTTCCCTACCGAAAGCAAACTGCCCCGATTGATTTGTTGTTGTTTGGGCAAGTGTTCCGTCCGATCCGATTAGTTGCACAGCAACACCTCCAAGCAAAGCTTGGGTTACTTCATCGCGAACAACCCCACGAAGCGTAAATTCGACCGGAGCCAAATAAAAGGAATGTATGTCGTATCCGCGTGTCCCCCGACGATTGCTTGTAAAAAAACCCTGATTTGCACCAGGTCTGAAAATAATACCAAAATCATCCATAATACTGTTAACAGGCGCACCCATGTTCACAGGCTCCGACCATCCTGCGGGACTCCATTCGGAGTAAAAAATATCTAGTGCTCCAAACCCGGGATGGCCATCGGATGAGAAATAAAGGGTACCATCTTCCCTCACAAATGGAAACATTTCGTTTCCGGGAGTGTTAACAGGAGCGCCCATATTTATTGGTGAATCAAAGCTACCGGCGGCAGTCCTCCTGCGTGCGAACCAAATATCCATTCCGCCTAAACCACCAGGCATATCGGAGACAAAATAGAGTGTAAAACCATCGGGACCAAGCGCAGGGTGACCTACGGTGTAGGTATTGTCTGTTGTAAGAACTACTTCGGTCGGCTCTGTCCACATATTACCCTGGCGTGTGGCCACGTAGATGCGGCAGCCTTCTTCTTCGCCAACACTCCTGATGCAACGTGTAAAAAACAGTTCGTTTGCCTGCAGGTTGGTCGATGGGGCTCCCTCGTTCGATATTGTGTTTACTGGTCCCTCATCTAGCAAAGAAGGGTCACTCCAGTTTCCGGCCCTGTCAAGGTACGAAACAAAAAGCGATGAATGTTTTTGCCCTGACCATGGATCGAGTTCTTCTCCAAATGCTTCTTCACGATTTGAGGCAAAAATGAGGATGCTGGCGCGATGGTCGCCCCAGGCAGCGGTTAAATCATCGCGTCGCGAATTAAACTCCTTTGCTGTTTCAACCTCATACGCCGTTGGGGTGGCAGCCATTTCAACAAACAGGTCAAAGGTTGCCAGTCGTTTTGTCCCTCGCCAGTCTTCGGGGGCAAGTTCAAGAAATTGCTGGAAATGGCTTCGGGCTTCTTCTTTCTTATCATTGCTGAGTAAAACTTCTCCCAGATAATAATAAACAACCGGATCGTTGAATCTCATTCGGATGGCGCGTCTAAACTGCGCTTCGGCCTGGCGGAAATTGTTCAGCCGCATAAAGGCTATTCCGCTGTTAAAACTAATCCGTGCAGCCTCCTGCCGGTCAGTTCGCCTTACCCGGTTAAAGGCTCTTCGATAGTGATTTACAGCATCGATATAATGACTCTGTTCAAATGCCCTGTCGCCGCGAAGCACACGCCTGTTTTGCGCTTCAGTTTCGGATGAAATAGCTGTAAAAAATAACAGCAATAACATTAATAGGGTTTTATTTCCTTTCACTGCAGGCAAGAATGGTTATTTGTATTTAATCATTTTTCCGGATACAGTTACGGGAAGGAGGGTCAATTCATTGGCCTTGAGTCGGTGGCGCTCTCCTCTTCCTCGTCTATTTTCTGCCTGTAATGGTATGGAAGTTCTTCATCCAAATCTTTTCCCGATGAATCATTACTTATTGTCTTTTCCTCCTTACCATTTTCGTGAAGGTCATCGGGCTCATCGATCAGACCAAGCCTGTCGCTTCCCGGATTTTTAAGGTCGCGGTGCAAATCGTCAATGCCCTGTTGCATTTTGCGGGCTTCTTTCTCAATTTCGCCAGAATAACGGTTTATCTCAGAATTTATCTCCTGTTGCACTTTTTTCACTTCATTAACTCCCTTCCCGATCATTCTTGCAATTTCAGGTATTTTAGAAGGTCCAAAAAGAAGTAAAGCCAGCAACAGTATGATTAATACCTCACCACCGCTGATCCCGAATAATAATATTGGTTGCAAAAATGATGTCATAATATGGTTTGAACAAAATTAATCGTTTCTGGATAATATTTTATTAAAACCGTGAGTATAGTCCAAGAAACAAATAATGCAATTTTAAGCCTTTTAACTTTTTGGTTAATTCGCTCTCGAATTGCACTTAACTATGGACTTAATATCCGGTGCAACCTTGAAATAACATGGTCTTATCATCATTCAAGAAAAAAGCCGCCCCGGGAAGCAGGAAGCGGCTTTTTAAAATCCTTGCATGGCATCAGCCTGCTTTAACGTCTTTGTTTTTCCTTAAGATAAGATCATATGCTACCGGAACCGCATTAAATAGAGAGGAATAAGTTCCGACACCAATACCAACCATCATAGCAAAAGCAAATCCACGTATTACTTCTCCGCCAAACAGGAAAATAATCATCAAAACGGCAAGTGTGGTTACAGACGTGTTAAACGTCCTCGAAAGAGTAGCATTAAGGGCAAGGTTCACATTATTTTTCAATTCTCTCTTTGGGAAAAGATTAATGTTCTCCCTGACCCTGTCGAAAATTACTACTGTATCGTTGATTGAATACCCTATGATGGTAAGAATTGCTGCTATAAATGTCTGATCTATTTCCATTGACCATGGCACAATACCGGGGAGCAATGAATAAAGCGAGACAACAATAAGTGTATCGTGAGCCAGGGAAGTGAGTCCTCCAACCCCAAACTGCCACTTTTTAAAGCGAACCGCAATATAAATGAAGATTATTAACAAGGCGACAATTACAGCGATTACTGCATTGATCTTTATGTCCCGGGCAACTGTAGGACCAACTTTCTGAGAGCTTAGGCGACCAATAACCTTTGCCTCATCGTCGCTGGTAAACTCGGAGAATGTTATTGGATTATTGTAAAAACCAGCAACCGCATCAAAAACCCTTCGTTCGGCAAGAGAATCAGCTTGGAGTGTTTCATCCTCGATCAGATAAGTGGTTGTTATTTTAATCTGTGTTGGCGGGCCAAACGTCTTCACTATTGGGGCTTCGCCAAGTTGGTCTTCGAGAGATTCACGAATGTGAGCAGTATTTACTTCCTGGTCGAAGCGTACCACATAGCTTCGTCCTCCGCTAAAATCTACCCCCATGGTGAATCCACGTAAAAACAATGAAGATATTCCTAACCCGATAATAATAACGGAAACCAGGTAGAATTTTTTCCGGACACCAATAAAGTCAAAGTTTATTTTGGTCAGGAAATCTTTTGATAGCTTTGTGTCGAAATTAATGGCTGTATTCTTGTCGATCCACCGGGAGAAAATCAATCTCGATAGAAATACTGCGGTAAACAAAGAAGAAATGATGCCAATTATGAGGGTGGTTGCAAACCCCTGAACAGGTCCTGAACCGAAAATATTAAGTACTATACCAGTAAGCAGCGTAGTAACATTTGCATCTATAATTGCCGAATAGGCATTTTTGAAACCATCGGCAATAGCGAGACGTTGCCCCTTACCAGCCCTTAGTTCTTCGAGTACGCGCTCATAAACAATCACATTGGCGTCAACTGCCATACCAAGTGTTAGAACAATACCTGCAATACCTGGCAGGGTAAGAGTTGCTCCCAGCGAAGCAAGTACCCCCATTATGAAGAATACGTTAGAAACCAAAGCTATATTGGCAACAAGGCCAGCACGGCTGTAGTAAATGGCCATATAAATCAGTACCATCACAAAAGCTATAATGAAACTGGTAAGGCCGCTATTGACTGCTTCGCGCCCAAGAGATGGACCTACTATGGCTTCTTCGACAATTCGAACCGGTGCAGGCATTGAACCAGCTTCAAGAATGTTTGCCATATCTTGTGCTTCGCCCACTGTAAATTGGCCGGTAATCTGGGATCGACCTCCAGGAATCTCTGATTGAACGATAGGAAAAGAATAAGCAAAACCATCAAGTACAATTGCTATTGCCCTTCCAATGTTGTCGGCGGTAAGCCTTCTCCAGGTTCTTGCTCCTTCGCTGCTCATACTCATATCGATTACCACCTCACCGGTAACAGGGTCGTAATCCTGACGGGCATCCACAATAACTTCGCCTGTAAGGGGTGCAGCACCATCACGGGTCGTTTGCCTTATGGCTATTAATTCATGGAGATTGGGATTATCACGCAACGGCTTTATATTCCAAATCAACTGAAGGTTTCGTGGTATTAATCCACGTTCATGCGCTTGCCTCAACAGGGTGTTTACCCTGGCTGTATCTTTAATGGCAGAGTATCCAACCACGGGTCCCTGCCCGGGAACCAGTTGCCCTGCCTGATCCTGAACGAAAGCAGGAGTAAGGACTGCAAACAAGGGGTTTTCGCGAATAAATTGCTGCTCTTCATCTGCTACGGCAGTTATGTCAGGAGCTATTATATCAACCAGTTCGGGAGTCTCAGCCGTGTCTGCCTGAACCAGCAATTCCTCAGGTACCGCTTCAACCTCGGGTGTTTGAGAAGTTGGTGAACTTTCATCAGCAATTGTTTCGGCAGAAGTATCAGCAACTCTCAGCCGCTCATTTGTTTCAACAAAATACTGATATACTTCCGAAAACTCATATGTTTCCCAGAATTCGAGCCGGGCTGTTCCCTGAAGCAGGCGTCTTACCCTCTCGGGTTCTTTAATACCCGGCAATTCTACCAGAATCCTGCCGGTACCTTCGAGCATTTGAATATTTGGCTGAGCCACACCAAAACGGTCGATGCGTGTACGCAAAATCTGAAACGACCTGCTTATTGCGCCATCAACCTCGGCGCGTAACACATGCAGCACTTCTTCATTTGTACTATTAAAATTGACTCTGTCGCGTAACTCTACGGTGCTGAAAATGGCGGCAAGGCTTGCGTTAGGATCTATCTCCTCAAAAGCTCTTCCGAATAAGGTAACAAAATTTTCACGGCTTACCCTTTGCATTTCGCGGGCGCGTTCAAGCGACTGTAAAAAAAGCGGATCACTGTTGTAATCTGATAAAACCCTCAATATCTCGGGGACTGAAACCTCGAGGGTAACATTCATGCCTCCTTTCAAATCCAGACCTAAGTTGAGTTCCCGCTCCTTTACCTGCTGAAATGTATAACTTGCAAAACCCAGGTTGTAAACCGTCAGGTTCATAATGGAATCGAGATAAAACCGTTCGCGGGATTTTGAAATTGAATCGCGGAGGAAACCAAAAAGCAGCTCGTTACCCTGCGAAATTTCACGGGCCAGGTTTACATACCGTTCGCTTTGAGAATATGCTGTTGCGTCGCCTTCAACCTTCCTTGCAACAAACGTAAATGAAAGCTGATATAGGCAAACAATAACCAAAGCAATGGCAAAAAACCGTATTATTCCTTTATTTTGCATATTTTAATTCTTTAGGGATTTTTTTTGAGGGTGCAAATATAGAACAACTTAACCTATTAAACAATGCTATTCCTTGCAGGCTAAAAAATTCGGTCGTAACATTTTTACCTGGGTTAGGCTTTCGAAAGGAAAATGTTTCCGCAAAATTAATTGATTTTTGTTGAAGGGATACAACCATCCCCCGCATAGTGCAAGTTAAATTATGTTATTTTATTAAAAAGCGAAGCCTTTTATTCAAGGCTCCTCTTTTGGAAAAATAAAATATTTTAGAAGTTGTTCATACCGCTTTTTCCAAGCTTATTATTTTCATACCGTTCATTAAGGCTTCCTGGTTTAGCGGTATCAGGTTGTGGTATCTTTCAGGCAGTACTTTAGCCAGGCCCTTTATCACATTTTCAAGGGCAATAACCGGTTTAACTTTTAGGAAACCGCCCACAACAATCATGTTAAAGACCTTTATATTGTTCATTTTTAAGGATTCTTCGTAGGCCCCGATCGACCATATGTTGATGTCGGCACGAACAGGTTTCCTAACCATTCCGTTTCGCTCATAGATCAAAAGTCCTCCTGGCTTGACGGAATTTTCGAATTTATCCATAGAAGGTTGGTTCAGCACAATGGCTGTGTCGTATTTTGTCAGAACTGGTGAGCTGATGGTTTTGTTGCTTATTATGGCAGTGCAATTTGCCGTACCTCCGCGCATTTCGGGGCCGTAAGAGGGCATCCAGCTTACCTCCATGCCTTGCATGATTCCGCCATAGCAAATTACCTGCCCCATCGACAGTACACCTTGCCCCCCAAAACCAGCAATAATTATTTCTTCGGTCATATAACGAAAGTTTTTATGTTATTCAGGTGTTTTTATGTCGCCCAAGGTGTAAAACGGGAACATGTTTTCTTCCATCCATTTGTTGGCTTCAACAGGAGTCATCTTCCAGCCTGAAGCACAGTTCGAAACAATTTCTACCAGGCATGTTCCTTTTTTCAGTTTTTGGTATTCGAAGGCTTTTTTAAGTGCACGCTTTGCTTTGCGTGCGTTAACAGGAGTGTGAACCGACTGCCTTGTAACGTAGCACGTACCTGGCAGAGTGGCAACCAGTTCAGAAATTTTAAGCGGATTACCCATCGAGACTATATCCCGGCCACGAGGCGAGGTGGAACTTTTCATTCCGGGGAGGGTGGTCGGGGCCATCTGTCCGCCTGTCATTCCGTAAATACCATTATTTATGAACACTATCAGGAAATTTTCGCCTCTGTTGCAGGCATGAATTGTTTCGGCTGTACCAATTGCAGCCAGGTCGCCATCGCCCTGGTAAGTAAAAACATATTTTTCGGGCATCACCCTTTTTATTCCTGTTGCCACTGCAGGTGCGCGTCCATGAGCGGCCTGGGTCATATCTACATTAAAATAATAATAGGCAAGAACCGAGCATCCTACCGGGGCCACACCAATGGTATCTTCCTGAATACCCAATTCTTCGATAACTTCGGCCAAAAGGCGGTGCGTTGTGCCATGGCCACAACCCGGGCAATAGTGCATAACCCGGTCGGAAAGCAGTTCGGTTTTACTGAAAACAATATTTTCTGTTTTAATGATATTTTCTGCCATGGTTATCCTCCAATAATTTTTTGTTCGAAAGCGGCAAGAATTTCATCGGGGCTGGGAACCATTCCCCCAAAGCGCCCAAAATGTTCAACTCTGGTTTTTCCGCAAGCGCCCAGCCTGATGTCTTCTACCATTTGACCTGCGTTCATCTCAACGGTTAGTATTCCTTTTACCTGCCCGGCAAGTTGATTGATTACCTGGTAGGGAAACGGGAAGAGCGATATTGGTCTTACCAGACCCACCTTAATGCCCTTTTCCCGTGCCATTTCCATAGCCTTGCGGGTGATACGTGCCGCCGAACCAAAGGCAGCAAAAAGATATTGGGCATCCTCGCAATGAATAGTCTCGCACATAACTTCGTTTTTCTCTATATCGCGATACTTAGCCTGCAATCTCAAGTTTACTTTCTCCTGCTCTTCGGCCTGAAGCTGCAACGAAGTAACCACTACCGGAGGTTTTCCCTTTTTCTTGCCAATGGTCGCCCATTCCGGGGGCTCCTTTATGCGTGGCATTTGCTCAAATAGTTCCACTTTTTCCATCATTTGCCCAATAATGCCATCAGAAAGAATCATTACAGGAGTACGATACTTGAATGCAAGATCGAAACCCTTTTTAACGAAATCAACGCTTTCCTGAACCGTTGCAGGCGCAAGAACAATCATTTTATAGTCACCATGACCCCCACCTTTCACAGCCTGAAAATAATCTGACTGCGATGGCTGTATAGTTCCAAGTCCGGGTCCGCCACGAACAACATTTACAATCAGACACGGCAATTCAGCTCCTGCCAGATAAGAAATTCCTTCCATCTTGAGACTGATGCCGGGGCTTGATGATGTAGTCATCGCTCTTTTGCCGCAACCAGCAGCGCCATAAACCATATTTATGGCAGCTATTTCGCTTTCGGCCTGCAACACAACCATGCCGGTACGCTCCTCCGGGTTTTCTGCCATGAGGTATTCAATAACTTCCGACTGAGGAGTAATGGGATACCCAAAATACGCATCGGCGCCGGCACGGATAGCCGCTTCGGCTACCGCTTCATTGCCTTTCATTAGTCTTATCTCTTTCATTGAGTTCGAATATTTTTGAAAGTGCATGATAACATTATTTCTCCCGGTAAACAGTTATAACCGAATCAGGGCAAACTGTTGCACAGTTGGTGCAACCGGTGCAATTCTCATTTACTTTAATTAAATAGTTGTAACCCTTTTTGTTTACCTCAGGGCCAAGTATGATCACACTCTGCGGACAGGCAGGTACGCAAACCCCGCAACCCTTGCATCGTTCAATGTTTATTACAATATCGCCCTTTTTTGCCATTGCATTGTAGATTACGAAAATAGATTAAATCAACAGTTTGATAGTAATATTCAGGGGCAAAATTATAGTTTAATATTTATGAACCAAATTTTTAAATCGAATTTTGAACTAAAATAAAATTCTATTAGATTGATTTACACCTATTTGGCTATTTAAATAAAATGCTTCTAAATTTTTTTTTATTTTTAAGTTAAACTTAAGCTTCTCATTTTTACCATTTTAAATTTATTTCACAAAAAAATAATAGTTTTCGACATTCCTAAATTTTTTTGTTGATTTTTTTTGATTTTTCCCCCAATTTTGTATCAAATCATAATTAACCCGTTTGGGTAATTTTTCATAAATAATTTTAAATCATGGAGACACAGGAAAAAATCATGAATGCCCTAAAAAAAGCAGGGCAACCAATGAGGCCGGGCGAAATTGCCGAAGCCGCAGGTTTAGATAAAAAAGATGTGGAAAAGGAAATCAAGAAATTGAAAACCTCCGGAAAGATCTACTCGCCAAAAATGTGCTTTTACGACATTCAGAAATAGACCGACAGCATCTAAATTTGCAAAAAGCTGAGGGCGTTAAGGTGCCTTCGGCTTTTTTTGTAAGAAGCAGTTTTTATTTCGTGCAAACCCACACCGCTGTTACCCCTCCGGTAAGTTGCGTGTATTTTACTTTGGAGAAACCGGCATCCAGCAGAATCTGTTTCATTTCTTTAGGCTTGTAAAAATTGATGGCCGAGTCGGCTAAGTATTTGTATGCCTCCTTTTCGCCAGAGAGCCATCCTCCAATAGGCTGAGTTATGTATCTCATCTGCAGATGAAACAGTTTCCTCAACAAATTATTATCCGGCTGACTGGTTTCAACGGCAACAAAGCGGCCTCCCGGGCGAAGCACCCGCAGTATTTCGTCAAAAAACTTCTTGGTATCGGGGTTGCGATAGGTAAGGTTGCGAAAAGCAAACGCGGTTCCTATTGCATCGAAAAAGCCGTTTTCGTATGGCATTTCTGCGGCATCGCCAAACTGAAATTGTACTCGTGAAATTTTCAGCCGTTCAGCCTTCTCTTTTGCGAGCT
>DATIKK010000035.1:0-8349 GCA_035477635.1 Bacteroidales bacterium | reverse complement strand
GCAGGGGCAAGGTTTCAAGAAGTTTTTCCAATTGGTTGTCCATGCAGGAATAATTTATTGAAGAAACTCAACGACCGCAATAAAGTTATACAGAAAATTTCCAAAACCAAAACCTACTGTTTAGCAGCGCTCAAAAGGATTTCACAGGCATCTGAAATCTGTCTATGTGTAATTGTGAGTGGTGGGGCAATTCGTATGCAATTTTCATCAAACAGGAACCAATCAGTCAATACGCCTGCCTCGAGACACCTGGCAACTATTCTGCGGGTTTCCTGGGCAGAATTGAGTTCAAGGGCAAGCATCAATCCCAATCCTCTGATGCTTTTGATAGCCGGATGGACCAGATACTGCCTGAAAAGATTTCCTTTTTCCCGGGCAACCTCCCAGAGTCGGTCTCTCACCAAAACATCAAAATGAGCAATAGCTGCCGCAGCGCAGACAGAGTTTCCGCCAAAGGTTGTGATGTGGCCTAAGGCAGGATTGTCAGCAAGGCTTTGCATAATGTGAGCCGGAGCAATAAATGCTCCCAATGGCAATCCCCCTCCCAGGCTTTTGGCAAGCAACAGAATATCGGGCACAATATCGAAATGCTCAAAAGCCCACAACCTGCCGGTTCGGCCAAAACCACACTGGATCTCGTCGAGTATCAGCAGTGCGCCGGTTTCATCACAGCGTTTTCGCAGGGATTTCATAAATTCAGTATCAGGAACCCTTATCCCTGCTTCTCCCTGTATGGTTTCGGCGATTACGCAAGCCGTTTTGGTTGTAATCTTTTTTAATTGAGACGGGGCGTTAAATTCTATAATTGTAATGTCAGGCAATAATGGCCTGAAGGCTCTTTTTAGCCCTTCGTTCCCCATAACGCTCAGTGATCCATGGGTGCTTCCATGGTATGCATTACGGAAACAAACAATATTTGTCCTGCCTGTGTAGCGCTTGGCCAGTTTCAAAGCTCCTTCGGTGGCTTCACTACCTGAATTTACCAGGAAAGCATTGTCAAGCGGGTCAGGCAGGTAGCTGATCAGTTTTTCGGCAAGTCTCACCTGTGGCGATTGAACCAGTTCGCCATATACCATAAGGTGCATATACTTATCGGCTTGCTCTTTAACAGCATTAACAATTTCCGGATGGCCGTGCCCAAGGTTGCTAACCGAAATACCGCTAATCAAATCAAGATATTTTTTCCCGTCAGAACCAATAAGGTACGCACCTTTGGCATTTGAAATTTCCAATGCTAATGGCGATTTCGAGGTCTGCCCAAGGTGGCGAAAAAACAAATCGCGGTTGGAAATCATGGTTTAAAAAAACTTGATTAAATCATGGCAAAATGGATAATTTATTGCCAGATTAAGCAAAGATAGAAATTACAATGGCAATTTTTATCTGTTCATTTTTGTTATTTGCCTCAAGACATACTGCTCTTTAATGGTAAAAAAGATCAGCACTTTGGGTTTTCAATCAAAAAGCAACCCACTGGGTATGCATAATTGTACCACCCGTTGTGTGGAAGATTTTCAGAACAAGCATTAAAACATGCTTCTAAGTTTGCTCAACAATACGAAAAATTCGTATTCTGTCTGAAAATACTGCTTCCTGGCTTCCCAAACCAAATCGGCATTTACCAGATACTCTGAAAATGAGATTTGTCCGGATTGGAGCAACTCAAGGTTGCCCGGCAGTACCTGCTCTTGCTCCAGTACATCCTTCATTTGCCGGTAACTGGTCTGGAGCGCAATAAGCTGGTGATACATACCTGAAATTTGGGCAACCAATTCGCTTTCCTGCTGGGTAAAGTGGGCCTTTGCCCAATCGTGCTGCAACCTTGCATGGCGCACCATATTTCTGTTTTGCCACAAGGGAATAGTTATTCCTACATGAAAGCCTTGCAACGATTGGTCTAATATTGCTTCAGAACGGTATCCGGCGGAAAATGAAGGCAAATTGGCTATGCGATTGTGTGTAATCTCCATCTCCCGTTGCCTGATGTTCAGTTGAGCCATCATCAAATGGGGGTTGTTTTCCGGCAGATCTGTCAGAATCCTTTCCAGGAGAGGAATTTCCCGGTCAGCAGGATACGAAAATGTCAGATTAGCAAGGGAAACAACTCCGCTTATTTGTTCTAACAAATGGATTTGAACCTTTATTTCCGAAAGAGCAGCCAGCAATTCGTGTTCCACCCCTATGGCATGTATGCGGGCTTTATCCAACAAGGGCCTGGAAATCTCCCCTGCTTCAAATCCTTCGGTAAACAACTCTACCAGCACATTGGCATTGGTTTGCCGTGCCTTAAGGGCGTCGGCTTTTTGGTGAAGCATCACCAGGTGGAAATAAACCGAGCTTGCGCTATGCATCACCTCCCGTTTATCCACATCTGCCAAAGCCTGCATTTGTTTGAAGGTCAATTGCTGTATTTCCGATTTTGAGAGATAAAATCCTGGAAGCCTGAACGACTGCATTACTCCAAACTCATGCTGGTTGCCGATGGCTGCAGGATTGCCAAAGAGGTACTGGAACGAAACTTCGGGGTTTTCGGGATAAATTCCCGTTTTTGCCTTGGTTTCTTCGGCCTCCAGCCATTTTTGCAGTGCTATCAACCTGGGGTTGTTTTTCTCTACGTTTTGCAAAAGCTCATCCAGCGCCTGCCCGGAGCCAAATAATGGAACAAGCAGAAACAGTAAGAACCCTATTATACATTTCATTTTTCGGCCTCCTTTACTTTAATCAGATAAAACACAGCAGGTACAATAAATATGTTGAGGAAAGTTGAGCTGAATAATCCGCCCAGAATGACCACAGCCATGGGGCTTTGGATTTCATTACCCGGCTGGTTGCCTGCAAAAACAAGCGGAATCAGGGCTAATGCAGCCGTAAGGGCGGTCATAATGATGGGGTTCAGCCTGTCGAGTGAACCGCTGATTATGGCTTTGTAGAGGGGCATTCCTTCATTCAACAGGGCATTGTAGCGCGATACAAGCAGTATTCCGTTGCGTGTGGCAATACCAAAAAGGGTTATGAACCCAATAATGGCAGGTATGCTAAGTATTCCCGATGTAAACCAGATGCTGAAAACTCCGCCAATCAATGCCAGCGGAAGGTTGAGCAAGATCACGGCCGAAACGGTCATATTCCTGAATTCCATGAACAACAGCAAGAAGATTACCAGAATTGCCAACAGAGAAGTCCAGAACAGCAGTCCGGCAGCTCTTTCTTCACTTTCAAACTGGCCGCCATACACTATGTAGTAATTTTCAGGCAATTGGATGTTTTCCCTAATGGTTTCTTGTACTTCAGTAACCACGCCTCTAAGGTCGCGTCCGGCCACATTTGCCGAAACCACAACCTTGCGCCTAACATTTTCTCTGCTTATGGAATTGGGCCCGGATGCAGATACTACATATGCCACCTCCTGTAGCGCCACTTTGTCTCCATTGTGGGTATCAATCAATGTGTTCTTGACAGCCTCTATGGATTCGCGGTAACGTTCGTGGTAGCGCAGCACAAGGTCGAACCGCATATTGCCATCGAAAACTTCCGACACCTTCTCGCCGGCAAAAGCCACATCAATAAACCTGGCAAATTCATTTACGGGTATCCCGTGAAGCGCAAGCATTTCCCTTTTGGGTATAATTTGCAACTGCGGAACTTCCACCTGCTGCTCCACGTTCACATCAACCAAACCTTCGATTCCCGAAATTTGGGATCTGATTTGATTTGCCAGCGAGAACATGCGGTTCAGGTCGTTTCCAAACAATTTTATGGCAATATTTGCCCGGGTGCCCGAAAGCATGTGGTCTATACGGTGTGCCAAAGGCTGGCTTACGGTAATGTTGATTCCCCTGATTTTGCCCAACCGCTGGCGCAATTCCTCCATAAACTCCTCGTGTGTACGGCCATTTAGCTCCACAGGAATATCAACCTCTGAGGAAAACACTCCCTGGGCATGCTCATCCAGCTCTGCCCTTCCGGTGCGCCTCACCACAGAATGTATTTCTTCCATTTCGAGCAATTCTCTTTCAATCTTCAGGTTCATTTTGTTGCTTTCATCTAAGGATATGCCCGGTAGGCTTACCGTACTGAGCGTAAGAACCCCTTCATTAAATTGCGGAAGGAAGCTGCGTCCTAAGTTGAACAAAACAATCATGGATACCACAAACAATACTGCTGATCCTCCTATTATAACTTTTTTAAACCGCATGGAGCGCTCAAGGGCCTTTTCGTAAAGCCTGTTGAGCCAACGCACCCACCGGCTTCCGGTTTCGTTTGCGGCCAATTGTTTTTCGGTGGTGAGCAGGTAACTGCACAATACCGGAGTAAGTGAAATGGCCACCAGAAGTGAGGCAAACAGGGAAACTATGAAGGCAATACCCAGTGGCCTGAGCATTCGTCCTTCCATTCCCGAAAGGAAAAACAAGGGCACAAAGGCTACAGAAATGATCAGAGTTGCATTGAGTATAGAAGGTCTGATTTCAACTGATGCTTTATAAATAACCGAAAGATTGGATGCTCTTTGATCGACGGGCAGGCGGGAATTGGCTTTCAGCCGTTTGAGCACCACATCCACATCAATAATGGCATCGTCGACCAGCGATCCAATGGCAATGGTAATGCCGCCAAGCGACATAGTGTTGATGGTAAGCCCCATCAGTTTTAGAACAACCACCGCCACTACCATCGAAAGCGGAATAGCTATGAGTGAAATAACTGTTGTACGAATGTTGAGCAGAAACAGGAATAAAACCAGGGCTACGAGCAATGCCCCTTCAATTAGCGCTTGGGCAACATTGTTTACTGCCCTCTGAATAAAATCAGCCTGCCTGAAAACATCGCTTCTGATTTCAACATGGCCGGGCAGGATTTCTTTCAGTTGCGCAATAGCCTCATCTATTTTTTCGGTCAGTTCAAGGGTGTTGGTATCCGGTTGCTTTAATACGGTCATTACCACAGCCGGTTCGCTGTTCAGAAACCCGGCACCGATTTTGGGAGGGGTTCCGGTTCTGACTGTTGCCACATCGTTGATAGTTATAGGATTTCCGTTAGAAATTTTAACCACTGAATTTCCAATATCCACTTTGTTGGTGGTGCGAATCACACCATGAATCACATATTCATTCCCGAAATCGTTCAGGAAGCTACCGGTGGCGTTCTGGTTCAGGTTTTCAGAAGCAGCCAGGAGTTCGTTCAGGCTTACACCGAAAAAGCCCATCCGTTCAGGGTCGGCTTCGATAATATATTGTTTGTAATCGCCTCCCATGACCACCACCTGCGATACTCCGGCAATTGACAGCATCCTGTTTCGTATTTGCCAGTCGGCCAGGGAGCGCAGCTCCATCGGAGAAATGGAGTCGGATGACACAGTGAGCAGGATAATTTCGCCAATGATGGAAGTTTGCGGTGCCATAGTGGGATTGCCGGCATTTTCGGGAAGCCCTTCTGCAACCATTGCAAGTCTTTCGCTCACAACCTGCCGTGCCCGAAAAATGTCGGTTCCCCAGTCGAAATCTACCCAAACTATCGAAATACCCATTGCCGACGACGATCGCACCCTGCGAACATCTGTAGCTCCGTTTACGGCAGTTTCAATCGGAAAGGTTACTAGGCGTTCCACCTCCTCGGCCGCCATACCGTGGGCCTCGGTCAACACCACTACCGAAGGGGCAGTAAGGTCAGGAAACACATCAACATCCATCTGGGTGGTAACATAAGTCCCAACAAACATCAGGATAAGGGACATGAACAGCACCATCATCCTGTTTTTTAGAGAATAATCTATAATCTTATCTAACATGGTTTCCAGATTTAGTGGGTGTGTCCGTGTAGGGGAAGATCGCCTGCCAGGGATGCCAGTCTAACCTGGTGTGCTCCTTTGGTTACAATCCTTTCGCCAGGTGTAATTCCCGAAATGATCTCTACAAGGCGGCCATCGTTGCTACCAGTTACCACTTGCCTTTTCTCAAACGACTCGCCTCCTCTCTGAACAAAAACAAAAAATAGTCCTTGTTCTTCCACAATGGCTGTAAGCGGAAGGACTAAGGCGCGGTCGGTACGGCCTGTTTTCAGAAACGCCTCAAGAAACATCCCGGGCATCAGTTCACCATTATTTTCGGCCGAAAATACCACGGGGATGCGGGTAATATGCTCGTTTACAAATGCATTGTTAGAAACCACCCTGCCATTGATATCTTGCAGGTTGATGGTGTAATCCCCGCCAGCAAACCTGAAGTTGGCATCAAAAATATTACCTACCCTTTGAAAATCAGACTGGTTTACATAAGTTTCGATGATTACAGGCGTTTTATGGGTTACGGTCGCCACAGTTGCACCGCTCTCAATAAATTGTCCATTCGACACATTAATCTGGCTCACAAACCCACTTGCCGGCGCCACAACCCTTAACCCCAGCATGGAAACATGCCCCGATATCTGTTTGTATCTTAATGAATCCTGTTGATATCGCAACTGTACTTCAAGAAAATCCCTCTGCGAAATAAGCTGGCGGTTTGCAAGTGGCTTTGAGCGGAGATAGTCGGCCCTGCTTCTTTCGAATGCCAATTTGCTCTCGTTGAGGATTAAAGTAAGGTTATTTTCAATACCGGCACCGGTAATTACTGCCAGCAAATCGCCTCTTTGAACAGTTTCCCCTAAAACCACCATAAGGTTTACAGCCCCCTGAGCCTGGGCATTTACCGCAAGCTGAGCTTGCGGCTGACTTTTAACCCTGCCAGAAGTCCTTATAACAGAATAGAATGGTCTTGGTTGTACTTCCAGAATTTCAAAATCGGTTCGCCAGGCTTGCTCCTTCGTAAAGGTTAAAACTTCGCCATGTTCCTGCTCAATGGTGGCATGGGCTGCCTGGTGGGCATCGGCATAAACCTGTATTTCAGGCACTACAAAAGAAAGCGTCTTATTATCTACAACCAGGTCAAATACCATTCTGTAAATCCCCCCTTCTTTTGGTTGCAAAGCAGGCTTGAAAATACCCGGAACAGTCGGTGCATCAACCCTGTGCCTTATGCCCCTGCCCCCTTTAATGATGCTCACCGTCATGCTGCCTTGTTCTACCGGCCTGAAATTGCTCAATTTGGTGATGTGTATGGCAAATTCGCTGGTTTGTCCAACAACAAGGGCGGGAAATTCGACAAAAAGTTCATAGCCTTCAGAAAACAGGGTGAAGGTCATTGCGCCGTCTCCATGTTCGTGATCATGGCCTTGGTCGTCGTGCGCATGCCCGCCTATCACATCGTGCGTGTGCCCATGTCCGTGCCCTTGCGTGGCAGGCTGCCTGTTGCAGGCAGTCGAAAAGAATACAACACTTGCAATGAGATAAATTATTGTTTTTTGCATTGTTTTAGAATTTTGATATTCATGAAGGTTAATGCCCAAGAAACAGGTTTAATGGGTGTGAGGATGGCTGTGGTTGTGCCTGTGAGGCTCAGTTACAGTGTCCTCCACCACGAATTCCTCCTGGTGCGGATGAGTATGGTCATGCCCGTGAGAGTGGCTATGGTCATGCCCGTTATCGTGAGTGTGATCGTGGCCATGGTCATGATCGTGCCCGTGATCGTTTCCGTGTTCATGACCGTGATCTTGTACTTGTTCGGCGGGTTGCTGAGAACCCCGTCCACATGACACAGATGTGAAAGCTAAGTAAGCAGAAATAATCAATAAATACAGAAATTGCTTCATTTTAATAAATTATTAAAGCCTGCCTAAAAAGGCAGGTTTGATTAAACAAAAGATACTTGATTGAAAAGGTTACCCAGAGTTCAGGCAATAGCCGGCGGGCCCCGTAAGCTTGTGGCTCCGGGTTCAAAGTGGAATCGTATCAGAAAAGGATAATCATAACACCTGATCGTAAATAAACACGGCAACACCAGAGAATTTTCAGATTCCCTGCCCTGATACAACAGCAATGGTTGCTGATCAATTGTTGAAACAACGAATTGTATTTTCAGACGGAGATAATCATAATCATTGGCAGGCGATCCGTGATGGTGCAATGGAAAGCCGTGGGAGTGACCTTGTTCCTCATCCGCAACTGGAAACTGAGCTGACTCATAATTCCGGGCATGGAGGCTTACACTTCCTATATGGTAAGGAAGGCTGTGTTTGTGCGTGCCTTTGTGGTCGTGATGGTTACTATGATGAAAATCGTAGTTCTCACTATAATCATGCTGGTGATCGTGGTAGTGAGGGTAATAGTGACTGTGATAGTGGTTATGCCCGTGAGGATGATAATGGGAAGCGGTATACAACTGGTGAGAACGGTAGTGGTAATGAAGCATAGAAAGCGTAACCCTGCAATCGCTGTGATGAACATGCGGCACCATATCATGGCAAAGAATTGCCATG
>DATIKK010000034.1:0-6789 GCA_035477635.1 Bacteroidales bacterium | reverse complement strand
ACCATTAAAAACCATTTGTTAAATCAACTCAAAGTCAATCAACAGGTATTGTCTTTTTTGCGCTACTTTTTTGGCTTCCCATTTCTTCAAAGAACTTTTCCCCCGTTTGGGGAGTGCAAAGGTAAAAAGCTTTTTTAGCTTCCCAAACTTTTTTTGAGAAAAATAATAAAAAAATGTTCTATTAGCTGATAACCAGTTATAAAAGAATTCAACGAAAAATCATTAAGCTTCCCTTTTTGCCTGAAGCCAACTTATTGGCAAGGTGCCGTTATTAAAATAAATGACCTGAATTTATTTATTCAAGCATTTGGCTACTGGAATAAATTTATCCTAATTTTATTCCATATTTAATCTCAAATTGCATTAGAAAATTTAAGTTTCGAATTTGAATACAAATAGTCTTTATGTAATTAAGGTAAGCTATTTTTTCTTAGCTTGCAATTGATTACAAAAGGCTTTCTGCTTGTAACCCGATAAATAAATTTTTATACTAAATACCTTGTGCCTATGGAAGCTTTAGAAATTGCACGATGGCAATTTGGAATTACAACCATTTACCATTTTTTCTTCAGCCCTCTCACGATGGGCTTGTCTGTCCTTATTGCAATTTTGCAAACTATTTATTTCAGGACAGGAAATGCAGATTACAAGCGTCTGACACTTTTTTTCGGGAAATTATTCCTTATCATTTTCGCCCTTGGGGTAGTTACGGGTATAGTTCTTGAGTTTCAATTCGGAATGGCATGGTCGGGGTATTCAAGGTTTGTGGGTGACATTTTCGGGATTCCCCTGGCCATTGAAGCTCTGATGGCCTTCTTTCTCGAATCCACTTTTATTGCAGTTTGGTTTTTCGGATGGAACCGGTTACCGAAAGGAATTCATCTGCTAAGTATATGGCTTGTGGCTATTGGTTCGAACCTGTCGGCAATATGGATTTTGATTGCAAATGCCTGGATGCAGGTCCCGGTTGGGTATGTACTAAATGAAGGAAGGGCGGAATTGGCCAGCTTTGCCGAAATCGTTTTGAATGAACGTATGCTCGTAATGGCCCAACATACCATTGTGGCAGCATTTTCAACTGCCGGTTTGTTTATGCTTGGCATAAGCGCCTGGAATATTTTACGGAAAAATCAAACTGACATTTTCATTAAATCGGCAAGGCTTGGGTTGATTTTCGCAGCAGTATCAAGTATTACATTGGCTGCTACCGGTCATAGACATGCTCAAAATACTGCTGAATACCAACCCATGAAACTGGCAGCAATGGAGGGATTATGGCAAACCGAAAAACCGGCTGGTTTGTCACTTTTTGCAATAATTGACCAGGAAAACAGAACCAATACATTTGAAATTAAAATTCCGTACCTGCTGTCGTTAATTGCCTTTAACGATATAAATGCCGAGGTGAAAGGGATGAATGTATTACAAAAACGCTATGAAGAAAAGCATGGGCCCGGCGACTATATGCCTCCTGTTTGGGTTGTTTTTTGGAGTTTCAGGGTAATGGTTGGCCTTGGTATGCTGTTTATACTTTTTTCGATTGTAGGTTTATTTCTGTTGTTGAAAAAACGTCTTTCGGGCAGCCGAGGATTTTTAAAACTTTCCCTTGTGGTCATGTTTTTGCCCTTGTTGGCCAATGCCTTGGGATGGATTATTGCAGAAATTGGCCGCCAGCCTTGGGTCGTTTATGGATTGTTGCTCACCCGCGACGGTCTCTCACCAAATGTAACTGCAGAATCATTGTTGCTTTCCACGATTGTATTTGCGATAATTTATGGAATCCTTGCTGCAGCTGCGGTTTTTCTCATTCATAAGTACGCCAAACCGGGAGTTCCTGAAGGTGATCAAATTGTAAACGCCTATTAGCAAGTAATTATAAACGCATTAAAACTCTGCAATATGGATTTTCAAACTATATGGTTTATTCTGATAGCTGTTCTCTTTGTAGGATATTTTTTCCTCGAGGGGTTCGATTTTGGGGTTGGAATCCTTATGCCTTTTGTGTCGAAAGACGATACCGATAAAAGAGTTGTTATTAATTCCATTGGTCCGTTTTGGGACGCAAACGAAGTATGGCTCATTACTGCGGGAGGCGCTATGTTTGCAGCCTTTCCCCATTGGTACGCAACCCTTTTTAGCGGTTTTTACATTCCATTCTTTATTATGCTGCTTGCTTTGATTTTAAGGGCTGTAGGGTTTGAATTTCGAAACAAAATGACTCAGACCTGGTGGAGAAAAACCGCTGATTGGTTTATTTTCACGGGAAGCCTTGTACCAGCAGTATTGTGGGGTGTTGCATTTACCAATATTTTACAAGGATTGCCAATAGGCCAGGATATGTATTTTACTATAAGTCTTTGGTCGCTCCTTAACCCGTATGCATTGCTGGGGGGCATTGTTGTGGTGCTTATGTTTACCTTGCATGGAGCACTTTTTCTTTCGCTCCGTACTACCGGCGAAATAAAAAAGCGGGTAGAAGAATTAGCTGGAATTCTCTATTGGCCCATAGGGATAATTGTTTTGTTGTTTGCAATTTTGGGAATCTGGCAAACGGGCTTGTTTACCAATTGGGAGTTTTTGCATGTTTTACTGCCCATAGCTGTTTTTGTAAGTTATGCCAGCGGCTTTGTTTTTATCAGGCTTAAGAAGTTTCGTTTAGCCTTTATTGGAGTTGCCCTGGCAATAGTTTTTGGGACTGTATTATTTTTTGCGGTCATGTTCCCGAATGTAATGATATCGTCAATTAACCCGGAATACAATCTTACAATTCACAATGCCTCCTCAAGCCAGTTAACCCTTAGAATTATGGCTATCGTTGCGGTGATATTTGTGCCGGTGGTACTTGCATATCAAGGGTGGAGCTATTATATTTTTTCGAAAAGAATTTCCCGCGAAACAATTATTGAATAGAAACCTTCATAGCACACCAGAACATTTCAGGTGCAAAAATCAATTCCATTTAGCGGATTGCCTACGACATTGTACATTCATAAAAAGCTAATTGCCTATGCTTTGAATGTGCAGGGTTATTTCCCTTCCTTGCTCGTTTTAAGCCTTCTTTTGGCATTGGTGGCGGTATTGCAGATGTTCGTGCTTAGTGTTATAATCTCGCAGGTTTTTATTCAACATATTCTCCCTTCGCAAACTTTGTTCTTATTTCTTTTGGCATCTATCGTGCTCCGGGGGTGCCTTATCTGGTTACGGGAAAGATATTCACACGTAAAAGGTATCGAAATCAGATCTGGCATACGGCAAAACTTGCTTAATAACGTCCTGGAAAGAGGTGGAAATCATGTCAGGCAGGGCAATACCGGCGAATTGGTTGCCCTTGTTACTGAAGGTGTGGACAAATTGGATGATTACTATGTAAAATACATCCCATCTGCAATCTACCTGGCCGTTTTCCCGGTGGTGATTTTAATATTTGTATTGTGGTACGATTTAATCAGTGGAATTGTTTTGCTTATTACAGGTCCATTGATTGTGTTTTTCATGTGGCTTATTGGAACCCACGCTAAAATGGTTACCCGAAAGCAATGGGAAGCGATGAGCACCTTAACAGGATACTTTCTCGATGTGATTCAAGGCATTAAGACGCTCAAAATTCACAATGCAGGGAAAAGAGAAGCAAAAAATGTATATGCTGAAAGTAACGCGTTTAGAGTCCTCACAATGAGAGTACTCAAAATTGCATTCCTGTCGGGCTTTGTGCTTGAGCTGGCTGCCAGCATAAGCATAGCAATGGTAGCTCTTCAGGTATCCATTAGAATGATTGAAGGGTTAATGGTTTTTCAGACGGGTTTGTTCATGCTGCTTCTGGCTCCTGAGTATTTTCTTCCGTTTAGGTTGCTTGGCGCAAACCATCACGCCGGAATGGAAGGAGTTGCTGCAGCCGCAAAGATTTTTGAATTTGAAGCCCCAGATACAAGGGTTGTAGGCATAAAAGATCATGGGCAAGAAAAGTTTGAATCAATTAAAATTGATTTTATTGATGTAGAATTTTCGTATCCTGGTGCAGAGCAACCCGCATTACTAAACATTTCTTGCACACTGGAATCAGGTACTATTACGGCCGCTGTTGGGAGTACTGGGGCAGGCAAAACCACCTTTGCCAACCTTTTGTTAAAATTTATATGCCCCGGAAAAGGAATTATTCTGGTAAACGGCATTATACTCGAAAATATCGCATCGGAATATTGGCATAAGAATATTGCCTATGTTTCACAAAAACCTCATTTTTTTAATGCCAGTATTCTGGAAAACATGCAAATGGCCAACAATGAAGCCGGTATGGAAACAATCATAGAAGCTGCCAGACTTGCTGGTATTCACGATACAATTATGGGTTGGCCCGACAACTACCAAACCCTGATTACAGAAAATGCAGCAGGGATTAGCGCAGGTGAAAAACAACGACTGGCTATTGCACGGGCCTTTCTGAAAAATGCCCCCCTTCTCACTATGGATGAACCCACCTCCAATCTCGACCCACATTCCGAACAAGTAATTGCCCATGCTTTGCGGCAACTTACCAAAGGTCGAACAACCCTTATCATTGCCCACAGACTGAAAACCGTAATGCAGGCTGACCATATTCTGGTTTTCGACAAGGGTAGCATTGCAGAACAAGGTAACCATGTCAGCCTTTTGAGTCTTAAGGGGAAATATGCAGGCTTGTTGGGAGCTAATCCAATACCCAACCACAATGGTTAAACTCCTTTCACAGTTTTTCAAGGAATACAGCGCCAATTTCTGGGCTGCAATTGCCCTTGCATCAGCAACCCTCCTGGCAGGCATCGGGCTGATGGCAACCTCCGGTTATCTGATTTCAATGGCTGCCCTTGCCGACGGGATAGCCGAACTTTTTGTGATCACGGCGGCAGTGCGTTTTTTTGGAATATCCAGAGCCGTGATGAGATACCTGGAGCGACTGGTAGCACACGATTTTACATTTAAAATATTACATGGTGTCCGGGTTTGGTTTTATCGCCAATTGAGTGAAAATGCACTCACATGGATTATGGGCAAAAGGTCGGGCGATTTGCTTGCCAAATCGATTACTGATACTGAAACCCTTCAGAACGCCTATTTGCGGGTTGTCTTGCCTGCAATTGTTGCCGCTATTGTAAGCCTGGTTACTTTTTTGTTGCTGCTGACAATTGATTACCGCATTGCCATATCTACCTTTTTGTTTTTGGGGGCAAGTGGGATTGCGCATGCCTGGTTTGCACAAAAAGTTTCTGAAGGGAGGGGAATAGAAGAAACCACACTGAAGGCAAAGTTTAAGGTGCTGCTTGTTGACCGCCTGCAAGGTTTGCCGGAAATCCATTGGCTTAGCCAGAAGCAAAGGACTGTGGCCGAAACAAACAACTTACAGGCTCAGTTGGATAGAGTTCAAAAAAAGAATGCAGCTCTGTCGGGACTCAATGATGGAATGAGTTCCCTGATTTCGCATCTGGGGATGTTTTCTGCCCTGGTATTGGCTACCCCTGAAGTACTTGCGGGCACCCTCCAGGGTGCAATGCTGGCGATGGTTACCCTTGGTGTATTCAGCAGCTTTGAGGCAGTGCAGAATTTGGCAAACGCCTTTCAACATATTGAAAAGACTAAGGAGGCAGCCAAAAGGCTGTTGGAAATCACCAAATCATCGGCGCAAATACTTTTACCCCCGATTAATTCTTTTCCACCTGCAAATGGAATTGCATTCGAAAATGTCAGCTTTTCGTACTTCGATGAGCAAATTACCCTGCGTGATGTTTCTATGTGGTTTCCCGAAGGCTCCAAAAACGCTGTTGTAGGCCCTTCAGGCAGCGGAAAAAGTACGCTGATAAACCTTATCCTGAACCTATGGAATCCTGACTCAGGTTCAATTTTTCTGAACAAAAAGTCGATTGCAGATTATACACCGGAGGAGTTAGGGTCGTATTTTGCCGTAATGGCTCAGGATCATCATGTTTTTAACCGCAACATACGCGAGAACATACGAATTGCCAATCCAAAAGCCACAAGCGAACAAGTTGAAGCAGTACTCAAAACTACAGGCCTTTTTGAAACAGAGCGGAATTCAGATCAGTTGGGATTATTGGCAGTAAGCCTTTCGGGTGGAGAGCGTCAACTTTTGGCATTTGCATCCTTATTGCTCGAAGATGCTCGTTGCTGGATCTTGGATGAACCTTGGGCCAACCTCGATACCATAACCGAAAGGAAAATATTCGACCTTATGTGGTCGAAAATTGGCAACAGAACTCTGATTCTGGTAACCCACCGACTTGTGGATATGGAGAAAATGGACCAGATTATCGTAATGGATAAAGGAGATGTAGTGGAAAGCGGTACCCATAATGAGCTTCTGGCAAGGAACCAATTGTATGCAAAAATGTTTGAACAACAAAACCAATTGTTTTAAACCGAAAGTCTCAATTCAGCTATTATTCAAAAGCCTGAGTTCCTTCAGTGTCGAACTCTGTTTGGTTTTTTCAAATAATGTTACTATACTAAAATATTCATATGCTAAGCACTTAACCGGGGTTAAACCCATCTAAGTACTTGGTTCGCTATGCTGTCAATAACTAATCTGGGTTACAAAAATATCCTGCAAATGTGTAGGCGCTAAACAAAAAACTTTTTTACCGGAGGAGGAATACTGGCAGGCAAGCACCCGTAAAACTTCCTGTTTCGTTTTAGAAATTTTGGTGTTACATTTTTTGATAGGCTTTTCCAAGACCTTCCAAAACAACATGAAATGAATTAAGCACCCGATTGAATAATTGTGGCTTTAATAACCTTAAG
>DATIKK010000033.1:0-3348 GCA_035477635.1 Bacteroidales bacterium | reverse complement strand
TCACCTACTGCAGGCTGCTTGCCAACAGTGCCGGTACCTGTTTCCTTTACCTTGAAAAACCTTGGGGTTGACACTTTAGCTGAGGGAAAGGCATTTGACATAGCTTGGTTTTTGGATAATGACCTAATTTCAAGCGAAAGGTTTCTGTTAGATACTATGCTATTGCCCGGTGACAGCATTGCTTTTACATTTACTCAATTGACAAGCATAGAAACGGCTGACGAATACCTGATAAATGTGGAAATATTCAGTCGCGATGCAGAAATGGCCAACAACAGTTTCGGCTCAACTATTGAATTTCATGAAATCCCAGACCTTCAAATACCGCCTCAAATTGTTACAAACAGGCCCGACACAGTTGTTCTCAATGCCGGGCCCGGACATATCTCATATTTGTGGGACAACGGTCATACTGCCCAAACCAGGGCTGTCAGTGATTTCGGCATGTATTCAGTAACAGTCGGCAATGCATTTGGTTGTTTTACCAGTGGAACTATCCTTGTGGTTCCGGAGTTGCCAGACATGGGAGTTCTAAACATTGTTTCTCCAACCGAGGGGTGTATTGATGATTATACCGAGGTTCCTGTTTCAATAAACTTAATTAATAGCGGCAATGTTCTGGTACCTGAGGGCGCCCAAATAAACCTTCAATTCAGTTTGAACGGAACACCCGTATCAGCGCAGGAACTAATGTTATCTGATACACTCAACCCTGGTGAAATAGTGCCCTTTACATTCATCCAAAAAACTGGCTTTAGCTCTGTTGGGGAAGATACTATTGAAGTAAAGTTGGATTACGTTAATGACACCAGGACAGAAAACGATTCCTTAGTGCAAGTGGTTAGAGTATTTCCAATGCCTGAAACAAACCTTCCCGATTCAATTATTTCGGCAAATCCGATAGGGTTGGTACTACAACCAAATCCCGGATATGCTTCATACCTATGGCATGACGGCTCTACTGCCCCAACTTTCACCATCGTCTCGCCTCTCTCGCAATGGTATAAAGTTACTGTTACAAACTCCCATGGTTGTTCAAGGATTGATTCGGTATTTGTTCTTACTTGGGACGTTGCAGTTACCTTCTTGTTAAATCCTCGTAGTAACTGTGTTCTGAGCAGTGAAGAACAAGTAATCTTTGTGCTACAAAACCGAGGACCAGATACATTTTATGCTGGCCATAGTTTCAGGGCCGGATTTTCTATAGGAACCCAGCCAGTGAATTGGCAGGATTTTATCCTCGCCAACAACCTAAGTCCAATGCAAGTCCAAACATTATCCTTCAACCAAAAAGCCAATCTGGCTGAAACCGGTACCTACCAGGTGCGTATAATAATAGAAGGCACAGATGTTAACATGCACAATAATTCATTATTGGCAAATATCCTGGTTTCTGGTGCTCCTGTAGTTAATCTTGGGAACGATATTTATACCATGCGCCCTGACACGGTTATACTTGATGCGGGAGCCGGTTTTTCAAGCTATCTCTGGGGTAACGGTTCAACAACCCGACGGTTTAATGTGGTGAATTTTGGGCGGTACTTTGTAGAAGTTCAGGATCAGTTTGGCTGCAGAGCTAGCGACACTATTAATGTTAACTCTGGCACAAGTGCCCCCTCAATAGAGTTTTTCGAAAAAAGTATTCTTGTTTTTCCAAACCCAGCAACCAATTTTGTTACTGTGCAAATCGACAACCAAACCCTTGAATGGAGGCAACTGGAAGTAATTAATCAGACAGGATCAGTTATTTACAGTGACAAAATAGATTCTCCCGGCATGCTTCAAAAAAAGGTAAATGTCGGAAGTTTTCGGCCTGGTGTCTTTTATATCAGAATTACCGGCATAAATGCATCGGTAGTCCGCAAGCTGATTGTACAAAGAAGGGATTAAAAAAAGAACTCTATGAACCAGTCAATGAGCAAAAAAATGGTGTTGCCTTTCCGCTCCGTAAGGTTGGTCTGGCTTTTTCCATTATGCTTATTGTTTAGCTTATTAAAACCTGTTCAGGTTACTGCCCAGAATTGTAGTCCAGTAACACCTGTTTTCACAGTTGATTTGAGCGCAAGCCCCACGGCTACTTTTATAAACAGTAGTTTTTTTTCACCTGCAGGGTTGTGCTGTAATGCGAGCCCGGGTTCGAATTGTTTCAGTTATACGGTTACTCTTCACCCCAGTAGAAATGCCGTGATAATTAATCTTTCGCGGCAGGGAGGAACCTGGGGTCAGATTAATTATTATGTCAACTGTTTGAATTACGGATTGGCAATTGAAAACCAACCATTAGTCATTTGCCTCGAAGGTCCAGGCCCCCATACCATCACTTTCTGCCGTACTGCATCAACAACGGCTAACTTCAGCGCTTCAATTTCCCAGGCCTCCTTTACACCTAATGTTACACTTTCTCCTTTCACTGATGTTTGCACCTCGGCTGGCCTGATTTATTTGACAGGAGGCAGTCCGGCCGGAGGGAAATACTTTGTTAACGGAGTAGAATCCTTTTTTATCGATCCCGCACAGATAGGCGCTGGCCTGCATGAAATAACATATGTGCATCAAGGTCCTTCGGCAACTTGTATTGCCAGCGCTACGCAATTTCTTCGGGTAAACCAGGCCCCGGTAGTAAATTTTCCAAACATAAACCTCTGTGCTGGATCCGGTCAGGTACCCCTGACAAGTGCCACGCCTCCAGGGGGAGAGTATTCCGGCCCATTTGTAAGCAATGGATTGTTCGATACAGGGTTAAGCGGCATTGGTAATTTTACGGTTACTTACCGCTATACTACTCCCGAAGGCTGTTTTGCCGAGGCTCAGGCTACCGTCAGAGTAAATCCAACCCCTCCGGCCGATGCAGGACCTGACATGGCAATTCCAGGAGGAACATCCGCAACCTTAAACGCATTGTCTGTCAACACTACTTTATATTCCTATTCCTGGGCGCCAGCAGCGTTGGTTGTTAACCCGACAAACCCTTCTACCCCAACAGTTCCTCTTACCACCTCGCAACTTTTTACATTAACGGTTACTGATCTGGTTACAGGTTGCCAAAATACTGACCAGGTGGCAGTTGCAGTAAGTGGCGGGCCGCTTGGTATTGTGGCAGTCCAGGCAAGCTCAACCAATATTTGTCAGGGCGAGACTGTTAATCTGTTTGTTTTACCCACCGGGGGGTCAGGCTCGTACACCTTCGCCTGGTTTAACCACGGTTCAGGAGCACTCCTGTCTACCAGTTCTTCTTTTTCGCACGCTCCGGTGGCAAACATCACCTACCGGGTGGAGGTTCGCGACACCGCTACACCGGCTGCGCCACCTGTTGTTGGATTTATCAGTGTTACGGTAGAAGCTCTTCCG
>DATIKK010000032.1:0-2190 GCA_035477635.1 Bacteroidales bacterium | reverse complement strand
ATGTAATTTCCGGTGCAAACAATGCCACAATTGGCATATCACCCAACGAAGACCGGAGGAAGTAAGGGCCAGAAGGCTTACGCCAAGGCAGGTGGTAGATTATGCCTTGCAGCAAGGCGCAAGAACCATAACAGGGTCCATTAACGAGCCGACTATTTTTTATGAATTTCTTTACGATGTTTCCATTTTGGCGCGGGAAGATGGATTGCGTATGCAGTTTCACACTAACGGAGCCATTGCTGAAAAACCGCTTAGGGCATTACTTCGCCGTATTGATCAGGCTGTTGTTGACCTCAAGGGGTTTTGTCCGGATGTTTACCAAAGGTATTATGGAGGAAACCTCGGCACAGTACTGCAAACCCTGAAGGTAATCCGTGAGGAAGGCGCCTGGCTCGAAATAACCAACCTGGTTATCCCCACGGTGAACGACTGCTTGCACCAGATTAGAGCGATGTGCGAATGGATTGTTGAGAATCTCGGACCCGATGTGCCCCTTTCGTTCACCCGTTTTCATCCCTCCTACAGGTTGACGCATCTTCCGGCCACCCCGGTAAGAACTCTGGAAGCAGCGCACCGTATTGCAAGGGAGGCGGGTCTAAACTTTGTTTTCATAGGCAATGTACCCGGGCACCGCTACAACTCCACCTTTTGCCCGCATACAGGCGAACGGTTGATTCACCGTGTGCATTTTAATGTGGTTTACAACCGGATAGAAAACGGCAGGTCACCCTTTTCGGGAAGGCTGGTACCCGGTGTTTGGGAATAAAAACCGGATCAATACATGTATTGAAATGAACTCCATGAAAAAGACAATTTTTTTTCTTATTATGGCCTCGGTTATGATCACGGTAGGTTTTGTGCATTATCAACAGTTTCGCAATTTTACATCAAGGATTTTTTTGCACAATGAAACCCAAAGTGAAATGGCATTAGCAGCAAACAGTCGAGGCGCCGGGATGCAGGCAGGTCCTCGACCGGCAAAATACTGGCAGGAATTGCCCAACAACAGGGTCCTCTGTGAATTGTGCCCGCATAAATGCGTAATACCCGAAGGCGGTCGTGGCCAGTGCAGGGTGCGCGAAAACCGCCGTGGAGAACTTTATACCCTGGTTTATGGCAGGCCGGTAAGCATAGGCGTAGGCCCAATTGAAAAAGCCCCTTTCCACCATTTCCATCCGGGTCATTGGCGTCAGACGGTTGCTACCGTCGGGTGCAATTTCCGTTGCCAGAACTGCCAGAACTGGTCTATCTCACAAAGAACAGTCGAAGAAGTGAGAAACATGATCAGAACGCCCCGGCAGATCATTGAAGGGGTAAAACAGGCCGGGCTTAATTCGGTTTCCTTTACCTATACCGAACCTACGGTATTTTTTGAATATGTTTATGATATCGCAAAACTGGCACAACAGGAAAATATAAAAACTACCCTGGTAACCAATGGATTCATAAGTCCGGAGCCACTTAGGGCATTGCTCAGGCATATTGATGCAGTGCGCGTTGACCTGAAGGCATTCGATGAAGCTTTTTATCGGGAAGTTAGCGGGGGCTCGCTCCAGCCAGTATTGGAAACCCTAAAAATCATTCAGCAGGAAGGAGTATGGCTCGAAGTCATCAATCTTGTGATTCCCACCCTCAACGACGACCCGGAGATGATCAGGGCCATGTGCCGGTGGATTCTCAATAATCTCGGTCCCGATGTGCCACTGCATTTCAACCGCTTTATGCCTGCATACAGGCTTACCCATCTGCCTGCCACTCCTGTAAGAACCCTCGAAATGGCACACCGTATTGCCCGCGAGGCCGGAATAAACTTCGTAACCATTGGCAATGTGCCAGGCCATCGCTACGACAGCACCTTTTGTCCCGGATGCGGACAGCGACTTCTGCACCGGTCAGGACTCACCCTGCTCTC
Source organism: Bacteroidales bacterium (assembly GCA_035477635.1). Taxonomy (GTDB): domain Bacteria; phylum Bacteroidota; class Bacteroidia; order Bacteroidales; family UBA7960; genus UBA7960. The sequence continues at coordinate 278 of DATIKK010000032.1, read as the reverse complement.
AAACCATATCAGGAACGGAAAATGCAGATTCTGCAACAGGCCTATTCCAGGGGTTTGGAATTAAGCCTCCTGAGGGTATGATTGCCTTCCCAAAATCAAGAAGCTACCTGAAAATTATCTCCAGCAATAAACTTCTTTTACATCATTGCCAATTTTCTCAATTTAGCAAAACCCCCTTAATAAATTCATACAACATTCAATTTGAACTAATCTATAATAAGCTAATTTTGAAACCTAAATGAAAATGCTAAGGCCCTGATTACACATCAGTGTCAATA
>DATIKK010000031.1:0-45975 GCA_035477635.1 Bacteroidales bacterium | reverse complement strand
GATATAAGGCGACTCACATAAGGATTTGATGAAGGAACTCTGAAATAAGCATTGGTAGCTCCCACAGCAGCGCTATCTGGTAACCCCGACTGTCCGGGAGGGAAAGGGCCGGCTCCAACACCAACTTGCCAGGAACCGTTGTTAACAATTGCGACATTAATCCATCCGGATGGCAGTTGTGTGCTGCCTGTCTCAAAGCCTTCCCTGAAAAAAACAGTAGGTGGGGTATTACTTAACGCTATTTGACCGGAAACCATAATCCATAGGACTATGGCTGCCAATTTCAAAACCTTCAACTTGCTTTCCATCATATTTTTTTTAAAATTTTGTCCGCCAGAATTCCGCCACAACCCCTGCTGTATCAGGAAAGATGGTGAATGATTTCTGTAATGGACGCAATAATCCCTGAAACATAAAAGTATTCTTACAAAACAGCTAATTACTCAGCGATTTGTGTATTTTCAAAAATCTTAAATCAGGGGTTTACTACCAATGGTTTTCTACCGGTAGTTTTGGAGTTGTTTGGTCGAGATTTTGTTTTGATTTTTTTAGTTAGGCTTTCGTCAGTAGAAAATACCATCACACGCAAAACATTTGCACATATCTTTGCAGGTGGATACCCTTAAGGTTACTCCAATTCTAAATGGCATGAAATGCTTGATACCGGTCGAAAAGCTGTTTTTAAATCAAAGTCAAATACAAAAGAGTTACTGCTGTCTTTTTTATGTAAAAAATGTTCAAAGTTTTAAAACTAAACAAGATTGAATACATCTAATTCGGGAATGCGGATAATGATACTTGGCTCGGGAGGCCGTGAGCATGCTTTGGCATGGATAATTAATCAAAGCCCTTTGTGCTCGGAGCTTTATGTTGCCCCGGGAAATCCTGGCACCTCGTTGATTGGCAGTAATTGTGATGTTCACCCCAACGACTTTCAATCTATTGGGCAATTAGTACTGGAAAAGAAAATTGATTTAATAGTAGTGGGGCCCGAAGAGCCCCTTGTATTGGGAATTGCCGACTATTTTAGCGCAAGGGAGGATCTTAAGCATGTTATGTTAATTGGCCCCGGAAAGTCTGCAGCCCGGCTTGAAGGCAGCAAGGCGTTTGCAAAAGATTTTATGAAAAGGCATGGCATTCCGACATCTGCCTACAAGTCGTTTGGGGAGTCCGATATCCTTGAGGCAAAAGCTTTTATTTCTTCTCTAAAACCACCTTATGTAATTAAAGCCGATGGACTTGCAGCCGGAAAAGGTGTTTCAATCTGCCAGAATCTGAATGAAGCAAATCTTGTTCTTGAAGAAATGTTGCTAAACAAAAAGTTTGGAAAAGCTTCGAGTACGGTTGTTGTGGAGGAATTTTTAAATGGAATTGAACTTTCGGTGTTCGCCATTACCGATGGTAGCCATTACCTGATGCTTCCGGCAGCAAAAGATTATAAGCGGATAGGCGAGAATGACACTGGCCCAAACACAGGGGGCATGGGTGCTGTATCGCCTGTTACATTTGCTGACGCAGATTTTTTGGAAAAAGTGGAAACCCGGATTGTGTTGCCTACCATTAAAGGCCTTCAAACTGAAAATATACCTTATTGCGGGTTTATTTTTTTTGGTTTAATGAATGTTGATGGCAACCCATTTGTAATCGAATATAACGTTCGACTTGGCGATCCTGAAGCTGAAGCAATACTTCCGCGCATCGAATCGGATTTTACAGCTATACTTGTGTCGGCTGCAAAAGGCTCCCTCGAAAAACATACCATCGAAGTTTCATCAGATTATGCAGCAACCATAATCTTGGCTTCTGGAGGCTACCCGGGCGAATATCCCAAAGGAAAGGTTGTAAAAGGAATAAATCAAATAAAAAACAGCCATGTGTTTTATGCCGGCCTAACAGGCGAAGCCGATCTTCCTGTGACGAACGGCGGGAGGGTGCTCGCTGTTACTAGTCTGGCTGCAACCCTTCCCGACGCGCTCGAAAAATCTTATCAAAGTGCCAGCCTGATTAATTTTGATAGCATGTATTTTAGGTGCGACATTGGCAGGGACCTTTTAAAATACCTTTAATTTTTTTTACAAACCTCCTAAATGCTGATTCGCACATTTAAAAAAGGTTTTCATTGGCTTGCATTTTTGCTGGTTCCACTAGGCATACTGATGTGGGTCGATAGATTCTTTGCATATCAGAGCTTGACCATTGGCAGGGAGTCAGATGCACCCCTATATTTGCTTTTGGTTAATGGTTTGGACACCATCCCCATCCTCCAGGTTATTTTTGGGTTCGGAATGGTTTTTTTACAGGCGTTACTTGTAAACGGAATTTGTCAAACCAACAACCTTACAGGAAAACAAACCTGGCTGCCCGGATTCTTCTATTTAGTTTTGATGAGTAGCGACCCGGCTTTGCTTAGTTTTCACCCAGTTATTCCGGCAAATCTTTTTCTTATTTTGGCATTATCCCGATTGATGGTTATTCTCGATCAGAAGGAACATGTAATTGATTTGTTCAACCTGGGTGCGTTAGTGTCGATTGCTGGTTTATTCTACTACCCCGCTTTGCTATTTCTTGCATGGTTGTTGATTGTAGTTGGACAGTATCTTTTGGCATCATTCAGATCTGTTGTTGCTTCTGTTATGGGTTTTCTTGCACCAATTTTCTTTCTTGGAACATTTTGGTTTCTAACCGATAGGCTCGCCTATGAGGTTGGTACCATATTTGGACATTTCGACCTCTTTTTGATTTTTGAGGGACCCCTCTTTCCATACACCAGGATGTTCATTATACTGCTCGGCCTTCTCACAATACTGAGCATAATAAGGCTAAGGGTTGTTTACCTGTCTGACAAGCCTGTACGGATTAGAAAAAGGTTTGGCATACTGCTCTATTTTTTTATTTTCTCACTACTGTCATTCCTTCTCTCAAGGGATTACTTCGATGTTCATCATGCTTTTTTGATGATTCCCCTGAGTGTAATCCTATCAGTTTTTTTCCTGGAAATGAAAAAAAAGTGGCTTGCTGAGTTATTGTTTTATGCCCTGCTTGCCTCAATTATACTTGGGAAGTTTGGTTTGACAGGGATTTAAAATGCGTGTTTTATGAGAATAAAGACGGTTGGAGCCCTTACTTTTTTTAATAAGAAGCCGTTTTTTACCTTTGTTACATCAAAATGACGCGAATTACCAGGTTAGATATAATTCAAAACGAAAATTGACTACGGATGAAATTTGGAGTAGTGGTTTTTCCGGGTTCCAATTGTGATCACGATGTGATTTATGTGATAAAAAAGTTGCTAAACCAGGAAGTAGTTTCGCTATGGCACAAGGAAAGCAGCCTGCAGGATTGTGATTATATAATTTTGCCCGGAGGGTTTTCTTATGGAGATTACCTAAGGTCAGGGGCTATTGCAAGGTTTTCACCAATTATGGAGAAAGTCATTGACTTCGCAAACAATGGAGGGTATGTAATGGGTATTTGCAATGGATTCCAGATTCTGTGCGAAGCCCGGTTGCTGCCCGGTGCATTGTTGCCTAATATTAACCACCGTTTTATTTGCCGGAATACTTTTATCAGAACTGAAACATCAAATTCCATTATCACTTCAAAGTTAAATTTAGGACAGGTGTTGAAAATTCCAATCGCCCACGGTGAAGGAAGGTATTATGCATCCGATGCTGTTCTCGACCAACTCTATCAAAACGATCAGATACTTTTCAGATACTGCAACGAATCTGGGCAGCCGGTTGATTCAGCCAACCCGAATGGTTCATTGCAAAATATTGCAGGCATATGCAACGAAAGACGTAATGTATTTGGAATGATGCCCCATCCGGAGAGGGCAGCCGACCTCCACCTCGGCAACACCGACGGCCGCGCTATTTTTGATGCAGTTGTTGAATCCATGACAAAAGCGTGCATTTAATCTGAACTCTGGAATAGTCCTTTGATCAATGGGCATAAAAAAAGCTTTGTTTTTGGTTCCCCACAGGCCTGGTCGTTCACCCGGGCAACGGTTCCGCTTCGAGCAATATCTAAATCTTCTGCGGAGCAACGGTTTTCAGTGTGATATTTCTTATCTGATCAACGAAAAGGACGACTTCAACTTTTATGCGCCTCAAAAATACATTGCCAAGACTCTTATCCTGTTTAAAAGTTTTGCCCGCAGATTAAAAGACCTAAAAAGGGCGGGCAATTATGATCTGGTTTTCATTTACCGCGAGGTTCATATGCTTGGAATAACCTGGTTTGAGCGTCTTCTTAGGCGCAAGGGACTTAAAATGATCCTCGACTTTGACGACAGCATTTGGATAAACGATACTTCCGACGGAAACCGCCATTTTTCCTGGCTCAAGAGGCCGATGAAAACTGCCGAAATAGTGGGACTGTGTGATATGGTTCTGGTTGGCAACAGATTTCTTGCTCAATGGGCTTTAAAGTATAACAGCAATGTGCACGTTGTACCAACAACCATAGATACCGAGAGGCACGTTCCCGTTCAGAAACAAGTTGGGCAAAAAATCTGCATTGGATGGACGGGATCATCAACCACCCTGAAACACCTTCAGATGGCTCTTCCTATTCTAAGGGAATTGCAACAAAAATATAGCCGACGGGTTTGCTTCAGAGTTATTTCAAACAAGCCCCTTTTAGCTGACCTCGAAGGCCTTGAAAATATAAGCTGGAATGCTGAAACCGAAGTGAGTGACTTGCGTCCTATTGATATCGGCATAATGCCTTTACCCGATGATGAATGGACTCGTGGAAAATGTGGTTTCAAAGGGTTACAATACTTGGCGCTCGAGATTCCGGCAATAATGTCGCCCGTTGGAGTAAATACCGAGATAATCGCCGACGGGGTAAATGGGTTTTTGGCAAAGGATCATAAGGAATGGGTCGAAAAGCTATCAGCGCTTATAGAATCGCCTGATTTGCGCAGCCGCTTGGGGAAAGCTGGACGTAGAACGGTGGTAGAACGCTATTCGTTCAATTCGCAGAAGGACCGTTATTTGCAATTATTCAACAGCCTTTTTCCTCCATGAACCGACAACCTCTGAAATGGAATTTTAGTGGCTTGCACCATGAAGCTGGCTGCGATGAAGCAGGCAGGGGATGCCTTTCAGGACCTGTCTTTGCAGCCGCAGTGATACTTCCGATTAAACCAGACCAATACCTTGAATCCCAACTTTATGATTCAAAAAGCCTTTCACCTTCGAAGCGAAATGAACTCCGGATAATCATTGAAAAACAAGCTGTGTCTTTTGCCGTTGCTATGGTTGAGCCAGCAGAAATTGACAGAATTAATATCCTTAACGCAAGCATTAAGGCTATGCACATTGCTCTGGAAAGGCTACCCGTTGCACCGCAATTTATTCTTGTTGACGGAAACCGGTTCAGAAACTTTGGCAATATACCACACCAGTGCATCGTAAAAGGAGACAAGAAATACCACTCAGTTGCCGCTGCATCAATACTCGCTAAAACATGGCGCGATGATTATTTGACCAATCTTCACAGCGAATTTCCAGTATATGGGTGGAGTAGCAACAAAGGATATCCAACGGCTGCCCACCTGCAGACATTACAATTTCATGGCCCCTGCAAACACCACCGCAAATCGTTTAAGGCTTCAGGACAACTTATGCTGACTTTATAGCCGGTGCTGTTTTGTTATCTTTGCGGTCCTCGCAACAGACATCATATTGAAAGTGTCAGAAAATACATTATTGTGTCAAAATCCCATTAGTTTAGAAAAATGAATTACCACCAACACATCACACAGATTGCGTCCGAGCTGCATCTTGATTCACTTCAGGTAAGCCGTACATCTGAGTTGCTGCAACGGGGGGCTACCGTGCCATTTATTGCGAGGTACCGTAAAGAGCTGACCGGATCGCTCAACGAACAACAGATCAGCCTTATACGCGACCGGAAAGCTCAGCTTGAAGAACTTGACAAAAGGCGGGCTTCAATTCTTGAGTCGATCCGTGAGCAGGGCAAACTATCGCCAGAGCTTGAACTATCAATAATCAATGCCAGAAAAATGGCCGAGCTTGAAGATTTATACCTTCCCTTCAGACCAAAACGAAAAACCCGGGCTACAATAGCCATTTCGAAGGGGCTGGAGCCTTTGGCGCAACGAATATTTGCCCAACCTTCTCTCAATCCGGAAAAGGTTGCCATTGAATTTGTTGACAAGGAGAAAGGGGTTGAAACAATTGAAGAGGCACTTGCCGGAGCCCGCGATATAATTGCCGAATGGGTAAACGAAGACTCTGCTGCCAGGGGCCGCTTGCGACGACTGTTCGAAAAAGAAGCGACAATTTCCAGCAATGTTGCCAAGGGCAAGGAAGCCGAAGGACATAAATATGAGACCTATTTTGAATGGGCTGAAAAGATCAGCAAAGCTCCATCGCATAGAATCTTAGCCATGTTTCGTGGCGAAACCGAAGGTTATCTGAAACTTGACATTGAACCGGAAAAGGAAACGGCTCTGGAAATTCTTTACCGTCAGTTTGTTAAAGGAAATTCATTGGCCAGTCAGCAGGTAGCGTTGGCTGTGGAAGATTCTTACAAAAGGTTGCTCGGACCTTCGATGGAAACAGAAATACGCAATTTATTGAAAGAGAATGCCGACCGTGAAGCCATAAGGGTTTTTGCCGAAAACCTCAGACAATTGCTGCTGGCTCCTCCGCTTGGCCAAAAAAGGGTTTTGGCAATTGATCCGGGTTTCAGGACAGGTTGCAAGGTTGTGTGCCTAGATAGAGAAGGCAATTTGGTGCATAACGAAACAATTTTTCCACATCCTCCCCAAAACCAGCGTCGCGAAGCTTCAGCCAAGATTGTGAATCTGGTCAATGCCTATAAGATAGAGGCCATTGCTGTTGGCAACGGAACTGCCGGAAGGGAGACCGAGCAGTTCATCAGGCAAATACGGTTCAACACTCCTGTTTTAGCCGTAATGGTGAACGAAAGCGGTGCCTCGGTTTACTCAGCCTCGGCAGTTGCCCGCGAAGAATTTCCCGATTACGATGTTACAGTAAGGGGGGCGGTGAGCATAGGACGACGGCTGGCCGATCCACTGGCCGAACTTGTTAAAATAGACCCAAAAAGCATCGGGGTGGGCCAGTACCAACACGACGTTGACCAGAAACTTCTGAAACAAAGCCTCGACGATGTGGTCGAGAGCGCTGTAAACGCTGTGGGAGTCGAAATTAACACTGCCAGTAAGGAATTGCTTTCGTATGTTTCGGGTGTTGGTCCTTCACTTGCTTCTGCCATTGTTAAATTCCGGGGCGAAAACGGGCCTTTCATGTCGCGTAAGGCCTTGCGAAAAGTGCCGCGCTTCGGAGAAAAGGTTTTCGAACAGGCTGCCGGATTTATTCGCGTTAACCAATCTGAAAACCCACTCGACAAGAGCGCTGTTCACCCCGAAAATTACAATCTGGTACAAAAAATGGCGTATGACCTTGGAAAAGATTTGGTTACCCTGATGAAAGATGCATCATTGCAAAAGCAAATAAAGCTGGAAAATTATATTGATGATAAAATCGGTCTGCCTACCCTTAAAGACATTTTGCAGGAATTGGCCAAACCTGGCCGGGACCCGCGTCAAAAATTCGATGTTTTTGAATTCGACCAATCCGTCAATAGTATTGAAGACCTTCGTGAAGGAATGATTCTGCCTGGCATTGTAACCAACATAACTGCTTTTGGGGTTTTTGTTGATGTAGGAGTACACCAGGATGGCCTTGTTCATATAAGCCAGTTGGCCAATTCTTTTGTTAGTGACCCGGCCGAAGTTGTTAAACTTAACCAAAAGGTAGTGGTCAAGGTGCAGCAAATCGACGTTCATCGCAAAAGGATTAACCTCTCAATTAAGGAGGCAGATCAAAATACCACATGAGGATAGAATCCTGGCATGCTGCTAAAAGAATAGCCTATCAACAGCTTTAACAGAACCAAAGAGCACAGAAATTACATAATCAGGCCAGCAGGAAGTCAGAGAATTTATCTTATTTGTAAGTTGGCAGTTTAATTGCTCAAGGCAGTAACCCCAAATATTTTATCTATCTTTTCGGCATAAGATTTCGAGACAAAACTCCGGCGCACCTTGAGTGTGGCGCTTAGTTGGCCTCCTTCGACCGACCATTCGTGGTCGAGCAGTTCAAATTTTTGAATTCGTTCCCAGTCCCCAAAAAATTTATTGCATGTAGTTATCTCTTGCTCTATTCGCTTTCGGATCTCAGGTTTGGCTATCATTTCGGCATTTGTTGAGTAATCTATCCCTTTTACGTTGCACCACGATTTTAGATGAGCAAAATCAGGCACAACAAGAGCTCCGGCAAATTTCTGGTTTTCTCCCACTACCATTATCTGGTCAATGAATGGCGACTCTTTAAACTTGTTTTCGAGAATCTGGGGCGAAATATATTTGCCAAATGATGTTTTGAATATCATTTTCTTTCGGTCGGTAATTTTTAACTGACCTTCTGGTTCGAAACGGCCTATATCGCCCGTATGGAACCATCCATCCTTATCTATGACCGTGGCAGTAAGCTCCGGGTCAAGGAAATATCCAAGCATTACACTGGGCCCTTTTACCAGAATCTCGCCATCCTCGGCAATTTTTACCGCAACATTTTTTACCGGAGGGCCGACAGTTCCGAATTTGAGTCCGCCAGGTCCGAAATTTTCAACTGCAATAACAGGCGAAGTTTCCGTAAGACCGTATCCCTCAAGAACTCGTAGCCCTGCCGCCCAAAATACTCGGGATAACCTGGGCTGAAGAGCTGCTCCTCCCGACACAACGATATCGAGGTTTTTTCCAAATGCCTCCCGCCATTTACTGAAAACCAGCTTCCTTGCCAGAAATAGCTTGAAGCCATAAATCGGGTTACGTCTTGATTTTCCGTGTTCGTAAGAAAGCCCTACTGCATTGGCCCAGAAAAATATAGCACGTTTTACTCCTTTAAGAGCACGCCCCTTGGCCATGATCTTATCATAAACCTTTTCAAGCAGACGAGGAACGGTTGTAAAAACATGCGGATTAACCTCCTTCAGGCTATCGCCGATAAGGGCCATATTACCAAGGTAGTACATGCTTATCCCCAGATATAAGAACGTATAGTTGAGCGTTCGTTCGTAAATATGACAAATCGGCAAGAAACTCAGGGCCCGGTGCTCTGGTCCGTACATCGGAATTTCACGTACGGCGATCAAATTGCTTATAATATTGTTATGCGATAGCATTACACCTTTTGGGACACCAGTGGTACCCGAAGTGTAAATTATCGTAACCAAATCGTCAGGCCTTATGGAGTCTTTAACGGCAAGCAGTTCTGATGGTTTTTGATACCTTTTCCCCATCTCAATGAGCTCATCGAACATGGGCACACCTTCTATCTTCCTGAAAGTATAAACAGCTTTTATTGAAGGAATTTTTTCAACTATCCGCTTTATTCTTTTGTAGAGATCTTCGCCCGACACAAAGACGTAGCTTACTTCGGCATGGTTTAGGATATAGTCATAATCATTGTCGCTAATGGTTGGGTATATTGGAATGTGTATGGCTCCCAACTGTTGAATGCCCATGTCAAGAAAATTCCATTCCGGCCTGTTGAATGTAATTGAGGCAACCTTTTCTCCCTTTTTAACACCCAATTTCATCAACCCAAAACTTACAAAATCGCAATTACTTACAAACTCCTCTGTAGTGTAGGTTTTCCATCCGCTTTCATCTCTACCGGCTAATGCATCCTTTTTGCCCGGACATAATTGGGCATATCGAGCCGGAATATCAAATAATCTGGTTACTTCCATAAATTAAAATTGAAGGTTAACTTCCTTTCTTATGCTGTTTTTAAAAGCCGTGTTTTAAACAAGGAATTAAACCTGCTAATGTAAAGAATTTTTTCTGAGAACAACATTCCTTTTCTAAATACTTATACTATCCGGATGTTTGTTTCTGAAGCCTGTTTTAAGTTACAGAACCAAACCGTTATTTAGAAAAAACAGGCAGAACAGGGTGTTTCCCTTTTCTGCCTGTAGCAATGGGAGCAGGTTGTAGTTATTTGCTTAACTCTGCAAAATATTTGTAAAAATATGGAATTGTTTCAACTCCCTTGAAGAACTGAATTAACGGGTAATGTTCATTTGGGGAGTGAATAGCATCTGATTCCAGGCCAAAGCCCATAAGTATGGATTTAACGCCCAGCTTCTTTTCGAAGAGTGCGATTATCGGAATACTTCCACCGCTTTTGACCGGAATTGGTTTCGGGCCATAAGTTGTTTCATAGGCTTTGCAGGCAGCCTGGTATCCAATGGTATTGGTTGGGGATACGTATCCTTCGCCACCATGAAGTATGTCAACTTTTACTTTTACAGTTTTTGGAGCAATCGCCTCAAAATGTTCCTTGAAGAGCCTGGCAATTTTGTCGGATTGCTGATTTGGCACAAGGCGCATTGAAATCTTTGCGTACGCTTTTGATGGCAGCACGGTTTTGGCGCCCTTCTCGATATAGCCACCCCAAATACCGTTTACATCGAGGCTTGGCCTGATCCCGGTTCGCTCAAGGCTTGAGTATCCTTTTTCTCCCTTAACTTCGGCTATTCCAAGTTCTTTTTTGTATTCTTCCAGGTTAAAAGGCGCCCGTGCCATTTCGTCCCTTTCTGCAGCGGTAAGGTCCTCCACATCGTCGTAGAATCCCTTTACGGTAATCTTTCCATTTTCGTCAATCAGGGAGGCAATCATTTTTGCAAGTGCATTAACCGGGTTTTCAACCGCTCCGCCGTAAACCCCGCTATGGAGGTCGCGGTTTGGGCCGGTTACTTCAACCTCCACATATGCCAGACCCCTCAAACCAGTAGTGAGAGATGGTATATCTGGAGCAATCATCGAAGTGTCGCTAACAAGGATCACATCACTGGCCAACAGGTCGCGGTTCTGGTCGATGAATTTTCCAAGACTGGGCGAGCCAATTTCTTCCTCCCCTTCGATCATGAATTTTACGTTGCATGGCAGTTTGCCTGATTTTACAAGATATTCGAAGGCCTTGAAATGCATGTACATCTGCCCCTTATCGTCGTCGGCGCCTCGTGCATAAATTTTTCCTTCGCGTACATCAGGCTCAAAGGGGGGGGTATTCCAAAGTTCTAAAGGCTCGGCAGGTTGCACATCGTAATGACCATAAACCATAACTGTTGGTAATGATGGATTGACAATTTTTTCGCCGTAAACAACCGGATGGCCTTCGGTTTTATAAACCTCTGCACGGTCGGCTCCATCGGCAACCAATCGTTGGCTTATCCATTCGGCAGCCCTATACATATCGTCCTTGTGCGCCTCCTTCGAACTTACCGATGGAATTCGCAAAAGTTCAAATAATTCAGCCAGAAAGCGTTCTTTGTTTTGTTCTACAAACTTTTTAAGATCTTCCATAGAATTAATTGTTTATTGAAAAAATAATTGAAAAGGCTATGTTACTCCCTGGTGCCCGCAAACTGGCCTCATCTGGCCCGGGATAGTTGGTTTGTGCCCTAAAAGAAGCAAATGTATTAAAAAACTTTTTAAATGCGTCTTTTAACCTTGCCTTGAAATACGGGTAATTGAAAAATGCAAGGCAATAAAAATTTTCAGACCATTCTTTAACGGGTCTCCCTTTTTATTATTTAAAAAGGTAATAAATGGCAGAATTCAAATGGTTAGACAGAGTGTTTTAAATTGATTAATTTTGTTTTTGACACCCATTTGCAAATTCATCTAAAACAAATTTATTTTGCTGGCATGATTTTGAATACCCGACCGCACTGGCGAATTGCCGGCATTTACCTTATCGTGGGGCTATCGTGGATTATATTTTCGGATGTTTTTTTGCTCAGGCAAATTAACAACCTTGAATCAATGCGCCTTTTTCAAACCTATAAGGGTTGGTTTTTTGTAATTATTACCGCCCTGTTATTGTTTTTCCTCATAAAACGATATTTTTTCAAAATACTTGCTACCCAAAAATCCCTAAACGAAACGCGCCAGCATTATAGTCTTTTGTTTAAAAACAACCCTCAGGCAATGTGGATTTTTGACAACAAAAATCAAAGAATTTTTGAAGTTAATGAGGCAGCTCAAATTTTGCTGGGTTACAATGAGGATGAATTTTTAAAGCTAAAGGTAGATGAGCTATTCGACCCAAATGACCTTGATGAATTAGGAAATGCATTTAACTGCCGGCTAAACCCCTTTCACCGAAGCAGCGGCCACCGACTCAGGAAAAAAAATGGCAGCTACATAGATGTTGAGCTAATTTGCAACCAACTTCCCTTGAAAAACAGCGACTGTTTCAAATTGGTTATGGTTATCGACATAACAGGATTACGCTATGCATTCAAGGCATTGAAGGCAAGCGAAAAGGCATTGAAAGACTCGGAGCGTCAATTGACCAACATTATGGAGAACCTTCCCGGTATGGCCTACCGATGCCTTAACGATTCAAATTTTTCAATGCTATCTGCAAGTAAAGGATGTTATGAACTGACAGGCTATCTTCCTGATGCTCTGATAAATAATGAGGAAATTTCTTTTTTCGAACTGATCCATCCTGACGACCAACAAAAGGTAATATCCGAAGTAAAAAAAATGGTTCAGGATAAACTTCCGGGAATATTTGATTACCGCATCATTACTTCGGCAGGGCAGGTGAAATGGGTTTGGGACCGTACGGTGGGAGTATATGATGATGCAAATAACCTGCTTTTCTTTGAGGGGTTTTTACTCGATATTAGCGGACAACGGACGGCCGAGAAGGCACTTATTGATCAAAATATTTTGCTGTCGAATATTCTGAATAATTTACCATTTCCCTTGTTTTACAAAAATCTTCAGGGCAAGATAATGGGATGCAATACCGAGTTTGAAAAATACCTCGGGTTACAGCATGAGCAGATAGTAGGAAAACAAATGGCAGAGTTAGGCGTGGTTGAAAACAAGCCGGAAATTGACGAAAATGACCATTTATTGCTGACACTCTTAAAGGATTACAATCGCGACATGGTGATCAAATACCGCGACGGTAGTCAAAAGAATGTGGTTTATAATAAATCCCTGTTTTTTGATTCGGAAGGGATTCCGCAGGGAATAATAGGAGTTTATTTTGATATTTCCGAACGCATAAAAAACGAAAACATAATAAGAAAGCATCTTGAGGACCTTGAGCGAATCAATTCCGAACTCGACCAGTTTACCTATATTGTTTCGCATGATTTTCGCAGTCCCCTTATTACCATAAAAGGCTCCTTGCCGTTTCTGGTATCTGATTTCGAATCTGGCGATAGAGCGATGGTTAAGGAGGGTCTTGAACGTATCACCTCAGCAACGAACCGGATGCATCAATTACTCGAGGATTTGTTGAAACTTTCCCGTTCGGGCAGATTAGGGAACCCATCAAGCTGGTTCTCAATGGAAAATCTTGTTTCAGAACTGAGTCTTTATCTGCACGGTCTGTTAAAGGAGGGAGAGGCAAATTTGGAGGTGGTGTCGGTGCTTCCTGATGCTTACGGTGATCGTTCGCGTGTGGCTGAGGCCATTCAAAACCTCATCGAAAACGCAGTTAAATTTCGTAACCCTTCCGAAAAACTTCGTATCGAAATTGGCAGTAAGCGTGAGGATGGCCAGGTTTGCTACTATATAAAAGACAATGGCCTGGGTATTGAACCAAAGAACCTGGAAAAGGTGTTTTATCCATTTGTGAGGTTTAATGCAAATATTCAGGGAACCGGTCTTGGGTTAGCAGTGGTGAAACGTATAATCGAACACCATGGCGGCAAAGTATGGGCCAAATCTGAAGGAAGTAACCAGGGCACCTCTTTTTACTTCACTCTGGGACCGCAGCCACCGCTTGAAAGCTAATCCCATCCTAACCAGGTGCCAATGTCGCGCCTCTCTTTTTTTGTAGGACGCCCTGCACCACGTGGCCGCTTGAGGGCAGATTTATTTAACTCCCTGAGCTTTTCATATTCTTCGGGAGGAGTAAGGTCATGCATAAAGGAGTTGACTAGTTTCGGGCCAACCCTGTTATTGGATAACTCAACCACTTTGATTAATCGCTTAAGCGGTCCGTCATTTACTTGAATTATCAAATCCTTTCGTACTTCGCGCGAAGGCTTTACTTCCTGCCCCTCAACCTTGACCTTGCCTGCCTTACATGCCTGAGTTGCAAGGCTACGGGTGCGGAAGACCCGCACAGCCCATAGCCATTTGTCAATACGTAATCCTTCGGATAATGACATTAACACTTATTTTTTCCTGAAGTAAATCCGGATCGGAACCCCGCAAAAATCCCAGTTTTCACGTATTTTGTTTTCCAAAAAGCGATAATAAGACTCACGTACGTATTGCGGAAGATTACAAAAAAAGGCAAAGGTCGGATATGGGGTAGGTAATTGAGTAATGTATTTGATTTTTACGTACTTACCTTTGGACGAAGGCGGCGGATTGCCTTCAATAATTGGAAGTAAAACTTCATTGAGCTTGCTTGTTGAAATTTTGAGTTCCCTTGATCGGTAAACCTGCAAAGCTGCTTCCATGGCTTTGTAAATGCGTTGTTTGTTAAGAACCGAAGTGAAAATCACCGGCACATCGTTAAAGGGAGCAATTAACTGCTTGATAGTCTTTTCGAAGTTGACAGCCGTTTTGTGGTCTTTTTCAACGAGGTCCCATTTATTTACCAATATAACAACCCCTTTGTTGTTTCGCGCTGCAAGTGAAAAAATATTAGTGTCCTGCGATTGAAACCCCTGTACGGCGTCAACAAGCAAAAGGCAAACATCTGCATTTTCTATTGCCCGCACTGATCTCATTACCGAATAAAATTCAATATTTTCGGTAACCTTACCTTTTTTTCGAAGCCCGGCTGTATCCACAAGAAAAAAATCAAAGCCATGCGTATTATAGCGGGTATAAATTGAGTCGCGTGTAGTACCCGGAATATCAGTAACGATATTCCTTTCCTGGCCGATAAGGGCATTTATGAGCGACGACTTCCCCACGTTTGGCCTTCCAATGACTGCAATTTTTGGGAGGTTTTCGGCGGGCTCTTCTTGGGGATTCTTTTCAAAGACCTCAACCAGAGCGTCAAGCAGTTCACCTGTTCCGCTACCGCTTATTGACGATATGCCAAATACCTCGCCCATGCCAAGTTTATAGAAGTTATGTATGTCGTTCTGGTGCTTGCTGCTATCAACCTTATTGGCAACCAGCAGCACCTTCTTACCGCTTCTCCGCAAAATGTCTGCAACCTCCTCGTCCATGGGAGTCATCCCCTCTTGCGTATCAACCAGAAATAAAATTGCGGTGGCCTCGTCAATGGCAAGGCTTACCTGGCGCCTAATTTGTTCCTCGAATACATCTGCAGAACTAACCACATACCCACCAGTATCGATTACCGAAAATTCAATTCCGTTCCAGTCGCTTTTTCCATAGTGCCGGTCGCGGGTAACCCCCGCAGTGGAATCAACTATGGCCGTACGGGTTTGAGTAAGACGGTTGAAAAGAGTTGACTTGCCTACGTTAGGCCGGCCAACCAGGGCTGCAATGTTTGCCATGTAGCGTTATCTTTTTTCTTTTTTGGGCTGTAATTAACAAAACCTGATGGGGTTATTGATTGCTGTAACCAAAGCGTTTCAACATGGTATCGTTCTCTCTCCAGTTCTTGCTTACCTTTACGTGTAACTCAAGAAATGTCTTTTTCCCAAGAAAATCCTCAATATCAATTCGCGATTCGGTTCCTACTTTTTTCAACATGCTTCCCCGGTGCCCTATAATAATACCTTTTTGCGATTCGCGCGAAACATAAATTACACATCTAATCCTTATCAGCTTATCTTCCTCAACGAATGATTCAACATTCACCTCAACCGAATAAGGGATTTCCTTTTGGTAGTTCAGAAGTATTTTTTCCCGGATTATTTCCGCAACAAAAAATCGCTGCGGCCTGTCGGTCAGTTCATCCTGTGTAAAAAACGGTGGAGAGGTTGGAAGCAACTCGACAATTTTGTTTAATACCTGGTCGAGGTTGAATTTTTGCAGGGCCGAAATGGGCAAAACAAGCCAGTTTGGGAAGCGACTTTTCCATTCTTCAACACGAGTAACAACCTGCTCCATATTCGAAAGGTCTATTTTGTTGAGGAGCAGTAGCACGGGTACTCCCGTTTTCTGAATTTGTTCCAATAGTTCATGATGGTCAAAACCAGAAGCTACTTCAGTAAGCAAAATAAAAATATCAGCATCCATTACTGTACTTTTTACTGCCCGCATCATATGTTCCTGTAGCTTGTAGCCTGGTTTCAACACGCCCGGCGTATCAGAAAATACAATCTGGTAGTTTTCACCGTTTAAAATGCCCAAAATACGGTGCCTCGTAGTTTGTGCTTTGGGGGTAATTATAGAAATTTTTTCACCAACCAGGGCGTTCATCAGGGTAGATTTGCCCACATTGGGGTTGCCTATTATATTTACAAAACCGGCTTTATGCATCGTTTGTGAAAACTGGATAAATTTCCAAAAAACCGAAAAAGGCTGGCGTGTAAGGGATGAGGATACCTGTGGTTCTTTCGGTTGGTAATTGATTTGCAAAAGTAGGTTATTTTTAAAAAAATTCTTAATGCAATGACGAATAATAATTATTTGCTTAACTTTGCAGTCAAATTTTAACTACTGCGGGGTGGAGCAGAGGTAGCTCGTCGGGCTCATAACCCGAAGGTCATAGGTTCGAATCCTGTCCCCGCTACAAATGACAACCTGCCTATTACCGGGCAGGTTTTTTTTTGGCCAAATAGCAAGTTGCCGTAACTCAGGATAAAAAAACTTTGAAATAAGCATGATATAATATTGTTGCTTTCAAAATAAAATTAATATGCTGCCGGTGCAGTCCCGGCAAACTTTGGATCTTTGCCTCGAAAATAGCAGGAAGCTTCCCGGCAGACTTTTTCGATTTTCCTTATTTTTGTGAAATAAACCCGAATCCGGTGACAAATTCTCAAGCCTCTTTTGTCGAGACTCCCTTGATGAAGCAATATTATTCAATCAAGGCAAAGCATCCCGATGCTTTGTTGTTGTTCAGGGTAGGCGATTTTTATGAAACCTTTGGCGAAGATGCTAAAAAGACCTCCGAAATACTCGGAATTGTACTAACGCGGCGTGCCAATGGCGCAGCCTCGTTTGTTGAGTTGGCAGGTTTTCCATTTCATGCCCTCGATACTTATTTGCCTCGTTTGGTGAAGGCAGGGCAGAGGGTTGCCATTTGCGAGCAACTTGAAGACCCTAAACTGGCGAAAAAAATCGTGAAAAGAGGAGTTACCGAATTGATTACTCCTGGAATTGCATTCAGCGATAAAGTACTTGACCATAAAGAAAATAACTTTTTAGCTGCCCTTCATCTTAACGACGACATTATCGGTATTGCCTTTCTTGATGTCTCGACTGGTGAATTTATTGCCGATCAGGGGAAAGTAGAATATATCGACAAGTTATTGCAGAGTTTTCGCCCAAGCGAAGTAGTAATTCAAAAAAATCAGCAGACATATTTTAAATCAACTTTCGGAGGAAAATTTTTTATCACAACTTTCGACGATTGGGTCTTTACCCGCGATTTTGCCGATGATCTGCTGTTAAAACATTTTGGCACAGTTTCGTTTAAGGGGTTTGGAATTGATTCCCTCCACTGTGGCATTATTGCTGCAGGCGCGGTGTTACACTACCTTTCCGAAACCCGGCATCAGCAGTTAGCGCACATAAGCCGTATCTCGCGAATAGATGCCCATCAATTTGTCTGGCTCGATAAGTTTACCATCAGGAACCTTGAAATATTACACTCACCAAACGAAAATGCCTCTCCGCTAATAAAGGTGCTCGACCACACGGTAACGCCCATGGGCAGCAGGCTGCTAAAAAGGTGGATTTTACTTCCGCTCAGGGATAAATCCCAGATTACTGAGCGACACGAGGTGGTAAGTTTTTTGATTGAAAACAGGTCATTTTCTGACGCGCTTGGTTCGTATATCTTACAGATTGGTGACCTTGAGCGGCTTATTTCGAAAGTTGCCGTCGGGAAAGTAAACCCGCGCGAAGTGAATCATCTTCAAAAAGCGCTTGAAGTTATTGAGCCAATGAGAACACTTTGTATAGAAAGCGGTTGCAACCCCCTGAAGGCTGCAGGCGACCAACTAAATCCATGCTTATTGATAAGGGAGCGTATTGCCCGGGAAATAAAAAGTGAACCCTCGCTTTTAATCTCAAAAGGAAACGTAATCGCCAGCGGTGTATCAGCCGAACTTGATGAGTTGCGAAGCATAGCCTACGAAGGAAAGAACTATCTTGCCCGGCTAAGGCAACGTGAAATTGAGCGTACCGGCATACAGAACATCAAGATATCTTACAACAATGTTTTTGGGTATTATATAGAGGTTACCAACACGCACCGCGACAAGGTGCCTGCCGATTGGGAAAGGAAGCAAACGCTGGTTAACTGTGAGCGTTACATTACACCTGAGTTGAAAGAGTACGAATCAAAAATACTTGCAGCAGAGGAACTGATTCTGCAAAAGGAGGAGGAATTGTTTAACGCTCTGGTATTGGCTATACAGGAGTACATTGGCCCCATTCAGGTCAATGCCGGGGTAATCGGCCGTCTTGATGTGTTGTTGTGTTTTTCTTTAGTTGCTCGACAATACAATTATTCCAGGCCAGAATTAAATGATACTTTCATTCTTGATATAAAGGGAGGGAGACATCCTGTTATTGAGCAGCACCTGCCACCAGGCGAGGAATACGTGGCAAATGACGTTTACCTTGACAACGACAACCAGCAAATTCTGATTGTTACCGGCCCAAATATGTCGGGGAAATCAGCTTTGCTGAGGCAAACAGCTCTGATTGTGCTGATGGCACAAATGGGAAGTTTCGTTTCAGCCGAAAAGGCATCAATAGGGATGGTTGACAAAATTTTTACAAGAGTTGGCGCCTCCGACAATATTTCATTGGGCGAATCGACCTTTATGGTCGAGATGAACGAAACTGCGAGCATTTTGAACAATATTTCCAATCGCAGCCTTATTTTACTCGATGAGATTGGACGCGGTACGAGTACTTACGATGGTATCAGCATTGCCTGGGCAATTGCCGAATATTTGCATGAACACCCTATGCTCAGGGCAAAAACACTATTTGCTACGCATTATCATGAGCTTAATGAGATGGCGGCAATGTTTCAACGCATCAAGAACTACAATGTTTCCATCAAAGAGTTGAACAACAAAATTATTTTTCTGCGAAAATTGGTTCCGGGAGGGAGCGAACATAGTTTTGGTATTCATGTTGCAAGGATGGCTGGTATGCCTGCACGGGTAATAGAGCGCGCCAATCAGATAATGTTACGGTTGGAGAAAGAACACAGCCATGAAGAATTATCCAAAACCTCGGCAAACCAGGCACTCCTCCCGGAACAAAAAAAGGCAAACTACCAACTGAGTATTTTTCAACTTGACGATCCCTTACTTGAGCAAATTAAGGACGATATAATGAATATCGACATAAATACGCTCACACCAGTTGAGGCTCTCATGAAACTTAATGAAATAAAAAGGTTGCTCGGAAAATAAAAAAGGCCTCTCATGGAAAGAAAAGGCCTTTAATAATTTACAGTCAGGTCTTTTTATCTTCGGTATCCCAGGTTTCGTAGTATCTGATCGCTCAGGTCAAACCTGACATCAGTGAATATCATAGTCAGGCTGCCTGCCTTATCAAAAATCACAGCATAATTTTCATTAGTGGCCAGTTCTTCGACAGCCCTGAAAACTCTGTCCTGTATTGGCTTTATCAATTCCTGCCGCTTTTGGAAGAGGTCTCCCTCGCGGCCAAAACGCTGCATCTGCAAATTTTTGGCCTCTCTTTCACGCTCAATAATAGTTTCTTCACGGCGACGACGCATATCCTCAGGTAGCAAAGGAGCCTCAGCCTGGTACTCGCGGTATAAACGATCAACCTCTCCGAAGATCTCCTCAATTTCGCGTTGCCATGTCATGCTGAGTTGTTCCAACTCCTGCTCGGCCGCCTTGAACTCGGGGATGTTGTCAAGTATGTATTCGGTGTCAATATAAGCAAAACGTTGTCCGAAACTCAATCCAGCCCATAGCATTATGGCTGTAAACAATAACTTTTTCATCCGTAAAAGATTTTTAAGATTAAGGTTGGATGGAACTCGCATGATGAATTGTCATCCTTGTTTGTGTTTTGCGAATCATGCCCGTTTCATATATTCTTTTTTATGATTTTTGCCTTTAATCAATAGCCCGCCCTATTGAGAAGTGGAATCTTCCGCCACTGTCGTCGGGCCTTCCGGGAATTTGATCAAACCCATATCCATAATCAATTCCGAGCAGCCCAAACATCGGAAGGAAAATCCTCAGACCAAAACCAGCCGACCGCTTTATGTCGAAAGGGTTGAATTCGCGCATACTGCTCCATGCATTACCTCCTTCCACAAACGCCAGGGCGTAGATGGTTGACATTGGGCTAAGCACTATCGGATAACGTACTTCCATGGTGTATTTGTTGAAAACTCCGGCTCCTATTTCCCTGCCAGCCCTGTCGGTTGGTGTTAGCGAAAAATTAGCATATCCTCTAAGGGATATTATTTCCCTTCCGTCGATTTCCCAGCCCGAAATCCCATCGCCGCCTAAGAAAAACCTTTCGAAGGGTGGTAATCCGATGTCGGGATTGAAATAGCCAAGGAAACCAAAACGGGTTCGTGTGCTCAATACCAAATTCCCTGCCAAAGTTGTAAACCACGAAGTATTAAATCTCCACTTGTGGTATTCAATCCACCTGAAGCGCTCCTCAAGGGGAAGAGCGGCAAAATCGCGTCTGGTGAACAAAGAATAGGGGGGGGTTATTTGCAGTGATAGCGATATTTCTGATCCCGAACGTGGGTACAAAGGAGCATCGGTTGAGTTGCGTCCCAGTACAATATTATAATTGAGGTTGTTGGATTGGCCTGTTTGAATAGCAAAAGCAATAGGACTATTTTCAATGTGGTAATTCTGGTAATTGACTGACTGCTGTAGCATAAAAAAGTCGTCGGGCCATTGAAGTCTTTGTGATAACCCCAAACTTCCTCCAAAAATTGAGAAGAAGCCGAAATTAGGGTGTGTTCGGGGCAGGTCAGAGCGGTGGGTTGTTTGAAAAAGGCTTACGCTTAAGGCGTTGGGTCTGCGGCCGCCGAGCCATGGTTCCATAAACGATAAGTTGTAAGAAATATAGCCCCTTCCGAAACTTTGAGCCCTGATTGAGAGTTTTTGACCGTCGCCTGTTGGGAGTGGCCTCCACGCTTCGCGGTTGAATAAGTTGCGGGTGGAAAAATTGTTGAAGGTAACACCAATGGTGCCAATTATCCGTCCGGCGCCCCAGCCCCCCGAAAGTTCTATCTGGTCCGACGAAATCTCAGTTACCACGTATTCAATGTCAACCGTCCCGTCAACAGGGTTAGGCCGGGGAATAACATTTATTTTTTCCTGGTCAAAGAATCCCAATGCCAAAATATCGCGCTGGCTTCGAATTATATCACTTCTACTGAAAAGCTCGCCGGGTCTGGTTCTTATTTCCCGCATTATAACATGGTCATTTGTCCGGTCGTTGCCCGAAACCATAACCCGGTTTATACTTGCCTGCTTTCCCTCAAAAACCCTAAGCTCCAGGTCTATTGAGTCGTTTTCAACGGATGTTTCAGCAACAGTAACATCGAAAAACAAATATCCGTTATCAAGGTAAAGCGAACTTACATCAGTACCTTCCGGGTTCATGAGAAGGTTCTTGTCAAGTAACGCCTTGTTGTAAACATCGCCTGACTCAATTCCTAATACTCCGTTTAACAGTTCAGTTGGAAACACCGTATTCCCAATCCAGGTAATGTTTCGAAAAAAGTATGTTGGCCCTTCCTCAATATGCAGGTCAATATTGATCCGGTTTTCAGAAACAAAGTATATCGAATCGCGCACTATGCGGGCATCACGCTTACCGATCTCGTTATATTGGTCAATAACTTTTTGTTTGTCCTCCTCAAATTGCTCCTGAACAAGTTTTGAAGATGAGAAAAAAAAGCGCAGGCTTCTTTCGCGGGTGTTCTCCATGAGCCGTTTAATTCTCCTGTCGGGCATGGCGTAATTCCCAAACACATTAACATTGGCTATACGTGTTCGTTGCCCGCGATCAATGTTAAAAATCAATCCCATGGTGTTTGCCCTTGCGGTGTCGGGCACTTGCTCAATTGTAATGGCCGGCCTGAGAAAGCCCTCTTCAATAAAATATTCTCTGATGGCGCTTTCGGCCCTGAAAAGCATCCCCTCAGTCATAACATCGTTGCGAACAAGATTTAGTTGTTCTCGCAATTTATCCGCATCGGCCCGGCTGACTCCCTCGAATTCGAACCGGGTTAGTCGTGGCATTTCCTTAACTTCAATATTGAGGAAAACCGAATTGCCCTGAATTGATGAAACCGAAATGGCTACATTCTGAAAAAGTTGCTGGCGCCAGAGACTGCGAATGGCGTTGGCAATCTGTTCCCCGGGAATGAGTACAGTTTGGCCTACATACAATTCCGAAACCATTATAACAACATTTGGGTTGTTAAACTCCGTTCCTGTTACGGTAATACCCGCAATTCGGTATTCCCGGGGGTTGTTCGGATCAATGTTTATTTGGTTTTCGGTTTGCGCAGATTGCGACATTCCCGTAAGTGGTACAGCAAACAGCCAAAGTAACAGGCCAAGTAAAGCCGGTAAGGATACAATTTGGCGATTTTTTATCGGCAATTTATTGCCTGGTAAGATAGGGTGCATTTTATGAAGATTTTTCAATTTTTAAACAAAAGAGTATGGTAAACCAAAGACTAACAAAACTCATGCTTTGGCACCTTCCCGAACCGCCTTTCGCGCTTTTGGTAATCAAGGATAGCCTGAAAAAAGTGTTCTTTCCTGAAATCTGGCCACAGAACACAAGGGAAAATCAATTCTGAATAAGCTAATTGCCATATCAGAAAATTGCTTATTCGCTGTTCCCCGCTCGTTCGTATCAGCAGGTCGGGATCGGGAATACCTGCCGTAAGAAGGTTATTTTCCAAAAGCCGGTTGTCAATATCTTCAGGAGCGATCTCACCCTTATGCACCAATTCAGCAATTTTTTTTACTGCATTTAAAATTTCCCACCTCGAACTATAGCTAAGGGCAACCACAACAGTTAGTCGTTTATTATCGGCTGTCAGCTCTATGGCGCTTTTCAATGCATGCTGACAATAATCGGGAAGGCTTTCCAGGTTGCCGATTGCCAGCAGCCTAACGCCCTTTTCGTGAAGCTCGGGTGTTTCATCCTGAATAGCTTTCACAAGCAGTCGCATAAGGGCATTTACTTCTAATTTCGGCCGTTGCCAGTTTTCGGTTGAGAATGCAAAAAAAGTAAGATATTCTACACCAATTTCGGCAGCAGCATTCACCGTTTGGCGAACTGCCTCCACTCCGTTCTCATGACCAAAAATGCGCTCCTTTCCCCGGTGCTTTGCCCAACGTCCATTACCATCCATGATAACCGCTACGTGGCGGGGTATTTTTTCAAGGTTTAACTGTTCCCTTAATTCCATTCCAGCTTTTTAAATGTCGCCCCAAAAGGTCATGCAAATTTCTTAAATTGTTTTGAGAAATAAAAGCTGTAAAGCATAGTTTAAGAATTTTTAATTGATTCAGGGACATTTACCTCGCGGAATGTCAGGTATTTTTATGGAGAGACCGAAGCCAGCAAAGGAATACCAGTCATTTGTATTCGGATTTCCTCTCAAAAGACCTGCGTTTTGCCCGGCATTGATTAATGAAGGGTCAGAAAGGATGCGTCTGGGATCATCAGGAGCTAACATCGACATGTCAGGATAAAACGAGCTTACGTCGTCAAGATAGTCGGTTCCCGCACGCCGCAGGCCCCATTCAATACTTCCGGTAAGCCGTTTTGTAATATTAAATTTTAATCCGCCCCCAAATAGCAATGTATATGCGGTACGACTGTAATCAATGCCTTCGGTTTGTAAGCCGTGGAGTGAAGTCCAGCGAAGAACCCCATTATCGGGTATCTGGGCTTTCGGGTAAAACCTAAGTATTCCTCCCCCTAAAAAAATAAATGGGGTAAACGGGGTTTGAAAATTGCCTGGGGTAAATTGCAGGAAATTGATCTCAAACTGACCAGAAGCTTCGAAAATTTCAGAAACAAACCTAAGATTGCGGTTAGGGTTAAACCTCAGAAGAGCGTCATTCCCCTCGACGCTGCCATAAAAAACGGATGCCCTTGCAGCCAAATGCTGGTTAAAATTTATCCGGTACATCCCCCCAAGAGCTATACGGGTTAATGCAAACTGTTTAACAGGATTTAAGTCACCAAGATAGTAAGTTCCTCCAAACAACGTCCCAATCTCATGCCTCTGGCCAAAGGCTTTGTAAAAACAAAAAAAGGCCAAAACACATGTAATAAAGGCTTTCTTTGCAAATGCCCCGCTAACTAATGAGACACTGATTATTGCCATGATTACAGGTTTTTGGTTTAATCACCCCATTATCCCTTTTCATTCACTCCCGAATTTCTTCTTCCTGCATGCAAAATTAAAAATACATGGGTTTTTCATACACTAATCGCATGTGTGAAACTTATCTTAAAAATGGAACCCACCATGGGCTACCAAGCCCGGGTGGAAATTTATACTTTAGGGAAAAAAACATGAACATATAGGCATCCCTGTTGAGAGGATTGCCACGTTTTTCCCCGGGCATTGTTGGTGCAACACCTGTAGCATAATTTGTGGGATTGGAGAAAAATTCACCCAGTGCAATTCTGGCAGGATCATCGGGAAATCTTGCAGAGAATATAGATGGATCAACATAGTTTGTGCTAACGTCGTCGATGTAATCCGTAAAGGTAGCCCTGAATCCATATTCCACACCAATACTCCATTGGCGGTTTATTGAAATTGAAACCCCAAAACCCATTGGAAATGAAATGTTAAACGGAGAATAATTTTCTGCTTCTGACAATCCTGGCGGGCCTTGTCCTTCTGTCCCAATTCTTCTTAAGTTGAACCAGCCGTTTTCAGGCAGAAATGCTGAATTGGTTACAGAAGCATGTTGGAGGGTTAAATAATGTTCCCTGTCAAAATATCCTTGCGGATTAAAATAAAATCCGCCAATGCCCCCAAAAATGTATGCTCTTAAATTAGTGCCTGACCAGCCTGTATTAGCAGCGTGGTTAATGAACCTTGCTCCCATACGGCCCCAACTGAAAAAAAACAACTCCCCGTTAACAGAAATTTCGAGTAGTTGCGAACGGAATGATAAATTTCTGTTATGACGATAGGGCTCAAGGGTATGCCTATCGTTACCCGAAACATGCCCGAACGATAATCTTCCCGAGAGAGCCAAATCATGAATAATAAAAAAACGGTATCCTGCCTGAATACCTGGTCGCATGGCCTGAAAATCAAAATCACGGATGCCTTGAGTTCCAATCTGATTGGCTCCTCCTAAGTCGCCCATGAAGCCGGTTGGGCCTAATCCTAAAAATATTATATGTCGTGGTCGCCGGCCTGTTTGAGAATTACTTTCCAGTGCAGATACCAATACCAGAAAAATGGCAAGGGAAATTATACGCATAATCAGGTTACTTGGTTAACGGTTAGGTTTCGGAACAATAGTTGCTTTATAGCTTGGAACCCTTAAATAATAGTTTAATTTCGTATGTCTAACCCCCAGGCAAGTTTATTTCTTATTGTTTTAAAGAAATCCTTTTGACCAAGGCAGATCAGGTTTATTGAAAAATATGCTTTTCTGACTACAAACTCGACAGATTCGGACAAACAACTCACCCGCGAATCGAGCCCTGCCAGATATTCATTTTGTCTGCCAGTTATCCGCAATTTAATTGTACTGGCATCAGGAATAACGATTGGCCTTACAGTAAGATTGTGTGTGGCAATAGGGGTGATGATAAAATTTTGCGATTCGGGCGAAATAATCGGTCCACCGCAACTTAGTGAATATCCGGTCGAACCTGTGGGGGTGGCCACTATCAATCCATCTGCCCAGTAATTGTTCAGAAACTTTCCATCTACTTCCACCGCAATGGTTATCATTGATGATGTGTCGCGTTTCAGCAAGGTGAGTTCATTAAGAGCAAAACTGAAATCGCCAAACAGATCAGGGGGTGATGCAAGATGAAGAAGTGAACGTTTGTCAATTGAGAAATTTCCGCTTAGCAAGGCTTCAGCAGCTGCAGTAACTTCGTTTGTGGATACGGCCGAGAGAAACCCGAGCCTTCCGGTATTGATTCCAAAAACAGGAATGCCACTATCCTTAAGCAGGGTGATTGTATCGAGCAAAGTGCCATCGCCACCTATGCTTATCATACAAAATGTTTCCCTGTTAAGTTCTTCATGGCTGCTAAATATGCTTATAGGCCTGTTGAAATTACAGGAATTGGTCAGGTATGAATAAAAATTTTCATGAATCTGAAAATGCTCCACACGGGTTTCAAGCTTAGCAAGAAGAGCATTTACCGGACTTATAAAATCGGAATTGAACTCTCGGCCAAAAAGGGCTACTTTCATTAAATCCTTGTCGAAATTTGAAAATACTTGAGTTTATAATTTTTACGTAAAAAATGTCTAAAAGGTTAATGCCGGATTGGATGCCTCATTTTTTACTAATTGCGACTCCTTGATTATAACATTTTTGCCTCAGTTAAATTTCCTGCTAAAGCAAATCGAGTTTTTTGGAATCTATTTTCAGAAAAGTGAAAATCATAAGAGTGAACGCCCAAAGCGAGGACCCCCCATAACTTATCAATGGCAATGGTATTCCTATTACCGGTACTAGGCCAATTGTCATTCCCACATTGATTACTAGGTGAAAGAACAAAATACTTGCAACAGAGTAACCGAATACTCTTCCAAAAGTTGAGCGTTGCCGTTCGGCCAACACTATAAAGCGCAAGAGGAACGCCAGGTAAAGGGTTAAAAAAACTACGGCTCCTGCAAACCCCCATTCTTCGCCAACAGTACTAAAAATAAAGTCGGTGCTTTGTTCGGGGACAAACTGGAATTTGGTTTGTGTACCCTGAAGGAAGCCCTGCCCCAAAAAACCTCCGGAGCCTATGGCTATTTTGCTCTGGTTAAGATTGTAGCCGGCGCCCTGTAAGTCAACACTATTATCCAGCAAGACCTCAATCCGCAGTTTTTGGTGAGGTTGAAGAACGTTGTCATAAACATAATTTACTGAATAAACGTAGAGGGACAAAGCAGCAAAAATCAATAAAACCTGGCCAATTCCTTTTAGGTTTTGTCGTTTCATGGCAATCCCGGCCACAGTAATCACCGCCATTACACCAATTATTATGAAGGGATTCAAAACAAGTGTCATTATAAACAGAAATACAGAAAGCAACCCGAAAGCCATAAGTATCCCGCTAACAAATCCCTCCCTGTATAGAACTATCACAAATGCAGTGAAAACAACGGAAGTGCCCAGGTCATTCTGCAGCAATATTAGCCCCATTGGAATTAAAATTATACTAACGGCTTGGAGGCGGGATAAAATAGTAACCTGGCGTGATTTTATATTGGCGATAAAGGCTGCCATGGCCAGTGATGTTGCATATTTGGCGAATTCGCTGGGCTGAAGATTGAATTGACCCAACCTGAACCACGACCGTGAGGCATTTATCTCGACCCCAAAAATAAGCACTCCGATAAGTGATAAAGTCAGTAAACCAAAAATAACCCATGCAAAAGCCGGAAAAAACTTTACATCCATTAACATTACACTGGCCCCGATAAAAAGGGCAGTTACAATAAATATTAATTGCTTACCATAATCTTTATCAAGGTCAAAAAGAGCAGTCTGACCTTCACGGAAGCCAGTCGAAAAAATGTTCAGCCATCCAAACACGACGAGTATCAGGTAAAGAAAAATTAAGGGTTTGTCGATGTTTTTGAAAAATGCAACCTGTTTGCTCATTATTTACGGAGTTTTTCGTACAAGGGAAATTTTAAAAAAATGAATTTATCTGTTTAAATTTCTACAAATACCTTAATGTTTAGTTTTCCGGTCTTTCCATATTTATGCAAATGCCAAAATATGATGAGATTAGTTTTGGGTAGAAAAAGCCTGATTATTTTCCATAAAGTTGGCCTCTTTGATGCGCTGCTCAAACCAGGTACGTTCAACTTGCCTGTTGAGGTATTTTTCGATCATCAGGCTTGCAAGCGGGGCAGCCCATGCAGATCCGTAACCTGCATTTTCAATAACAACCGAAATTGCAATTTGAGGATTATCAACCGGAGCAAAGGCGATAAACACGCTATGGTTTTCTCCGTGTGGATTTTGGACGGTTCCGGTTTTTCCCCCCATAGTTATTCCAGGGATTTTTGAAAAAGCGCCTGTGCCAGCTTCTACAACCTGATGCATTGCCTGTGCCATTAATTCAAAATGTTCCCGGTCAATGGTGGTGTAATTCCTGTTCATGAATTTGTTTTGGATGCTGTCAGCATTCCCAATAGCCCTAACAATATGGGGTGTTACGAAAAAGCCCCGGTTTGCCACAGTTGCGGCTAAGTTGGCCATTTGAAGGGGAGTTGACCCAATTTCGCCCTGACCTATACCCAGCGAGATGATAGTAAGTGAACTCCAGCCACGACTGCCATAAATACGATCGTATAGGTCAGCTTCGGCAACCAGTCCCGGAAGCTCATGAGCCAGATCACCTCCAAGCCTCCTGCCAAAACCAAAACTGTAAACATGCCTTCTCCAATTATTAAATCCTTCCTGAATATTTTCAAACCTATCCTGGTCGAGGAGGTTCCTGAAAACGATACAACTATAAGTATTGCAACTATACTTAATGCTACTTATCGCATTTACTGGCCCAGGATGGCTACGGCATCGTACTGTAACGCCACCACTGAAATAGGCCCCCCCACAAAAGTAATTTCTTGCCGGCAATACAGCGGCCTCTTGCAATGCAATTAATGTGTTAATGATTTTAAAAGCAGATCCGGGTGGATATTGTGCCATAAGAGCCCTGTTGAACAATGGCTTTGATTCGTTTTCCTGGAGATTTTTGAAATTTCTGGCCCGAATGCGCCCAACCAGAAGGTTGGGATCGTATGTCGGAGAGCTTACCAGCGCAAGTATCTCTCCGCTCGAAGGCTCAATGGCAACAA
This sequence comes from Bacteroidales bacterium, assembly GCA_035477635.1. Classification (GTDB taxonomy): domain Bacteria; phylum Bacteroidota; class Bacteroidia; order Bacteroidales; family UBA7960; genus UBA7960. The sequence goes on along the minus strand of DATIKK010000031.1, from coordinate 16,693 downwards.
TGCTTCCCCTCTTGTTTTGCATTAATTCCTCGCCGTATTTTTGGAGGGTAGCATCAAGTGTTAAAAACAGGTCTCTTCCGGCTACACCTACGGTATCGTATCTTCCGTCTTGGTAGGCACCAATATCACGGTTAAGTACATCAACCATTCTTACCCTTATACCCCTGCGACCTCGTAAAACCTCTTCATAGGAGAGTTCGATGCCACTTATGCCTATGTAATCGCCAGGCCTATAATAAGGGTTGTTTTTAATTTCATTTGGCCCTACTTCTCCAATATATCCTAAAGTGTGTGCTGCAATAGGGTAAACATAACCCCGGAGGGTTCGCGGCTGAATGAAAAAACCTGGAAAACTGAACAATTTTTCCTGAAAGGCTGCAAAAGTGTTCATGTCAATTTGCGACTCGAAAACAGAAGGACGAAACCTCGAATGCTGTCGCGCCTTGTCAAGGCGATTTGCAAAGGTTTCTTTATCAATACCCAGCAGGGTAATAAACTCAAGCGTGTCGATACTACCCATCTGACCAGGAACTACCATCAGATCGAAATGAGCTTCATTGTAAACCATCAACTCGCCATTACGGTCAAATATCAAGCCACGTGCAGGATATTCGGTAATAAACCTTAAAACGTTTCCGCTTGCCAGCAATTTAAATGAAGGGTCAAGCATTTGGATTTGAAAAAGCCGGATTAAGAAAATCACACCGGTTAAAACCATTGCAGCAATAATTATTTTGCTCCGGTTGCGGGAATGTTCAAAGCCTTTCTTGTTGTTCATTTATAAAACCTTCGGAATGTTATTGGAGTAGCAGTTGCAAAATTAAACAAAGCGCATAGTAATTTCAGAAATAATAATTTATGACATCCAACTCTATATATTTTCTTAACTTAGCGTCGGAAGTTTAGTTTAATTTATTTATATCCATTTTTTCTATGAGTAGAATAATTGTTTTGGGAGCAGGCATGGTCGGAAAGGCCATTGCTGTTGACCTTTCGGTAAATCATAAGGTTCTTTCGGTCGATGTTGATAAACAATCACTTAATTTTCTTTCGGCCAACTATCCTATTGAAACTGCAAGCGCCAACCTTATGGAGGAGGAAACCATTTTCAGTTTGGTAAAGGATTGTGACCTGGTTGTTTCGGCAGTACCCGGTTTTATGGGATACAATACCGTTAGTACAGTGATTGAGGCTGGAAAGAACATTATTGATATTTCTTTTATGTCTGAAGATTTTATGGACCTCAACGCTCTTGCTGCAAAACGTGGTGTAACGGCAATTACCGATTGTGGTGTGGCGCCAGGTATGCCAAACCTTATAGTTGGATATTACAACGAGATAATGGATATAGAGCGGTTTGAGTATGTTGTTGGCGGACTTCCTAAGGTTAAAACTTATCCGTTTTATTACAAAGCCCCCTTTTCGCCGATCGATGTTGTTGAAGAATACATAAGGCCGGCACGCTACAAAGAAAAAGGCCAACTGCTTACAAAACCAGCCATGAGCGAACCTGAACTTGTATTTTTCGAAAAGGTCGGAACTCTGGAAGGCTTTCATACAGACGGGTTGCGCTCGCTATTGATCAACCTGCCACATATCCCAAACATGCGCGAAAAAACCCTTCGTTACCCTGGACATCTCCAACTTATTACCGCACTAAAAGCAGCGGGGTTTTTTGAAAAAACTCCCCTGACCATACATAATACTGATATACGACCAATTGATTTTACGAGCAAAATCCTGATAAACGATTGGAGACTTTCGCCCGACGAACCCGAATTTACCGTTATGCGTATTGAAATACAAGGCAAGCATGAAGGTGTGTCAAAAAAAATAGTTTACGATCTGTACGATGAATATGACAATGCCACCAGGCTTTCGTCAATGGGGCGTACCACAGGGTTTACGGCAACAGCATGCGCCGAATTGGTATTGCAGGGTAAATTTACCGGGAAAGGAGTTTTTCCTCTCGAATTAATTGGGATGGATCCTGATAATTTCGGGTTTGTTATGAATTATCTTGATCATCGGGGGGTCAGGTACAAGAAAACCGAATTGAAAGCTTGAAAATGTACCCGGAGCCGGACTCGAACCGGCACGGCCGCAATGGCCACAGGATTTTAAGTCCTGGGTGTCTACCTATTCCACCATCCGGGCAAAAGAGCGTGCATTTAGGCAAATTTAATAAAAAAACCTCTTTGAAAGAGGTCGTTTGGAGCGGAAAACGGGACTCGAACCCGCGACCCCGACCTTGGCAAGGTCGTGCTCTACCAACTGAGCTATTTCCGCTTTGAGTTTTGAGGCTGCAAATATACATGTGATTTTTTTAATTCAAAAATTTTTTGGGTTTTTTAATATCTCGGACAAATATTCTTAAAGCCTGTTAAAATTTGTTCTATTTAAGTCAGATTGGTTATTTTTGTCAACCATAAAAAATAATATTTATCCACGCAAAACTGCACTTACCAAACGAGCATGATTCGTTAAATAAACAAGTGATGTAAATTTATCATGCGAATTCCATCCTAATCTAATCAAAAAATATACGAATGAAAAAATTGTTTTTTCTTGCCCTACTGGTTTTAATGCTTTTTGCTTCAGGCGCGCATGCTCAGCAACTAAAGTTCGGACATATTAACACTAACGAGTTGCTTGCAGTAATGCCCGGTCGCGACTCTGCTCAGGTTCAATTGCAAAACCATGCCAGGACTCTCGAGGAGACTTTTGCTGAAATGCAAACCGAACTCCAGACCAAATTCCAGGAATATGTCGCAAACGAAGCTACATATTCCGAGCTTATCAGGCAATCAAGGCAACGCGAGTTAAACAATCTTCAGGAACGGGTTCAGGAGTTTCAGGAATTGGCACAGCAAGACCTTGCTCAGATGGAGCAGCGCCTGCTGGCTCCTATTATTCAGGCGGCCCGCCAGGCTATTGAAGATGTAGCAAAAGAATTAGGTTATACTTACGTATTCGATACTGCAACTGGGGCAGTTATTTTCTTCCCTCCGGGAGATAACCTGATTCAACCTGTTAAGACCCGGCTTGGAATTATAAATTAAAAAACCAGCAAAAAACCCTTTTCTTTTAAAGGGTTTTTTTTCATAGCTTGCTATCGAGTTGCGAATCTTTATACCAGGATGCGTACTTGAGGTAATTGTTCGAAATTCGCTCCAAAAGGCCCCTGGTTAAATCCTGATCAACCTGTTTAACCTTCTTAGCAGGTATGCCGGCATAGACTGCTCCCGGTTCAACTATTGTGTTTTCGAGCACTACAGCCCCGGCTGCAATTACAGAATTTTGCCCAACCCTGGCGTTGTCCATTACAATGGCGTTCATTCCAATAAGAACATTGTCCTCGATTACACATCCATGAACAATTGCGTTGTGTGCAATTGAAACATTGTTGCCAATTACCGTTGGTGCTGTTTGGTAAGTGCAATGTATTATAGCCCCATCCTGTATGTTTACCTTATTCCCAATACGGATACTGTTCACATCACCTCGAACAACCGCATTGAACCATATGCTGCAATTGTCGCCCGTTACCACATCGCCTATAATGGTTGCATTGTCGGCCAGGTAGCAGTTGTTTCCAAACTTGGGCTGCATTCCTCTGATACTTTTTATTAATGCCATATTTTTTAAAAATAATTTTTTTACTTGAATCAGGTTAAGCCTAAAAGCCGTGCAGATGGATCTTTTTCATTGAGCAGAAATAGAAGCGGATTTTCAATCTTTTCCTTAATTTTTATCAGGAATCCAACCGATTCCCGGCCGTCAATAATCCGGTGGTCGTATGAAAGGGCCAGGTACATTATAGGACGGATTTCGACCCGCCCCTTGTAGGCTACAGGCCTGTCAACAATCCTGTGCATTCCCAATATGGCGCTTTGCGGAGGATTGATAATGGGTGTTGAAAGCATAGAGCCAAAAACGCCTCCATTTGTTATTGAAATGGTTCCACCCGATAGCTCTTCGATGCTTATTTTGTTGTTACGGGCCTTTTCGGCCAATTCCGAAATTTTTAATTCGATGCCGGCAACAGACAACCTCTCTGCATTGCGAATAACGGGGACCATCAAACCCTTTGGCGTGCTGACGGCAATGCCCACATCGGCATAGCGGGGAATAATGAGATGGTTGTCTTCAATCCTTCCATTAACTTGCGGAAACCATGGAATTGATTCAGTAAGAGCTTTGATAAAGAAACCCATCAGCCCGAGCTTAACCCCATACTTTTCTTTAAAAGAATCTTTGTGCTTTTCCCTTATTTCGAAGATTGCCGACATATCTACCTCATTGAAACTCGTAAGCATTGCGGTTTGGTTTTTAACCGAAACCAGGCGCTCTGCCACCTTTTTCCTCAGCAATGACATTTTCTGGCGGTTTTCCTCCCGGCCGCCGCTCCACCAGGTTGAAGTATCAGCAATCGAGTCAATTACTTCATTTTGCTTCCCCACATTGTATCGGGTTGAAATGGCTGCCAGAACATCTTTTTTGGTAATTCTCCGGTTGGAGGAGGTTAATTCTGTATCTGGTTTACCAATCCCCAAGTCCTCAAGCAACTTTATTGCCTGGGGCGAAAAGGTGATTGGAGGATTGGTTTCATCTTCTGTCTGCAATGATGAATTGATGGGCGAAGGTTGATGCGGAATAACTGCTTCAGGAAGGGGGGGAGTTGATAGCTGGGACTGGACGGTATCTGCAGTTAAAATTGCTTTCGCAGATGAGACTTCTGCGGAAACCTCAATTTGTCCGATTACCGTTCCTGGTTGCATTTCAGTTCCTTCATCCACCAGGATCCGAAGCACCCCTGACTGAGTCGCATTGATGGTTAAAGTGGCTTTGTCGGAGTCAATTTCTGCTATTTCCTGATCCTTTTCCACCCATGAGCCCCCAGCAACCAACCACCTGGCAAGTTCAACCTTGCTAACTGATTCTCCCGCCGATGGTACGATAATATCGATAAGCATATGCAATTTTTATATGATTTCTGTTAAATGGCTGATGCAAAGCTGTTTGCATTCGCGGCATACATCTGTACATTCGCATTCTTCGAAAGCCTTTTCGACAATTTTTCTTTGCTGCATCTGATGGAATTTGAGCGACCCACTTGCAGGGCTTCCGCTTGGAGGGCGGGCAATAATACTCAGAGCAATATCGCTAAGGTTTAATGCCAGAAATGGCCATGCCCCCATGTTTTGTGGTTCCTCCTGGACCCAGATTATACGCTTTGCCTTGTTGTATTTTTCAAAGATAACCTTTAGTTGATGTTCAGGAAGCGGGTATAATTGCTCAAGTCTAATTATGGCCGTTTGGAAGAAACCCTTGGTTTTCTTCTCTTCTATTAGGTCATAATAAATTTTGCCGCTGCAAATTAGGACACGGTTAACGACCTGTGGGTCGGCTTCAGGGTCGTCAATTACCTCGCAAAATGCCCCCTGGGTGAATTCTTCTATATTCGAAACACCTTCAGGATGGCGCAGCAGGCTTTTTGGCGTAAAAACAACAAGTGGTTTTAAAAACCTTCCTAAAATCTGCCTGCGCAGCAGGTGGAAAAAATTAGCCGGTTTGGTGCAATTTACCACCTGCATATTGTTTTCTGCGCACAAACCAAGGAAACGTTCTATCCGGGCGCTTGAATGTTCAGGCCCCTGACCTTCAAATCCATGAGGAAGGTAAAGCACAAGCCCGTTCAATACCTTCCACTTTTCTTCGCCGGTTGCCAGAAACTGATCGATTATAATCTGTGCGCCATTGTGAAAATCGCCAAACTGCGCCTCCCATACAACAAGGCTTCCGGGGCTGGCCATGGCATATCCGTATTCAAAACCCAGCACGCCATATTCCGATAACAACGAATTGTAAATTTCGAAACGTGCTTGATTATCACCTAAATGGCTTAAAGGTACGTATTCTTCTTCCGAATCTTCCATTTTAACAATGGCATGACGGTGGCTAAATGTTCCACGCTCAACATCCTGACCTGTTATTCGCACCGGTACTCCTTGCCCAAGCAGGGAAGCATAAGCAAGCATTTCGGCTGTTGCCCAATCTATTCCAACGCCTGAAATAATCATGGTCTGCCTTTCTTCCATTAGTTTGCGCATCTTTTTGAAAAACGGCATTCCTTCGGGCAGGCGGGTAGCCCTTAACCCTAGCATTTTAAGCAAATCTCTATCAATACCGGTTTCAACCCGGTCGAAAATTTCCTTGCCGGAAGCCTTTCGGTAACCTTGCCATGTCTTTTCAAGAAAAGGATCAATAAACCCCTTTTTAATGCTGGCGGCTAATTCAAGCTCTGATTCCATCAAGTCCTCAAAAGTTCTTTTCATAGATTCGGCTTCTTGCTTTTCTATTACTTGTTCTTTGAGTAATTTGTTAAGGTAAATTGTGGCCGGGTCGGGATGCTTTTCGATTACTTTGTAAAGCACAGGCTGAGTAAATCTGGGTTCATCGCCTTCGTTATGGCCATGCTTGCGATAACACAACAGGTCGATGAATACATCGCGGCCGAAGCGTTGCCTGAATTCCAGGGCCATTTCAACGGTATAAACTACGGCCTCCACATCGTCGCCATTTACATGAAAAATCGGCGATTGAATTGTTTTAGCAACGTCGGTGCAATAAATACTTGATCTGGCATCCAGATAATTGGTCGTAAAACCAAGCTGATTGTTTATTATAAGGTGAATGGTTCCTCCGGTTTTGTAAGCAGGTAATTGCGACATCTGAATCACTTCGTAAACAATACCCTGAGCGGCAATTGCTGCATCGCCATGAATAAGAACGGGTAATAACAGTCCGCTATCGCTCCCGTATAGCTGGTCAATTTTAGCCCTTGAAATACCCTCAACTACCGGATTAACTGCTTCGAGATGGCTCGGATTCGGCACAATGCTCACCTGGACTATATGCCCTGAGCGCGTAACCGACTCAAGCGTGCAACCCATATGATATTTTACATCGCCCAGCAGAGTTTCATCTTCGTATTCCTTGCCTTCAAATTCGCTGAAAATTTTATGAAAGGGTTTTTTAAGAATGTTGCCAAGCACATTGAGCCTTCCCCGGTGTGCCATACCCATTACTACTTCCTTTACCCCCATGGTGGCGCCCTTTTCGACCAGAAAATCAAGAGCCGGGATCAAAGACTCGCAACCCTCAAGTGAAAATCTTTTCTGACCAGGAAACCTCCTTCGCAGAAAATGTTCAAAACTAACCGCAGCAGTTAGCTTTTCGAAAATTTGCTTTTTTTTAACCTTATCGAAATGTGGTGTATTACGGCTTTTTTCCATCCTGTCCTTTAACCATGAAACTATTTCCGGAAATCGGATGTACATATATTCAACCCCAATACTTTGACAATAGGTTTGTTTCAGATGTTCAATTATGTGTTCAAGGGTGGTTTTTCCTAATCCGATTTCCTGGCCAGCATTGAAAATATTTTTAAGGCTGTCGGCACTCAGATTAAAATTTTCCACGTCGAGTGTTGGGGTGTATTTGCGCCGGGTTCGAACCGGATTGGTAAGAGTAAATAGATGCCCCCTTTCGCGGTACCCGTTTATAAGTTCAATTACTTTGAATTCATTGCTTATATCGGATAAATCTTTAATTGTTGCCTGTTCTGATTCCGGGAAATACGTCCGGGCAAACTCAAACCCTTCAAAAAACAGCCTCCACGATTCATCAACAGTCTCAGGATCGCGACAATATTGCTCAAATAGACCTTCAATTGCAGATATTTCTGTATTCCCTGTATATGAGAATTTCTTCATAACAATATTTTCAATGGCAGAAGAAATTTTTAAAGTTAAAAATAAAACCGATTGGGTATTTATGTGAATTAACAGCCTGGAAGCCGATTTGTTGGATTTACAAATTATAAAAATTACCAATCTGATTTGTTTGAGCTAGCCACGGAAAAGCAAACAGATTTTTGAAAAAGAATTTTTCAAAAAAAGCTGATTTTTTCTTTGCTAAAATTAAAATTTAATTGTTCAGACAAATTGATAAAAAACTACGAAAAAAACCGAAAATTACCGGATAAAAAACACCTGTTTCATACCGTGTAAAACTATTGGTGGTTTTATTCAGTCACGCCTCATCAAATGCAGTGTTAATACTCTTTTTTGCGAAGGGGTATGAGAATATTTTTGATTAACGAATTTGAAAGAGTACCGGCAACTACAATCCAAATATACTTACAGGGAGTAAATTTTGGAAATATTTGACGAACGCTGTCATTACAATGAAAAAACCTTTTTTTTTACTGGTTTTTCTTGTCTTGTTATCTGACTTTGCTTGGGGGCAAACTGATACGGAGTTTTGGTTTGTTGCTCCCCGGGTTACTGAAGGTCATGGCTTCGATCCCAATATCCCCTCTAATTTGGGGGGCAGGAGGTTTTTCTTTCGCTTTGCCTCGATGGAACTGCCTGCCACGGTTACCGTTTCGATGCCGGCCAATCCGCTTTTTACTCCTGTGGTTATTAATATGGCTGCTAACGCTGCCCACACACTTGATATTTCACCCCTTCACAACATCTTCTGGCATCCTATGCCAAGTCAGATTCATAACCGGGGGTTTCAAATCACATCCACAACTCCCATCACTGCCTACTTTGAAATAGGCACTCACTTTAACACCGACATCTTTTCACTTAAAGGGCGAAATGCCCTTGGTACTGAATTTTATATTCCATTTCAAAACAACTGGCGTAATGGGAGTTATAATCCCCAACCCTTTTCTACCATAAACATTGTTGCCAAAGAAGATAATACTGTAGTCCGGATTATGCCTACGCGGCCTGCATTTAGCGGCAACGAGGCCACTCCCTTCCCACCAGGAAGCATTATCGAAATTATATTAAACAGGGGGCAAACGTATGCAGTAGCGCCGAACCGGATTTTTACCGGAGCCTTTCCTCGTCCGGGGCAATTACCCGCCAACAGGTTGGTTGGTACCAAGGTTACCTCTGATAAGCCCATAGCTATCACCATAAGCGATGATTCAGTAGATGCTAACCCTGTGGCCGGTTGCCGCGACCTTATTGGCGATCAGTTGATACCGGTTAATATTATCGGAACCGAATACATAGTTATGCGGGGACAGTTGAACGCAAATATGAACGAGTCTGTTTATATACTTGCCACAGAGAACAATACCGATATTCTGGTTGATGGGGTTTATGTAACAACAATACAAGAAGGCCAGCAGCATCGCGTTATTTTGGGGTTGCCTATTATACGGCATATCCGCACAACTCACCCGGCATATGCTTTTCACGTGTCAGGATTTGGATGCGAAATGGGTGGAGCTGTTCTGCCTCCGGTTGATGCATGCACCGGTTCAAGTCAGGTTGCTTTTACACGTTCGAAAGCTGGTACCGGTGAGAGATTTTTTTTAAACATCATGGTGCGTAGAGGCGCCGAGGGGAGTTTTATACTTAACGGAAGTACAACCCTGATACCGGCTTCGGCTTTTCTGCCGGTTGTTGGCAATGCCGACTGGTTGGCCGCCAGATTCGATTTTACCGCTGCTATACTCGTGGGGCAACCAAGTCTCATTCAAAACACCAGGGACCTTTTTCACCTGGGTCTGATTAACGGGGGCGCTGGATCGGGTACCATGTATGGGTACTTTTCCGATTTTAACGTGGTTGAGGCCTCGACCTTCATTGTAGAATCAGGTACTGATTTTGAAGCAATTTGCTATGGGCAGAGCGTTCAACTTTTTGCTTCAGGGGGTATAACCTACGAATGGAATCCTCCTCATTTTTTAAGCGATCCGTTTAGCAGGACACCAATAGCATTTCCCGACACCACAATGATGTACACCGTTACCGTAAGAGGAGCGTGCGGTATGGTTGACTCAGCAAGTGTTACCATTCGTGTTACCGAGCCTATGAATGCTCGCTTCAGCCTGAGCGAAACATCCGGATGTTCTCCGCTTACGGTAAATATTACCAACGAGTCGTTGGGCGCAGATTACTACAACTGGAATCTTGGCGATGGAACTTTGATTAATTCTGGCTTTGCCACGCGTCAACATACCTTCGTTAACAACACCAGCAATCCGGTAACCTATAATATGCTCCTTACAATCCGGAACAATTTGTTCTGCATAGATACAATGTCGGCGCGTATCACGGTTTATCCAAATATTGTGGCATCGGCCGGACCCGATTTGAGCGGTTGTGCTCCTTTTCAGGTAACATTTCAAAACCTGAGCAGCGGAGCTGATTTTTTTTCGTGGCAATTCGGCGATGGCTCTACCTCAAATGAAAGGAACCCAACATATACCTTTAACAACTTTTCGTCAAGCGATACAACCCACACTGTTATATTAAGGGTACGTTCCAGATTTGGATGCGTTGATGTTGATACAATCCGTGTAATGGTCAGACCCGCTATAACAGCTGAATTCGCATTTGATTATCCCCAACATTGCAGCCCGTACCTTATAAATATTACCAACCTATCGTTCGGAGCAACCCAATTCAGGTGGGATTTTGGTGATGGAGCTCCGGAACAAACATTTTCAGAGCCAACTTTTGTTTACCCTCTTGTAAATAATTCTCCGATTCCAAGGGTGTTTAACATCAGGCTTATAGCATCAAATGCTTATGGGTGCTCCGATACCCTAATAAGGTCAGTAATTGTTTATCCTACGTTGGAAGCGCGCTTTGTGCCAAGTTTGGTGGAGGGATGTGGTCCTCTGCAGGTAAGTTTCGATAATCAATCGGTTGGAGCTGATTTTTATCATTGGGATTTTGGAAATAATTCGGGTACATCATCGGTTAGGTCGCCGGTTGTAACGTTTACAAACAGTGATCCTGCACAACCTTCTGTTTTTGATGTTTCTTTGATTACCACCTCAATATATGGCTGCAGAGATACTGCCCATTCAACCATTACGGTTTTCCCGCGCCTGGAAGCAGGTTTTACAACTGCAGGCAATTCATTCTGCGCACCCCATGAAATTGTAATTTCCAACTTGTCGGTTGGAGCTACAAACCATGTATGGCATTTTGGCGATGGAGCCCAATCGCTTTCAGGAGCAGCCGAGATAAGACATTTATACTCAAATAACAGCCCTAATCCAAGCGTATTCAGGATTAGGCAAATTGTTGAAAACAATTTTGGTTGCATAAAAGAATTTTCGCACGATGTTACAATTTTCCCTGAGGTCACGGCTAATTTCGAAATGCCGGCAGCAGGATGTCACCCTCTATACGTGAATTTTGAAAACCTCTCAAATAACGCTTCTATATATAATTGGAATTTCGGAAATGGCGGCACCTCATCAAGAATATCACCCGTGCAAACCTTTGTTAATGAGAGCCCGTTGATTCCTGTTACTTATCAGGTGCAATTGATAGCCACTTCTCAATACAATTGTCATGATACCATAATAAAGCCAGTAACAGTATTGCCCAAACCTGTGGCTCAATTTGAGCTTCCATTGGATCAGGGATGTGCTCCATTTGAGGTAACCTTCATAGACCGATCTCTTGGCTCAGGTTCAAACCGTTGGACTATGGGCGATGGAGCTGTTTACCAGGTGGTTCCGGGCAATGTTGTTCACAATTTTGCAAACAATACTCCCAACCTGATAACCATTCATCCGGAATTGCTCGTTACCAATCAGTTTGGTTGTTCTGATACTACTACATTGCCTCTTGATGTTTTTCCAATGGTTGATGCCCATTTCAATGTCTCCGAATTAAATGGTTGTCACCCCCTTGAGGTACAATTAACCAACCTTTCTACCGGCGCCACTGCCACAAATCCTTTCAGGTGGGAATACGGCGACGGCAGAAGCTCTCTGGTTACAGATACTACACACCAGCATACTTTTACGAATTATAGCCACATCGCCCCGACATCCTATAATATTTGGCTATGGGCAGAGAACATATATGGTTGCCGCGATTCTCTTATGACTTCCATTCAGGTTTTCCCTGTTCCGAAAGCTCTTTTCGACGCGCCTCTCGATCCTGCCTGTAGCCCGCACCAGGCCTTTTTTACCGACCGTTCCCTTGGTGCCACTACCTACCTCTGGAATTTTGGAAATGGATTAACCTCAACTTCCCCGGGAAATCAAAGTAGCGTTTTTATCCAGCCCCCTGTTGATGAAATTGGCATATTTAATGTTAGCCTCCAGGTGCAAAATGCATTTGGATGTCAGGATACTTTCAGCCTTAATGTTAAAGCATATCCATTAGTTGCAGCTCAATTTGGCGGAAACCTGAGTGGCTGCCATCCACACAGGGTTGATTTCAGAAATTATACAAGTGGGGGTTACACCTACAGTTGGGAACTGGAAAGCGGTATTACAACCAACTCAACCGCACCAAGTCATGTTTTTCAAAACACCAGTAATACTCTTATCAGAGAACAACAAGTCAGGCTGGTTGCCCACAACAGATTTGGATGCCGCTCCGAAACAACCGATACTGTAACTGTTTTTCCACGCCCGCTGTCATATTTTGTGCCCGATGTGCTTCAGGGGTGCTCTCCGCTTATGGTAAACCTTGACAATGAATCGGTAGGAGCTACAAGTTTTAACTGGGTATTTAATGAAACCAAGGCAACTCCTCTGAGTCGCGACCTTTCATGGGAATTCAGGAATACTACCTCTACGCCAACCAACGTTCAGATAACACTTGTAGCATCGAACCAGTGGGGATGCTCCAACTCATTTGAGCAGCAGGTTAGGGTGTTTCCTGAAGTAAAAGCTGATTTTACGGTTGCCGACGGTGGTTTAACCGGATGTTCGCCTCTGAATCTTCAGTTTGTTAACCAATCCATAAATTCCGACAGGTTTGTATGGAATTTTAATGATAATACCACTTCAATTGCTGCAAATCCACGTCAGACTTTCCATGCTTTTAACCAAACTACCAACCATTATGATGTTGAACTAACAGCAACTTCAGTTTTTGGCTGTATCGACACAATTACCAGGCGAGTAACCGTTTACCCGAAACCTGTTGCAGATTTTATGGCTACACCCGCTATCCAGATATACCCTGATTCGAGGGTTTTGTTTACCAATCAGTCATTGCCGGGCAGTTGGCGCTACACCTGGAATCTTGACGATGGTACGGTTCGGATATTTGAAAACGACCCTGGTAGTTTCACCCACGATTTTAGACGCCCTGAAGGCGATCTCAACACCCGCATTTACAATGTCAATCTGCATTTGTCGAACGGATGGTGCTTTGATAACCTTACCAGACAGATTGTAATCCGTGCCCCTTATCCCGTTGCTCAATTTCAGGCTCCTTTAACCGGGTGTCCGCCTTTTGCAGTAAACTTTGCAAACCAGAGTTTGTACAGTCAGGCATTCTGGTGGGATTTTGGAGATGGTAATACCTCAAATCAGAGAAACCCCAGTCATGTTTTTCAACACCCCGGCATTTATGATGTGAGTTTAATTACCTTAGGCCCTGGAGGTTCCGATACTGTCATCCATACCATAACGGTACATCAACCACCTATTGCCGATTTCAAGGTAATGCCTCCTGAAGTAACATTACCCAACGAATCGGTGAGGCTTGTGAACCTTTCGAGCAATGCTTACAGTTGGGAATGGGATCTTGGAGATGGTACCATCACAACCGAATTTGAACCGGTGCACTACTATAAACGTGTGGGAGTTTATGATATTAAACTTACCGTTACCAACAATACCTACCCGGTATGTTATGATACAAAAATTTTGGTTGGCGCTGTTGGAGCCGGAGAAAATTGCAAAATGTATTTTCCCAATGCCTTTACCCCGGTTAATGAAGGTCCCGGCGATGGACGGTTTATACCAGGCGATCCGCTTAATCAGGTGTTTCATCCGGTGCATTTCGGTATCGACCAGTATGTACTGGAGATTTACAACAGATGGGGAGAGTTGATATTCCGATCTGAAGATCCGGATGTAGGGTGGAATGGATTTTATAGGGATAAGCCTGCGCCAATGGGCGTTTATGTGTGGAAGGTAAGGTACACTTGCTTTGGTACCGACCGCAGGGAAACAAAGTCGGGTGATGTTACCCTGATTCGTTAAAAAAATCAGGAATACTGAAATGATTAAAAATTTGATTTATGAAACGAGCATGATTCAAAAAACACAAACACGGATGAAACGAAGTTCAGCGAAGCTAAAATTCATTATGCGAGTTTGCTTTCAGCGAACCCTTCGGGGTTCATCCGACCTTAATTTAAAAATTATTTACGGATGAAAAAAATACTAAGTCGGCCTGGGCTTTCAACAGCGTATAAAGGGGTAGTCTGTATTGTCCTGATGATTGGTATTATTCAGGCCAATTTCAGGTTAATTGCTCAGGAACCACAATTTTCGCAGTTTTATGCTGCCCCTCTTTATCTTGCTCCTTCCTTTGCCGGGGCCACCGACGGCAGCAGGTTAGGCCTTAACTACCGAAATCAGTGGCCATCAATCCCCGGCGCCTTCGTAACTTACGCCTTTTCGCTCGATCACTATTTTCACAATTTTAACAGTGGTGTTGGATTGCTGGTACTGCGCGACCAGGCCGGAACAGGACGTCTTGCCAACACCTCGATGAATCTTATGTACTCGTACAATTTCCAGGTTAACCATAACCTGACACTTCGTCCCGGAGTGGCTTTCAGTGTTGCAGAAAGAACTTTGGATTTTTTCCGGCTTACGTTTGGCGATCAACTTGACCTGGGTGGCCAGCACAGGCCAACAACGGTAAACCCTGTAGTACCTATCGAACGCGTTAGGTACTTTGATGCAGCAGCATCGGTTGTGGCTCACTCAAATACTATCTGGGCCGGACTCACTGTTGATAACCTTATGCGTCCCAACCGCTCAATGCTCGATGGACAGGTAAACCGGATACCCATGAAGTTTTCGGTTTTTGCCGGATATCGCTACGAATATGGAGGGTTTCTAAGAGGCGATGCTGATGAGAGTATTTCACTTGCATTATTATACCGAAATCAGGGGAAGTTCAATCAACTTGATGTAGGATTATATTGGAGCAAACACCCCATTTCGCTTGGACTCCTCTATCGGGGAATACCTATATTTAACAATTATGAGCACGGTTTATTCAACAACGATGCCATTGTTGCCATTGCTGGAATTCGCACCAGGTTTCTGCGACTGGGCTATAGCTACGATATGACTATCTCCCGACTTATAAATACTACGGGCGGGTCGCACGAAATTTCGCTGATTTACCATTTTAATCAAGGTCCGCCAAACAGGACGCCCCGTATGTTACCCTGTCCGGATTAACCATTTCAGAAAAAATGAAACGGGTATGATTCGCAAAACACAAACTCGTTTTGACGAGGATTTGGATACTTTTGCTCCCACTATTTTTCTTCTTTTTACGTATTAACATTCCCCAAATATTTGCCGGGTCAACTGAATTTTAATTTTTTTCGTAATTAATTGATATTCAATAGTGCATTTCACGGGCAATCATGTAGTGCACAAAACAGGAAAACAGGTGAGGTTTTTTGCAAGAATGGGTAAAAAATTCCATTTCGGGCAAAATCCGAAACGGCAAAAAGAAAAAGCCGGAGGAGTTTCTCCGGCTTGTAAATTCATCAGATGAGGGCTGAGATATTAAAAATAGGTAACCAAATGCGGATTCCATTCTGCCCAACCACTTGTCCAGTCGGTGGTTCCGAAAGCGCCAACAAAAGTAGCCCTTTCGAAGAAAGTGGTGGCTTTTGGGGTGTTGTCCCAGCGAGCGGCATTGAGTAGCGGACTTTGTGCGGTGGGCAGCAGGGTGGGTACTCCCAGGTCGAATATATTTTGATTCAGGCCGAGCAGTTCCCAGTTATCAAACAATCGGTTGTTGAAAGCCGCTGTGTTAAACCAGGTGTTGAATGCTGCTGCACCTTCTGCACCGCCGGGGGGAAAATTTGCATGGTGCCGTATCGCTGTGCCGCGTGGCAGTGTGGGGTGCTGCAACCCGTTGGCAGGAGCACCGCTAAAGATAGTGCCGGCTGAGCCATACCCGTTTCCACCCCAATGGGATACACCTGCAAGAAACAAGTTTCTGATTTGCAAATGTCCATCTAATGCTGCCTGGCCAGAACCGGGCCTGTCATCGTCAATAAACAGACCGTTGGGAAACGCCGTGAATACCGAGTTGTAGATACTTGTGCGCGAGTTGCGCCGCAGATGGGCTGCATTCGAATATTGAAGGCTTATAGGAAGGTCACGGTTTTTCTTCGGACCAATAACCGTAACATTGGAGAATACCCCTGAGGTAAATGGCTCTGCTGCACTTCCGGTTCCGTTGTTGTCAATCTCGAAAGTGTTGGCACCGGACTGGTCGGCAAGCGTTGCACCCCTAATGGATATTGCATATTGCACATTACCTGTCCATCCCATATCCACATCAAAGTCGTCGTCCACATTGCGGTATGCTATCAGCCAACGGGCGTTCACCGTTCCTCCAAACCACTCGTATGCGTCGTCAAGACCAAATGAAACCATGATATTTTCGATCACTGTGCCCGAACCTACACTACCCAGAGTGAGGCTATTGATTTCTTCATTGGGGTTAATGGGAATGCCTGCATACTCAATTCTTACAAACCTGAGCACTCCGGAGTTGTCGTTGGGCAGGTTGCCACCATGAAATGCGCCATAACCGCCTTCCAATTCAACAGGCTGGCCTGTTGCGGC